>JAESRA010000059.1 GCA_016764895.1 Phycisphaerales bacterium | reverse complement strand
GCGACGCGTCGTCCAAGAAGTGGCGGTACGCTTCCATTCGTCGATCTTTAGTGGCGCTTATTGTGTATTGTTTGAAGTAAGATGCTTGGTGCGGCGGTGTGGGGGTTGTCGTTGGGGGTGATTGGGCTTTGGATATTTGTTGAGCCTTCGCTTCCGGGGTTTCTTGGGCGATTGAGTGATTTTGAGCGTGGGCTTATTGGTCTTGGGATGCTTGCCGGGGGGCAGTTGGTATTTTTGATATGTGTTGCCGAGCGGATATTTGTGTTTGTTCCGAGGCGTTTGTCCTTGGTGGCGTATTGGGTATTGTTTGTGATCGGGGCGGTGAGTTTTGTTCTTGTTGTTGGCGCACGATTGATTTAAAAGGAGGGGTGTGATGGATTCCAAACTCCGTATTGTGATTTGCTTGATGAGTGGTTTGTCGTGTTGTCAGTCATTGGCTCAGGTGTCGAGTGAGCGTGCTGCTGATTCGATGGAGATCGTGGTGGGGCTGGATTTGGGTCTCAATGAGCCTGCGACTCCGGCTGATTATACATTGGCGATGCATGTGTTGACCATGGCGATGGAGTTGGATCCCCGCGATGCTGATTTGGCGCGGTCTGCTGCGGAGGCGGCGTGGATGGCTGGGGATCATGAGGAGTTGATTCGGGCGACTCGGAGTATTGTTCGGAATGATCCTAAGGATACGGTGGCTCAACTCAGATTGATTAGTGCGGTTGTGAATCGTGAGCAGACCGTAGAGGCTCGGATTCATGCGTATGGGCGTTTTCTTGGTGAGCGTGGTGAGTCGATTGATCCGTCTGTTCGATCTCGGCTTGCGCTGGACATGGCTTTGCTTGAGAGGGAGCGTGGCAATGAGGTCGCGTTTTTGACGGCTCTTCGGCGATCTGGCAAGCTTGATCCGTCGAATAAAGCGGCGCAGTCTTTGATAGCGCAGCATTATTCGATCAAGATTGAGAGGCCGTCGACTCGGATGCGTTTGCAACTTCGGGTGTTGTATGCTGATCCGCTGGATCCGCATGTGCATATTGCTATTGCGCGGATGTGTGCTGCTGAGGGGGCAACGGATGCGGCGTGGCGATTTTTGAAGACTGGTATTCAGATTTTCCAGATTGATACTGGGAGTATTCCGCCAGCGATTCAAGAGCAGCAGTTGTCATTGTTGTGGCAGAACGAGGGGCCTCAGGCGATTTTGGATCGGTTGAATCCATCGCTTGCCGATGAGCGGGCGACGACGCAGGCGCGGATTGATGCGCGGATTGCTGCCGATGAACCGATTGATGATTTGACGCCTCCTATGGATATCCGGTATGAACCCGGGATTGATCGGATTCGGTTGTTGGCGGCCTTTATTTTGCATGACCAGGAGACGGTGGATTCTGTTTTGTTGGATTTGGAGAACGGGCTGGTTGCGTACTTTGTTGCTGCCCAGGAGCAGATGGGGGTTCGGGGAGCCAATCGGGGGGCTCTGCTTGGGGCGTATCTTTCTGAGGTTGTGACCTTTCAGACGATGCGTGCGATCGTTGGTGTTGACGCGGAAGTGATCAAGACCGATATGGGTAACATCATTGAGAGCGTCCCTGAACTTGAACGATTCTTCCGCCCCTTTGAACCCTTTAGTAAGTTTGCTGCTGGTGAATATGAGAACGCGCGGGATCAAGCGATTGAAAAACTGGCTCCGTCTGCTCCGCGAGATTTGTTGATCGCACTTATCAGTGAACGGCTCAACAACTTGGAAGAGTCGATCAAGTTGTACACCCAGTTGACACTTGATTATCCACTTCAAGCGGCGGGTGCGATTGCTCGCTCTCGTCTTGAGGAGTTGACTGATGGTGCCGATATGACCACGCCTGAGGGTGTGCTGATGGGCGAGATCGCTGATGGCGTGCCTGTGTGGCTTGAGAAGATGATCACGAATCCTGAGAACACGATGAGTTTGCGTATCAAGCCAACCAAGACCAGCTTTGAGGCTGGTGAGTCGGCGCGGTTGACGATCAGGCTGTCGAATTTGTCGGCGTTGCCGATGTCGCTGGGGAGTGCTCATCCGATTGATTCGAATCTTCTTATTGTCCCTGGGTTCCGCGAGATTGATAGCGATTTTCAGGGTGTGGGTCGGGCTAAGGTTGTGGATCTTGGTCGCCGGTTGCGTTTGATGCCGCTTGAGGAGTTGGTGATTGAGATTGATCCTGATTCTGTGCAGACCAAGTGGCTCATTCAGACGCAGCCTCAGTCGGTGATTCGTCAGCGTTGGCGTGCTTTGCAGGGGTTTAAGCCTTTGCCTACTGGTGGGATTGTGAATTCGCCGTTTGCTCTTGTGAGCGAGTCGCCTTTGGTTGAGCGGCGGGTGCTGGGAGAGGTGACGCAGCCGGTCGATATGCTTATTGAGGGGATTGGGGGGACTGATCGTGTTCGCATGGAGCGCAGTATTTTAGGGGCGGCCGCGATTTTGTATAGCCCGTCGCGTCGTCCAGAGTTGACCGATGAGGATTTTGGTCGATTGGTTGATGCGTTGTGGGGTCGGTATGATGGCGGGGACACGGCTACCAAGGTTTGGATGCTCGGGGTGCTGCCTACGAAAGTTGCGAGTGTGGCGATGGCGTCGTTTGATGAGCGGGTCCAGCAGACGCTGACTTCGGATTCATTGATTGAGCCTGAGATCGATCCTGTGCTTGTGGCGATGGTGCTGCTCACGCGGGTTGAGACGATGGGGTCGCCTGTGTTTGATGTGGCTCGTTTGCATCGTGATTCCCGTTTGGGATGGATCGCGGATTTCTTGTTTGAGCGGATCGATGGTATCAAACCGATGTATGCTGGAACTGACCGTCCGTTTGAGACCTTTGCTCCGGGTATGGAAGAAGCACTTGGATACTGATCGGGTACTGGTCGGATACTGATCGGGCATTGAGGGTTTTGAAGGGAACGCATGGGGATTACCCAACAGCCTGAGTCAGAGTTGCCTGCTGGCGATAGAGAAGTTGAAGCGGTGAGCCGTCGCTCGGTTTCGCGGACGCGGACCTTGGTGATGTTTGTTATCAGTATGGTGTTGCTGGGCGGGGCGGGATATTTTGTGTATCGGGCGACCGATGGGCTCGATGGGGTTTGGGAGTCGGTGAGTTCGTCGCCTTGGTGGATGATTGCGTTGATTTTGATGAGTCCGATGGGGAATCATTTGTCGGTGTCGATGTGTTTGCACGCGTTGCAGTCTCGGCATGGGAAGGTGGGGGTGCGTGAAATGTTTGTGCTTGTTGGGAGCGCGTGGTTGTTTAACTATTTGCCGATGCGGGCGGGGTTGTTTGGGCGGATTGGGTATCACAAGGCGATTAACAATATCCGTCTGCGGGATTCGATTGAGTCTTCGATCTGGTCGGGAGTGCTGGCGGGGATTTCTAATGTGGTGCTGGTTAGTGTGGCGTTTTTGATGGTTGAGATTTCTGGGGGATGGTCGATTGCGCTGCCGGTTGTGCCTGTGATTGTGATATTTGTGGCGTCCACTTTGATGTCTGGGAGAAAGGCTCGGCTCATGATGCGGGCTCTTGCGTACCGGCAGATCGATGTGATTGTGTGGCTTGGGCGGTACTGGCTCGCGTTTGAGGTGCTGGGGCTTGATATGAGTATCAGTGACATTGCGATTATTAGTGCGATCTCGCAGCTTGCTTCGTTGATGCCTTTGACGGGTTCGGGGATTGGGTTCCGCGAGTGGGGGGTTGGGCTCACGGCATCTGTAGGCGGGCACGCGATGGCCACCGCGATTGCGGGGGATCTTATAAACCGTGCTGCCGAGACGGCGATGGTCCTGCCGGTCGGATTGGTATGTACGGCGATTGTCGCTCGGCATTGGAAGAAGATGAACAGGGAAGCTTTGGTTGTTGCTGCATCTGAGGCGGTTGCTTTATCCGAAGGTGATTCGGGAGCCGGCAGCGAGCACGAGGATCAGGCCGGGGACACCGGCGAGCAGGATCCAGCGGTAGGTTGAGAGTTGGGGATCGGTCAAGGGGCGGATGGTGGCGATGGGGCGTGATTGGATTCCGGGTGCGATGAGATCGTCGAGACCTGCGAGCCATGCGATGGAACTTTGAAGCATGGTGAGGTTGCCTGGGAATGCGGTGGTGATGCGGCCGTCGACGAGTTGGCTTTGGCTGAAGGTGACCGCGTCGTAGATCCATGAGTTTGATCCGACGACGACGATCCGTTGGGTGGAGTTTCCGAGTTCCTTTTGGGCACCGGCGGCCAGGATCCATCGGTCGCGGCGGAGGTCTTTGGAATCATCAAACACAGGTTGGTCATTGAGGTACTGGCGTGATTGGCCTGGGGTTGACCAGAGTTTGATCCAGTCGCGTTCGGCCCAGAGGTTTTGGGAGCCTGGGATTGAAATGATTGGCCTGGTCTCGACACCGACGCGTGGATCCAGCGTGATGGGGACTGACCAGGGTAGTACGGTTGAGAGCCCGCTGATTGCTTGGCCGATTGGGTGGGTGGTCGGTTGATTGGTTGGTTGATTGGTTGGGTCAGTGCCTACAGCGGGGACAAAGATGGTCGCGGGATCGGCGGTGCGTTTGGAGGCTTGGAGTCTGGAGGTGAGTAGGGTCAGGGTTGGGTCGGGCACGATCCCGAATGGGTCGAGTGCTTTGACGAGTGGGTCGGTGTCGCCGAAGGAACCGAAGATTGAGGGGTTCATGGAGATCAGGACGGATTGGCCGTTGTTGATGAGTTGTTCTGCGATTTGTGCGAGTGCGGTTGCTCTTCTGGCGCCGGTGATTCCGGTGTCGCCGCCGCCGGTGGCGGAGTCTGCGGCGAGGAAGACATAGACCACGGGGCGTTGCCTGAGTGGGTCGATGGAACTCAGGGAGGGTTGATCGGTTTGGTGGAGGGCGGCCCATTCGACTGAATCGATCCCGCGTTGACGGAATCGATCAACGGATTTAGAGAGCAGGTTTGAGCCGCCGAGGAGTTCGCCTTTTCCTGCGGCGTGGACGAAGACGACGATTGGGTGTGATTGGATGACGAGCTGGCCTAGGGCGGTGGCGATGAGTTCTTGGGCGCGCGGGCCGATGACTCCGGCTGGTGAGATTCCGGCGTCTTGGAGGGCTTGTGCTGAGGGGAGGAGGGCGTCGAGTTCGACGGCGGCGATGCCGATTTCTGGTGGGCCGATGACGAGGAGGGCTTCGCCGGTTGCCAGTGCGGTGGCGACGCGGTCGGCGTCGATGGGGGTGAGTCTGGTGAGTTTGTCGGCGGCGATGGCAAGGTTGTCGATGATCGTGTCGAGCTTGGTTTCCAGTGTTTTGGATATTGCGCGGGCGGCGGGGGAGATTTCAGGGGCTTTGGCGAAGTTGCTGAGTTGTAGTTGGAGGTCTTCGAGCTGGCCCATCTGGGTGTTGATGAGTGCGATGGCTTGGATGTGATTGGTGTTTAATGTAGAGGCGATGGCTGTGAGGTCTTGAGCCCCGATCCTGACGAGTGCGGCCCGTTGTCCGAAGAATGCTCGGTTTGTTGCGGCGGCACTTGTTGAGGCGTCGATGGCGTGGCGGATGGTTTCGAGGTCTGCCGAGGCGTTGTTGAGGGCTTCGGCGGAGGTGTTGATCGCAGCGGAAACATCGCTCAGGGTGCTGGAGTTGCGCGCGATGGCTCCGGCTTCGCGTTCTCGGAGTTGGGCGATGAGGGTGTTGATCTGGTTGGTACCATCGGGGGTGGCCAGGTCGATGATTTGGGATGTGAGCGAGTCTGAAGCGCGGGCGTAGGTGTCGAGGACATCGGAGACCAGATCGAGTGCTAGGCGGTCTGTCTGCGTTTGGTTGAGCGCGAGGACTATTCTGGTGCGGCCTGGCAGGGCGTTGACCATGCTCTTTGCGCGGGGAGAGAGTTTGTGGGCACTTGTTGAGGTGACATCGATCCTGATGGTGTGCTCATTGGTGAGGACGCCTGCGAAGATCGCGGCTGTCCCTGTGGATCCGACAAATACAGCGCCCATGATGATGAGCGACCAGCGTGATCGTGCGAGCCGGCGAGATTCGAGGACTCCGGCGGTCAGGGCGACCATCCAGATGCTGCCGATGACGAAGAAGAAGATGGTTCCGGTGTCGATGACGCCTTTGCCGAGTTCCCCGGCTCGGTTGATGACCGAGAGTTTTTGGAGGATCGGGGCGAGCTTGGACCCGCCGTTGGGGCTCAGGACCGAGGTGATGACCATGAAGAGGACCAGGACCATCATGGTCCCGAGGAAGGCGAGGGTTTGGCTTGAGGTGGTTGATGAGGCAAGGAGCCCGATGGCGAGGTAGAGCGAGCCGACGAGCAGGAGCATGAGGTAGCCTGCGAAGATGGGGCCTGGGTCGGGCATTGGGTTGCTGACGATTGCCAGGACGATGGGGTAGACCAGTGATGGGAGGAGCATGAGTGCGAGGAACATGATCGAGCCGAGGTACTTGCCACAGGCGACGGCCCAGTCGCCGGCGGGGGTGGTGCGGAGTGATTCGAAGCTGCCGGTGCGGTATTCTTCGGACATGAGGCGCATGGAGATGGCGGGGGCGATGGGGATCAGGAGCCAGGCGGAGGCGGAGAAGAAGTATCGCATCGAGCCGGGCTGTCCGGGGATGAGTGTTTGGTTGACAAAGAGGACGGCCGAGAGGAAGGCAAAGAGGGCGATGATGATCCAGCCGGCGGGGACGCGGAACATCGAGATGAGCTCGCGGACGGCGAGGGTCCAGATCATTTTGAGCGTGAGTTTGAGGGCGGTCATCATGATTGATCCCCCGTGGTTGTTGTTGTGGCGGGGTCGATGAGGCTCATGAAGACGGATTCGAGCGTTGGTTTCTGTTGGGTGAGTTCGCGGATGAAGAGGCCTTTGTCTTCGGCTGCTCCGGCGAGGGGTTCTCGGAGATCGCCTTCGTTGGGGACGGCGTTGACGATGACGCGGGACCAGCCTCGACTGGAATCATCAGGCTGGGTTTGGGCGGGGATGGTTGAATCGACACCTGGGACGGCCGCCAGAACGCGCAAAGCGTGCGCGATTCCTGCGGTTGGGTTGGTTCGGATTTCGATGGTGTATTTTGTTGGGCCTGGGGCTGCGTTGATGAGTTCTTGTGGGGAGCCGTCGGCTTGGATTTGGCCGTGGTTCATGATCATGACGCGGTGGCAGGTGCGTTCGATTTCTGGGAGGATGTGTGAGCAGACGAGCATTGTTTTGTCTTGGGCGAGGTCTCTGATGAGTGATCTGGACTCTCGGATTTGTGAGGGATCGAGCCCGTTGGTGGGTTCATCGAGGATGAGGACGGGTGGATCGTGGATGAGGGCTCCTGCGAGTCCTACGCGTTGTTTGTAGCCTTTGGAGAGGTGTCCGACGCGTCTTTTGGCGACATTGTCGATGTGGCACAGGTCCATGGCTCGTTCTACGG
>JAESRA010000058.1 GCA_016764895.1 Phycisphaerales bacterium | reverse complement strand
GTTGAATCCTGAAGGCGGGGTCATTGTGCCAACCAAGAGCTTGGTTTTTCGCTGACTGATAAAGGCAATCGGGTGATGCCCCCAGCCGCCCAGAGAAAGGAAGGGCTCGCCTTGATCCCAGGTGCCTGAATCGTTGAGGTCTTCATGGGTTGCTTCAAATGAATCCCAGAGGACCACCGCCGAGATTCCAAGGTCGTCGATGAGTTCGATTGCCGGGAGTGATCCTGTGAACAAAGTCGTGGGAGAGGTGGGGACTCCGCCGGAGACGAGGATTTTTCCGTTTGGGAGTACCAACGGCGAAGCATCGGTGCGGACGGTCGGAACCGACCACACGACCAGCCCGGTGCTCGCGTTGAGTTTGATGGTGTTTGCGCTGCGCTGGAGCCCTGCGAAGTTGTAGCTTGATGCGTACACATAGCCATCGGCGTAGGTGACGGCGCTGTAGAAGCCGTGGGGCTGCGGGTTGGGTGTGTCCCAGATTGGCGATGGTGCGGCCGTCGCGGTGGCATCAAAGGCGAGGATATGACCGGAGCCGCCAAACCCGTTGTCAGCCGTCGAGACATAGACCACGCCGTCGCGGTAGGCGGGGGTGTTGCCGGAACAGTCGCCGGGGAGTTCGATGGTCCAGACGATATCTCCGGGGGCGTATTGGTTTGAAGGGGAGAACGGGTCGATATTGATACAGATCAACGAGCCGTTGGCTCCTGAACTGAATGAGTAATCTGTGATGAACACGCGATCGGCATCGCCGAGATCATCGGTGACGCATGGCGACGCATTGACGATGGGCGTGCTGAGGGTGGTGGTCCATTGGAGATTGCCTGTGAAGCGATCGAGCGCGATCATCGAGAACCCAGATCCGAAGATGATGGTGTTGTTGATGGTGTCAATTGATGGTGTTGACCATGAATCAAGAAGTGAAAATGGGATTTCGGTTGCCCAGGCGAGTTGGCCGGTGTTTTGGTCGAAGGCTGCGAGGTGCTGGGTGAACTGCTGATCGAGCCCGACGGCGTAGACCCGCTCGTTGTCAGCAACGACGCCTGATTGTGGCGTAAATTCTAGTGTGATCGAGCCGTCACCAGTTGCGATCCAGCGTGGATTTGAGAGATGGACTCCGCTGGTTTGTGGCGTTTGGCTTGAGCCGGTGTGCAAGCTTGAGCCGCCGAGTTGTGTCCACCATGCGGGGGTGATCGGGATTGGTCCGGGCGATTGGTTTCCGGAGAAGACCTGTGCTGTGATTGGTTGGGCAAGTGACATCGAGGCTGTCAATAGTACAGAGCCGTATATGAGGATTGGATTGGAGTTGGACAAATGAAGTTCCTCAACAAAATAGGGTAAAGCCGGCGTCATGCGTTTCCGCATAACGCCGGCCATCTCTCGCCTCCCAATTCCCGGCAAACGCACGGGGCGGAAGGACAAGCAAACAATCAGCGACGGCGCCGGGTCATCCCGATGCCGAAGACAGAGGCCATCATCAGCATCCCCGGGGCGGGCACGACGGCAACGGCGTCGATCTCGAAGGCCTGGCCAGAGTTGTTGACGAAGCGAACAAAGCTGGCTGAGGACAATCCGGTCGAGGCGATGTCGATGCCGACGCCGCCGCCTGAGCCGTTGTAGAAGTCGCGGAGTTCGGTAAAGGACATGTCGGCAAAGTCGGCGGCTGTGAGTGTTGGATCCATGGCTTGGGTGAAATCAGTTTCGATCAAGCCGGGCGACATTGGGGTGGGGCTCATGAAATCGCTGTAGCCCAGGGTTGGGAAGAGATTCAGGGTGGTGGTGGTTGCGGTGATCCAGTTGATGCCGTCGGCGGAGACTTGGACGGTGGCGGCTCCGCCTGCGCCGAAGATGAATGGATTGGAGCCGGTGTATCCGGTGCCGTCGTTGAGGGGGTCGGCGTCGGTCCAGGTGGTGTCGGCGAATCCGGCGTTTGAAAACACGATGAGGTCGATGCCGAAGGCGTTGGACGCGCTGTTGGTGATTGCGGTGTTGAATCCGAGTGTGAGTTGGCCGCCGGAGCCGATGGAGACGAGTTCATCGGTGCCCCATGCTGGATTGAACGGGGTGACACCGCCGGGGAAGATGCCTTCGCCTGTGAAGCGTTCGGCACTGCCAAGGGCTGTGGACGCATCGCTGTATCCGGCAATGGCGTTTGATCCGGCGTCGTATGACAGGACGGAGGTGGCGAACGGTGAAGCGGTGGCGGCTGCAGTCATCGCAGCAACCAACGCACAGTTGAATCTAAAGGGAAGACTCATAAAAATTCTCAACTCTCTACCCGCGAAAAGAAATGCGGGTGACTGATGTGTTGCCCTGTTTCGCGCAGGACACTCCCCAGAAAACAAATTCGTCTGATCTCGCAAATCTTTACTTTGGGGGCGGGGGGAGAGCGCGGGGAGGGGCGCACAACCGATCCGCCGACCCATTTCGCGAGGTCCGACACATCTGTTGAGGCAGGTCTTCCGGCTCCGGGCTCTGAGTCGCTCGCCTTCCCAATGGACGCTCTTTGAAAGAGTTCTCCATCAGTGGCTGTCGATATTGAAATCGACTGAGCGGTCATCGTTGCCCGTTACGGCGGCGCGTCCGCGGTGGCATCTCACCACACTTCCCTATTCACCGGGTTTCAAAATCAATCCCGGCACCTTCAACGCATGGACTGTACCAGAAGAATGTGATCTGGGCAAGTTGAGTCAGGCGAGTTTGGAGATGAGCATCGCCAGGGCCTTGGGATCGCGGCTTTGGATGATTTTATTCCAAGCTTCCGGCTTGATCGCCGTCTTGGAGAGTGCCTGCTGGGCCCGAATCCAGAGTCGATCAAGTTTTTTCTGATTGTCCTGGGCCAGAGCGATGTCCGTGACGATCTCTCCCAAACGGGTCGCCAGGATATTATCGTGGTTGTCGTAGTAGCGGTTAATGATCTTCCGCTGGGCACCTGAGTATTCGCGTCCGCTGGGCATGGTTGATCTCATCTGTTATTGGGGGCGGGAAGACCCGAACGAATACCAACTATGCAAGGGCGTGGTTAAAAAGGGTCTAAAAACGAAAAATACCCCCCTCAGGACTTGAACCTGAAACCCGCTGATTAAGAGTCAGCTGCTCTACCAATTGAGCTAGGGAGGCAATGGCTTTATGGCCGGTATGATGATAACCCGGAGCAGCGGGATTGTCCAGTATTCTAGTTTGCCCTCAAAAGGCAATCTGGTTTGACGGGATATGAGAAGAGGTCTATTGTTCCCGTCCACCTCCGGCGTGTGCCTGGGGCGGATTTTGTAGACGATATGACGGGTTCTTTTGAGTTCCCAGTCAAGGAGAGCGACATGGTCCCCAAACAACGACAGAGCCGAGGCCGAAGCAAGCGTCGTCGCTCCCACGATGCCATCACAGGTATCAAACCAACCATCTGCCCACTCTCGGGTATGCCAAAGCTGCACCACAAGGCGTGTACCGAGTCGGGCTATGTCCGTCCGGGTCTACGCATTAAGGTTCGCAAGCTGGGTATCGGCGTCAACGCCTAACTAAATACTGAAACTGAGGTATGCCGTGGCGGTCCGACTAGGTATCGATGTCATGGGTGGGGATCATGCACCGAACGCGGTTCTGCGCGGATGTATTGATGCGCTCAAAGTGATTGATCAAGACGACACGCTCGTGTTGATCGGTCCTGAGCCGATTATCAGTGCGTACCTGAGTGAGCATGGGATCAACGATTCTCGGATTGTCATTGAGCACGCCGAGGATGTGATCGCGATGGATGCGGTTCCGATGGAAGCGGTACGGAATCAGAAGGATTCAACGCTGGTTCGGATGTCGGTGCTTGGCTCCAAAAAAGCAGAGGTCCGTTGCGATGCGGTGATCTCCGCTGGCAACACCGGCGCGTGCGTCGCTGCTGGTCAGATGAACATGCGCCGGCTTCCCGGCGTGCATCGTCCGGGCATCGCCGTGACGATCCCCGCCTTCCATGGCCCCGTCACTTTGTGTGATGCCGGTGCCAACCCAGAACCACGCGCCACCCACCTTTGGCAGTACGGCCTCATGGCCGAGGTCTACGCCCGCAAGATCCACGGGATCGAATCCCCCCGCATCGGCGTGATGAATATCGGTTCGGAACAATCCAAGGGTTCCGGCCTGGCCAAGGAAACCGCCGAACTGCTGAGAAACACGCCTGATATCAACTTCATCGGCTACATCGAAGGCCGCGATTTCTTCGCTGGCGCAGCCGATGTCGTCGTCACCGACGGGTTCCTCGGAAACACCCTGCTCAAGATGGCCGAGGGGCTCGCCAAGAGCTTGTTCCAAGCGATCGGTCAAGAGATCAAAGAGCTTGATCCAGAACTCGCCGTCAAGTTCCAGCCCGTTATCAAACAGATCTACGCCAAGAATGATTACCACGAGCATGGCGGTGCGCCGCTCCTAGGGGTCAACGGCGTCATGCTGATTGCCCACGGCTCGTCAGAACCAAGAACAATCAAAAACGCAATCACGACAACCATCGAGTTTGTCAACAGCGGCCTCAACGATGCGATCATCGAACGATTGGCCTTGGCTGAAAAAGCCATGCAAGGTGAACCTGTATGAGTAGTCAATCTGGGGGCGGTTCTGTTGGGGGAAACGGACAGGTTGGTGTTGAGATCATCGGCACCGCGATGCACCTCCCCGAAGGCAAGCTGACCAACCAGAAGCTCGAAAAACTGATGACCACCTCCGATGAATGGATCATCAAGCGAACCGGGATCAGCACCCGCCGCCAGGCCGACATCGCTCGCGGCGAGACCACCAGCGTGCTGGCAACCGAAGCAATGCGCAAGGCCTTGGCCAAAGCAAATATCGACGCCAAAGAACTGGACCTGCTGCTCGTGGCGACAATGACCTGCGATTCGCCGACGCCTTCAGTTGCGTGCATCGTCGCCCGCGAGCTTGATTGCAATGACATCGGCGCGATGGACATCAACGCGGCGTGCTCGGGCTTCTTGTTCACCATCTCGATGGCCGATACGATGATCAAATCCGGGGCGTACAAGACCATTGGCGTGATCGGTGCCGACACGATTACACGCCATATTGACTACTCCGATTACGGACGCGGTGCGGCGATTCTCTTTGGTGATGGTGCCGGGGCCGTTGTGTTGCGGGCTCATGAAGATCCAACCAAGGGCATGATCGCCCACAAGATGCACGCCGACGGGAATGGGGCCAAGCACCTATTTATCCCGTCGTGCCCGCTCGATTTCCCGGCCGAGATAGAGTTTGATGATCGGAAGATCGACAAGGTCCAGATGAATGGGCAGGCGGTTTTTAAGTTCGCCGTCACCAAGTTCCAGGAAGTCATCGCCGAGACACTCAAAGAAACCGGGATCAGCGCAGACGAGGTGGATCACTTTGTCTGTCACCAAGCCAACTCACGGATTCTTGATTCAGCAAGAGATCGCTTCGGGATTCCCGAAGAGAAGTTGCTCGTCAACATCCAGAACTACGGCAACACCGTCGCAGGCTCGATCCCGATCGTTCTCGACGAACTTGTTGCAGGCGGAAAAATCAAGCCGGGGCAGAAGGTTATGTTCCTCGCCTTCGGTGCGGGTCTGACATGGGGCTCGTCGCTCTGGCAGTTCTGATACTCACGCTTTTTCTGAAAAGGAAACTTCTATGAGCAATATCATCCTTTGCCCAGGCCAAGGGGCGCAAACGGTTTCGATGGGCAAACTCTGGTGCGATGCATCCGAAGCAGCCCGGTCAATCTTCGAGCAGGCAGATGAAGCGTTGGGCGATTCGCTCGGTGCTCCTCTATCGACACTCTGCTTTGATGGCCCCGCCGACACGCTCAACCGGACCGATGTTTCCCAGCCTGCGATCTACACCGCGTCGGTCGCGTGTTTCGCTGGATGGCTTGATGCCGAGAACATGACCAAGAACGAGCTCAATATGATCGCAACCGCTGGGCTCTCGCTGGGCGAGTACACCGCGTTGCACCTGGCTGGCGCGTTCAGCTTTGTTGACGGGCTCAAGCTCGTCGCGCTGCGGGGCAAGGCGATGCAGGAGGCTGCCGAGGCCGCGGATTCTTCGATGGTGGCTTTGATCGGCGCCGATGAAGAAAGCGCAAACGCCGTTTGCGACAAGGCCCGCGAGAATGACATTCTGGTCGCGGCCAACTTCAACGCCCCCGGTCAGGTCGTGATTTCGGGCTCCGCTGCTGCGTGCGACCGTGCCGAGACGATTGCCAGTGAAATGAAACTCCGGGCGACGCGCTTGAGTGTTGCCGGCGCGTTCCATTCGCCATTTATGAAACCGGCGGCTGTCGAGCTCGCCGAGGCGTTGGCCGCGACACCAATCGAGACTCTGAGCTGCACCGTGATGTCCAATGTGACGGCCAAACCGCACGAAGCGGATTCGGATTCGATCCGTCAACGCCTCGTCGACCAGCTCACCTCGCCGGTCCGCTGGGCGGCGTGCTGCGAGTATCTTGTTCAGAATAATGAAGAAGGCACCCAGTTCCACGAACTCGCCCCGGGAAAAACGCTCGGCGGCATGATGCGCCGCATCCACAAGCCCACCAAAGTTCAAGGCCACAACGAACCAATCGCCGTCTCATAAGACGGCCAGCACATAGAAACGAGACCAACCATGACCGATCAACGAGTCGCCATTGTCACCGGAGCATCCCGCGGAATCGGGCGAGCGATCGCCAAGCGATTGGCCGCCGATGGTCGCCATGTGGTGTGTGTATCGCGTTCGCAGGGCCCGCTCGACGAGCTTGCTGCTGAGATTCAGGCCGATGGCGGAGCGGCTTCTGCCGTTGCCTGTGATATTTCAGACTTTACCGCGGTCGCCGCGATGGTCGAAGGCGTCGCCAAAGATCACGGCCGGCTCGACATTCTCGTCAACAACGCAGGCATCACCAAGGACAACCTGATCCTCCGCATGTCCGATGAGGAATGGGATGATGTGATCAACACGAACCTCAAATCAGTCTTTGTCGCCTGCCGATCCGCCGCCCGCCCAATGATGCGCGGCAAGTTCGGACGCATCTGCAACATCGCCTCGACCTCTGGACTCGTCGGCAACGCTGGCCAAGCAAACTACGCGGCCGCCAAATCCGGGCTCACCGGGTTCACCAAGTCCATCGCCCGCGAGCTTGGCAAAAAGAACATCACCGCCAACTGTGTCGCGCCGGGATTCATCGAAACCGACATGACCAAGGACCTGCCAGTAGCCGTCACCGATCATGTCAAATCCGTGATCTCAACGCGTGAGCTTGGACAGCCCGAAGACATCGCCGCGGCGGTGTCGTATGTGACGAGTGATGAAGCCAAGTTCATCACCGGCCAAACCATCGCCGTCGATGGCGGCATGACGATGTGCTAAAAGTTGATCTAGTCTTCATTGAAAACAAGACCACTCCCTCACGGTCGCGGCTTGTGAAGTACAAACTTATAGGCCGTAGCCATCGACTATACTTTGAGGATGAAGCCAAGCTCAATACTCGAAACGATCCTGTATTCAAGTGATATAGAACAAGCCGCGTGGTTCTATCACCAAGTCCTCGGGCTCGACATGCCTGGAGGTATGTCCGAACTGATGACCTGCTTCCATATCGACGATAATCATGTCTTGTTGATTTTCGATCCGAGCAAATCAGATAAACCAGGACGCGGTGTCCCATCCCACGGCCCACGCGGCGCCGGACACATCGCACTCCGGATCGAAGAATCCCAATACGACTCATGGAAAAAACAACTCAGCACATTCGGAGTCGGGATCGAGCAAGAAGTCGACTGGGCAACCGAGGAAAGCTTCAGGCCCGGACGCTCGATCTACTGCCGCGACCCCTACGGCAACTCAGTCGAACTCATCACCGCCAATATCTGGCCAGAATTCAGCCCAAACAAGGATTGACCCCCCATCTGAAACCACCCCCCGGCATGTCCCTACACTCTGGTATGAACAAGTACACCACCCGAGCCAGCGTGATCTTCCTGTCTTTGCTCCTCACAGGTTGCTCAGATACAAGCGACACCAAATCCTCCGACGCTTCGGCCGTCGAGCCCAATGCCGACACCAGCTATCTCGATGAACTCGCCGCCAAGCAAGGCATCGAGCTTAATGAAGAAAGCGCCGAAGAACAGACTACCAATATCGATCTGCAAATAGACGATGCCGTTGTTGAGGATGCCGATGATCCTGCGATGATCGAAGATGAACAACGCGAGTGGGAGCTTGAAAGAGAATCCAAATCGCTCCTTGGGCGTTCCCGCGATAAGGGTCTGGACCTGCGTGACCAGCTCCAAGGCAGCACTTCTCCTGGTGAGGGTTTGGCCTACACGATCAGCGAAGAGGAATACGCTGCAAGTTCGGGTCTCCGCTGGGAGATGCCCGAGAACTGGCGTATGGCCGTCCCTCCACGCGGACGCTTCGCCGAGATGTACATCAAGAATGTGCTGGGGAATGCGTCGGTTTCATTCACCAAAGAAACCGAGAATACCCGGAATCTTGTCCGGCGAATGCAGGGTCAGATCATTAGTGCAACCGGAGGCCGATCACGCGCCAGAACAACGAACAAAACAATCGGGGAGCACAGCGTGCAGTTCGTCGATCTCGACGGCACCTACATCGACCCCGGCTCCAAGGGCGGCGCCAAAGAACAAATCTTCTACGCCATCCATGCTGTGATCTTTGATCTTGGCGATTCCCGTATCCTGATCAAGATGTGGGGGCCGCAGGATACTGTGAATCAGAATAAGCCGATCTTTGATGCGATGATCGACAACACCAGCACACAGTGAGTACCGGATTGAGCGACGCACCCACCGCCCATTGTCCAGTCTGCCAAGCATCCGCCCAAAGATGCGGGCGTGTTGTGCACAACCATCCCGCCAAAGTCGCGGGCGTTGAGATTGATCTTGATGGCAAGCAGTTCCAGATGCATCGATGCCCGAGTTGTGCCCTGGAGTTCAAGCATCCATTTATCCCGGAGCGAGATCTCATCGCGTGCTACGAGCAGGCCTCGGGCGATCACTGGGAAGAGACCCCCGATCCATCGAAGCGACGGTTTGATGACATTGAGCGGGTGATCAACGCCCACGCCTCAGGCCCCGATATCCTCGATGTCGGATGCTCCAATGGCGCGTTATTGGGGTACTTGGGGCAGTCATGGGAACGCTTTGGGATCGAGCCCGGACAGCAAGCCGCGAATCAGGCCGAGGAGCGGGGTGTCAAGATTATCGCGCCGATGCTCGATCAGTGCACAACCGATATACGATTTGATGTCATCCTCGCGATCGATGTCCTCGAACACCTGCTCGATCCCGATGTGTTCATCAAAGACATGCGAGCACTCCTCAATCCCGGCGGGATCTTCGTAGGTCTCACCGGAGACGCCGGATCGCCCGCATGGAAATGGCACGGCTCACGCTACTGGTACTGCTCGCTCCCCGAGCATCAGGTGTTCTACACCCGCCAGACGATCGAGCATCTCGCCGGGCAGCACGGCATGGATATGGTGCATTACGAATGCACCAGCCACGCGAGATTCAAAAAATCGCGCATCATCCGCGATCGAATCCGCGGATTCGTCTGGGGATTGGGCATGCGATTAGGATTCCACAAGCACACAAGCCCGCCCGGCTGGTTGCCCGCCCATGATCACATGCTCTTTGTGCTCAAAGCCAACGGGTGAGGCGAGATTATTGTTTGTCGAACAGTCCGGTGATTTCCTGCCCACGCAATAAAGCCGTTTCTTTCTTTGCCCGCCTTGATCGTCCGTTGAAGAACTGCGTCGCATAAAAGGCCACTCGGCCGAGTTGGTAACGGATCGGGTTGTTGCGGTAGTGGGGGTAGCGTTCATCCAAGATCGCGCGCTCAGTCGTGTACTGCTCCTTCCAACCCTCGTTCTCGCCCTTGGCATCGGTGTGGATGCGGTGAACCCCGATGAACTCCTCAAGCCGCAGGGCGTTGGCGTTTGGGAGCATCTTGTACCAGAGGTCGGTATCCATCGTGCAATGCATGGATTGGTCGATGCCGCCGACGCTCTCATACAACGACCGCCGAAAGAAAGTACTGGGTTGATGGGCACGCATATACCCGAACCGTGCCCACCGGTGCGAAGGCCCGGCCCGTCGATCACACCGGACGACCCTCGAATCCTGATCAATAATGATCGTATCGCCCTCGATCATCCCGGTATCTGGATTGGCACCAAATGCTTCACGCATAGACTGAACAGCATCCGGGAGCAACGCATCATCGGAGTTGACCCACGCGAGGATGTCGCCGGTGGCTCGTTTGAACCCCCGAATGATCGCGTCGGATTGTCCGTCGTCCTTCTCGGATTGCCAGTGGGTGAGTTCGGATTGGTACTCTTGGATGATTTCTTTGGAACCATCGGTTGAGCCGCCGTCCATGATGATGAGTTCGTGGATCTGATCACGCTGAGCAATCAACGACTCCAACGCCTCTCCGAGAAACCGTGCCTGGTTAAACGAGGGCATGACAATCGAGACGGTTGGGATTGGCATCATGTACTCTGCGAGTTTAGCTGAGTCCGAGCAGTTCGATCTCGAAGATGAGGTCGGCCTTGGCTGGGATGGATGGTGGTGAACCAAACTCGCCGTAAGCCTTTGCGTAGGGGATGGTGAGTGTGCGTTTTCCGCCGACCTTCATGCCTGGGATACCTTCTTGCCATCCTTGGATGAGGTTATTGAGCGGGAAGTTGATCGATTCGCCGCGGTCGTAGGAGGAGTCAAAGACGGTGCCGTCCATGAGTGTGCCTTTGTAGTGGACATTGACGGTGGCGCTCTTTGGGCATTCCATCCCGTCGCCTACGACGGAGTCTTCGATGATGATTTCGGTGATCGGATCGCTCATGGTTTTGTTCCTTTTTATAGATTAGTGTGGTTGGAATGATAGGTCACTCAGAGGTCGAAATAGTCGCTGATGTAGCCCGGAATATCGTCCGATTTGGTCAGATTCACGACATCGAGCAGCCGCATCAAATCCCGTTTGAGCTTCTCTGACAGGGTATCAGCGTCGATTTCATCATCGTCGATGGTGCGGACATAGCGGTATCGCCCTTGACCGCGTTCGTTGCCTGGGATGGAAGTCAGTTCAATGGCCCCAAACTCCGCCAGCCGGATCAGCACATAGTCCATCACCCCGCCGCCGAGCCCGTGGGCGTGGCCCTTGCCGATGACATGGATGCGGAGATCGTCGGAGTCAAAGTCATCGTGGTTGAACCGTGCTTCGATCGCGCTCATGGTCTGCATGATCAGATCAGGCGTCGGGTTCTGCCAGCGGATGAACTCCTGCTGGATGGTCAGGTCTGATTGAGCATACAGAATCTTGCAGATCGAGGGCAGCCCGTCGCGCCCGGCCCGTCCGACCTCTTGGTGGTACGCCTCGACCGAGCCGGGGAGTTGGGCGTGGATGACGGATCGCAGATCAGATTTATCAACCCCCATCCCGAATGCGTTGGTCGCGCAGAGCAAGAGATTCTCTTTTGGAGTCGCGTTGATGAACTGGTTGTAGACCCGCCGCCGTTCGTTGGGCGGGAGCCGTCCGTGGTAGATTTCGACGGGGCGATCCATCTTCCGCATGATGTTTGGGGCCATGCGTTCTAAATCTTTGATGAGCGTGAAGTAGACAATCGAGGTGCCCCCGATGCCTTTGAGTGTTGATTGGAGTTTTTCGATCTTGTCATCATCGTCCCACACCTGGGTGCATCGGAGTTTGAGGTTTGGCCGATCCACCGGAGCCGCAAACAGAGGCATGGACTCAACGGTCGCCCCGATGACTGTCCGGACATCTTCGCGGACGGGCTTGGTCGCTGTGGCGGTCAGCGCGATCGTGGTTGGGGGGACAGGATTGCCAAGTTCCTTGCGGAACTCGCCGATGCGTTGGTACGCCGGTCGCAGGTCATGCCCCCATTTGGTGACGCAGTGGCATTCG
>JAESRA010000001.1 GCA_016764895.1 Phycisphaerales bacterium | reverse complement strand
ATACCGCCCAGCATCATCTGCCGACAACGCCTGCCCAAACTTGACCGACGCCTGAGAATACGACAAAGCCCCACTCCCCGCATCTCCATCAGCAAGCTCAGACAACCCCTGCGTGTACAAACTCACAAATCTAGAATCAAGCAAAGGCAGCGACCCATACCGAGTATGCAAATCCAAAATATGCCCAATCTCACCAAGTTCAACAAGCCGCCCAAGCCCGATCCGAGCAAGTTCCGTCGCCCCTTCGCTCCCCCCCTTGCCCCTATTCCGATTTTCAATCGCCCCCCCCCAATCGTCCGCATCACCAAAAGCCTCGCCTGAGACACCCCCAACAAAGACTCCGGAGTAAAATCTCTCAATCCCAACGCCAACCGTTCACCTGCAATCCAGTCCCGCTCTGCCAATGCAACCTCAAGCAAACGCTCCTTGGCAAACTGCACCGCAAACTCAGGAGCCTCCAAAGAGTTCTCCACAGCCTGAAACCAAACCCGCGCCTCACCTGTATTTCCATTTTGCAATTTTGAAAGAGCAACCCCCAACATCGCCCGCCCAACATGGTCATACTCCAACAAATCCATATCCATTCTGTCAAGCACCGGAATCTTCCCCTCAAAACCAAGCACCCAACCAAACGCCTTGAACACCCCAAGCCCAACCTCCCTGCCGTTCAAAGCCGCCCCAGAATATCCCGCCCAGCCATGAAAGAAATTTGCCCGCGACCGATTCCCACGAGCGTCAACCAGCATCGACTCATACTCATCAGCCCGCAAATCTGTCGTTCGTGACACATTCCGAACCAACTGCTCAACATGAGCATTCGAAACCTTCGCAATCCGCGCCAGCTCAGGCACAATACCTTTCATCACCTCACCGCCCGCTACCCGATCAGCATCACTCAGCAATCCAATCCGATCAAGATCCGCATCCTGCTCATGCTCCTTATAAAGCCTCACCAGCAGTTCAAGCCTCAGACCAAGCAACTCATCCCTAGGTATCATCCCAACAAGAACCCGCCCCTTAAGCAGCACTTCACTCCGAACATCATCCGCCAAATTTTCATCCGCTATCTCAGCCAGATACAACCCACCAAGCCGCCGAGCAATCACCGATCGTTCAACAGCATCTTTTGAATCAGTAAGCCGATCAAACAACTGCACTTCAAGCAACTCATCGAGCCCATGATCCGCAAAATACTCGCTCACCCGATCATCATCAGGAGCCCCCCAAAAAACACCACCCCCCGCACCACCCACAGCACCCCCCGCACTGCCAATCAACGCAAGCACGCACCCAGCAACCAAATTAAATCGCAGTCTATTCATCAGCAGGCACATAACTCCTCCGGCTAAACCCAGCATCCTGAGACGCCTGCATAGCCGCCGCCACAGCACGAATCGGAACATCACGCCCCGCCCGGATCGCAACCCCAGGCTCCTTGGGAAGCGATTTCAAAATCGCAGTAAGCGACTCCTGAGAACCCGCCCAACGCGATGCAATCCGAAACTCCACCACGCCATCAACCAAAACAATCTCAACAATCTGAGGCTGCAACTCACTCACCCGCACGCCCCCACCCTCAGCCTGAACCGACGACGACAAA
Source organism: Phycisphaerales bacterium (assembly GCA_016764895.1). Lineage (GTDB taxonomy): Bacteria > Planctomycetota > Phycisphaerae > Phycisphaerales > UBA1924 > UBA1924. The sequence continues at coordinate 5,061 of JAESRA010000001.1, read as the reverse complement.
TCCCGCTCCTGCTGAGCAAAGTTCGCCGTCACCAAAAAATACACCAACAACAAAAACACAACATCAATCATGCTCGTCAACGGCAACGCACCAAGATGCGACGAACGCTCAAACCGTCTCCGTGCCATCACCCACCTCCGTTTCCATCAGGCGCCATCGTCCCAAGCTTCCACCGAGTCACCCCAACACCAGCCAGCTTATTGAGCACTCGATCAAGATACACCGCCGGAGCATTCCGGTCAGGCCGAATCAACACATCAAAATTCTCAGGATCAACCTCATTCCCAATCCCCGCACTCGCCAGCCGATGAATCTCATTCAGGTTCACCTCAACAGATTCAACCATGTACACCCCATCAGGCCCAATATCAATAATCATCGCCGCATCTTGCCCATCACGCTGCTCCTGCCCAGGCTGGACCGGCAAATCCACCTCAGTACGCCGAAGTTCCCCAAGATGCGATGTCAACATAAAGAAAATAATCAACTGAAAAACCACATCAATCATCGGCGTCAAATCAACCACCTTGTGATGCCCAGATTGTTTCCGCGACGAAATCATCGATCAACTATCCATCCGTGTTGAAGATTTCTGAACATTCCCAGATTCAATCGGCGCAATCAACTCATCAATCACCTCGCCGATCTCCGTCGTCAAATGGTCAATCCGGTTCCGCAAATAGGTGTACGCAGATGTACAAGGAATCGCAACAATCAATCCCAGCACCGTCGTGATCAACGCCTGCGAAATACTCCCAGCAAGCTCATCAGGCCGAGCAGGCCCATCAGCCATCGTAATCGCATCAAAAGCACCCACCATACCAACCACCGTCCCAAGCAAGCCAAGCATCGGCGCAATCGAAGCAATCAACCCAATCCCATCGGTCAACCGATACAACCGATCCGTCTCCACCTGCCCGATCTCCTCAACAGTTGACCGCAGCTCCAGCATCCCAAACGGCGACCGGGCCGCACGCGTCAAAGACAACCCAAGTACGCGAGATAAAAAACTACTCGTTTCCTGATCAGTACACAAATCAATCGCCGCCTGCACATTCCGCGCAGCAAGCACCGGCCGAAGTTCCTCAATCAACTCCTCAGGAGCAAGCCGAACCCGCCGAATCCGCATCATCTGCGCCCCAATCATCCCCACGGCCCCAAGCGAGATCAACAGAATAATCATCCCAATTGCCCCCCCCTGCATAATATATTCAAGCAGCGACCGCCCAGAGTCTTCACTCTGACCAAGTACCAATCCGGGCCCCATCAAACTCAACACATTCTGCATCCTAAATATCCTCTCGTTATTCTGTCATTCCCGTCATCGTATCAAAACTCCGCACCAACTCCGCCGCCTCATCAATCCGCCCATCACGACTCAAACCCTCAACAGCAATCTCCCGAGCAACCCTCGCCAGCTCCGGATGACTCTCCCGAAACCGAACCATCACATGAACCAACTCCACCACTCCCCGCGAAAGCATCTCGTCGTTGTCTGTCCGATCCGATTCCTCAATATACGAAACCCCTATCGCCAACCGGCACCACGCATCAATCCAGGTCCCAGACTTTGACGCACTCCGAAACCCAAGCCATCGCCGAGCATCATCACGAGCTTCCCCATCAGGATGCACCTGAACAATCAACATATTTAAGTACAACTCAAGCCCCTGTCGATCCTGCACCTCCATCCCCTGCTGAGTCGCCATATCTTCAATCAACACCCGCACATCTTCGCTGCCATCGCCGGCCCCATTCAAAAACCCAAAAGCCCGAACCAACACACCCCCGCTCCCCCCGCCCTCACCAATCACTTCACCCACAGCCTCCAACCGATGCCCCCCAACCTTTACCCCAAGCAACGGCACCCCAACATGAACCCGGTACCGCCCATCAAAACCATCAACCCCAGACTTAAGCACCATCGCAGGCACCGACTTCAAAGCCACCATCGCCACCGCCGCATCAAAAAAATCCCCTCGAACCACCGCTTCATCAAGCAAGCCACCAAAAACTTCAATCGCCATATCAGACTCTGACCCAACCAACCCAGCCGCAAGACCAGCATACAAATCAGCACACCCACTCAAATCCCCCCGCTCCCGCCGGGCATGCCCAATAGCCGAAACCCGCGCCATCTCCTCAAACTCACCAGGAACCACCCACCCACCAGCCGCTTCCCGCACTGCAAACCAAGGCACAACCCTCGTCCGGCTCGGCACCCCCTCACGATCAATCCGCACCGACACCCCATCAACCGAAACCTCAACCACTTCCCCCTCAATCATCCCATCGACAGTCCCCACCAACACAACATCAGCCCCAGCCGTCATCAAAGAAACACACACAACAATCATCAATGCCCAAAAATTCATGGCCTCCTCCCCACACCACGCACATGCCGATACTGACCACGCGAAGTCCTCGCAATATTCATAAGCATCCCCTCAACCGTATTAAAATTCTGCAAATTCTGCGACTCACCAAACAAAATACAATGAATCGGCACCCGATACCTCCGATTCAACTGAGCAATCTCTGCCGGCACCCGCCCCTTAAACTCCCCATCAGTCATAAAATAAATCGCATCAGGCCGAGGCTCAAGAGCAAAAACCATCTCAAAAGCCTCCCTAGGAAAAGTACCCCCATTGGGAAACTGGCTCATCATCGCAACACTCGTAGACGCCTTATTCCGTACCGTCCCCTTAATCCATTCATCCTCACCAAACAAAGGCGTCGCGCCCGAAGAATACAAAACCACAAAAAACTCAGCATTCACCGCAAGCCCATGAACCGAACGCACCAACTCAATCTGCGTCAACTCCCACCGGGTCATCTCACCAGATTGCAAAGAAGTATCCATCGACCCAGACCGATCCACGATATACGCGAATCGTTTGCCCGTCGCCTCAAGTCCAAAAAAGCTCGCCCCCTCCCCAGTCCCCGCTCCGCTCGACCCCGACTGCAAATCAATATTGGAAATAGATGCCCCCCCAATACTGAGTTCTGGAGCAATCGCATCAGCCAAATCGTTGACCGATTGCTGAGAACCCACATCAGAAAGTAAATCCAATTCCACCAGCGACTCGGTCTCAATCTCAACAAACTCAACAACATCAATATCTACAGCCGTCTGTTCATTGAGATCAGATTCCGACAAAATCGCAAACTCAACCGGTTCCGCCCCCCCCCCTCCAGCATCGGCAAACTTGTAATCAATCCGCACCAGCAGCGCAATCCCCAGCAGCACCAAATGCACAAGCACAGATATCCCGAGCCCAGCAATCGTCGCCCGCTCAAAAAACCGCCGCCGTTTCGACTTACCCAAACCCTCATCACAGAGTTCATCAGCCAAAGGTCCAGCCTCAGGCCCATCCTCAAGCCCATATGGTTGTTGCTGAAATTGTGTCAAATCCAATGTCCCATCCTGAGCCGATTCCATTCAGCCCGTCAAAAGTCATCATCAACCCGCTATCCACAATACCCAATATCGCCTCCCCCTGCACCCATGCAGTGCCCAATCTATCACCTTTCTGAACCATTCGTCCCCCAACCCCCACCGGTTCTTGTTCATTCCGATCAAATACACCCCGAATCAGTTGACGATCACGCCCCAAAGGTGTTCAATCCAAATATCCAAAACCATGCCCGGAGCAAACATGTCCAAAGTCAACCGCCCCAAACCCAACCGCGTCCTCCTCAAACTCTCAGGAGAAGCATTCTGCGCACCAGGCGGCTTCGGAATCTCCACCAAAGAACTCAACTCCATCGCAAATGAAGTCAAATCCGCCGCCCAAACAGGCACCCAAATAGCCGTCGTCGTAGGCGGAGGAAACATCATCAGAGGCGCAGAACTCGCACAATCAGGCGACATCCAACAAGCCACCGCAGACTACATGGGAATGCTCGGCACCGTCATGAACGCAGTAGCACTCAAAGAAAAACTCGACTCCATAGGAATCGACTCCAGAGTCATGTCAGCACTCGACATACAAGCAGTAGCCGAACCCTTCATCCGAGGCCGAGCAATCCGACACCTCGAAAAAGGACGCGTAGTCATCCTCGCCGCAGGCACAGGAAACCCCTTCTTCACCACCGACACCTGCGCCTCACTCAGAGCCACAGAACTCGACTGCGACATCCTCCTCAAAGCCACCAAAGTCGACGGCGTCTACACCGCAGACCCACACAAAGACCCCACCGCAACCCGCTACGAATCCCTCACCTTCCAAGAAGCCATCGACAAACGCCTCGCTGTCATGGACATGACCGCCCTAACCATGTGCCAAGAACGAAACATCCCCCTCCTCGTCTTCGACTTCAAAATCACAGGCAACATCCGAAAAGTAATAGAAGGAGAACCCATCGGCACTCTTCTAACAACCAAAGAATCAGCCCCCCAAAGCGCATAGAATCCCCCTCAAATAGCACAGAATAAGCCAGACGGAGACCCCACCATGAGTACCGACCCAGAAACCATCCTCTTTGAAGCCGAAGAACACATGCAAAAGGCCGCCGATTACCTCGCCGCCGAACTCAAAGGCATCCGCGCAGGACGCGCCTCCCCAGCAATGGTCGAGTTCATCAAAGTAGACTACTACGGCTCAATGACCGACCTCAAATCCCTCGCCGTCGTCTCGGTCCCAGAAGCCACCCAACTCCTCATCAAACCCTTCGACGCCTCCTCCGTCGGCGCCATCCGCACCGCCATCGAAGAAGCCAACCTAGGCGTCAACCCAATGGTCGAAGACAAACAAATCCGAATCAACATCCCCTCCCTCACCACCGACCGACGAAAACAACTCGTCTCACAAGCCAAAAAAGTCGGCGAAGAACAAAAAATCGTCATGCGAAACGCACGCCGCGACGCAAACAAACACGCCGACACCCTCGCCAAACAAGACGGCACCCACTACTCCGAAGACCAAATCAAAGACCTCAAAGACGACATCCAAAAACTACTCAAAAAATACGAAACCCAAATCGACGACAACATGACCAAAAAATCAGCAGAAATCATGGTCGTATAGTTCAAACACGAAAATCACTCCACAGCAGGGT
>JAESRA010000057.1 GCA_016764895.1 Phycisphaerales bacterium | reverse complement strand
CGCCCAAGTCGCCATCTGGATCGGATACCTCCAATGGATGCGAGACAACGGCTTCAACGCCCCCAAAGACCCCATCCTCGAACCCATCGACACCATCGAAAACCGAGACGCGATTCTGGCATGGGCCGATGAGGACGGCGAGCGGATCAGCGTGTGGCGCGAGGGGGCCAAGTGCCTCGGACAAGCCAAATGGCCCGAGGCCGATTTCATCGTGGGGAATCCGCCGTTCTTGGGGTCTCGGAAAGCACGAATGGAACTTGGCGATGAGTATGTGGATGCATATCAGCATACATATTCACTATTGCCCGAAGGTGTTGATCTTTGCTGCTACTGGTTTTATCTTGCCGAGAAGCACTTAGAGGCAAACGATTCACGAATAGGATTGCTCGCCACCCAATCTATTCGGAAGGGATCGAGCAGGCGAGTATTAGATCTGATTGAAAAGGCCTCAGTTATTTTTGATGCATGGAGTGATGAGCCGTGGGTATTGAACGGAGCATCTGTACGAATATCTATCGCCTGTTTTGCATCAAATGCGGATACGTGTATACTAAACGGCAAAACTGTTGCACACATCCATTCTGACCTGTCGGCAGGATTGGATTTTACTCAAGCTTGCCAACTTTCCCAGAACAAATCTATCGCATTCCAAGGCACTATTAGTAGTGGCCCCTTTGACATCAATTATTTGCAAGCAAAAGAGTGGCTATCCACACCAAATGTAAACGGCAATCCACCCATTGACATCCTTAGGCCGTGGAATAATGCAACAGATGTCACAAAACGATCACGGGGGCGATGGATCATTGATTTTGGCGTGGATCGTCCAGAATCAAATGCTGCCTGCTATACGAATCCATTTGAGTATATTCAATCTGATGTGCGCCCACAGCGTGATATGCTGAAGGATGGAAAAATGAAATATGCTCATTCATCCAAATTTCCTTCATGGCAACTATGGAATGCACGGCCTGATTTTCGTGATCATATACAGACATTGTCACGATATTTGGTCACACCTAGAGTAGCCAAGCATCGTCTCTTCTCATGGAAATCGAAATCAACGCTTCCTGATGCAAGGCTGTTTGCATTCGCAGTTTCAAGCGACTACTATTTTGGTATTTTGCATTCAGCAACTCATGAACTATGGACACTCTCAAATTGTTCATGGCATGGAAAAGGGAATGACCCCACTTACAATGGCGGTGCCTGCTTCGAGACCTTCCCCCTCCCGTGGTCGCCGGGGCATGAGCCGGCAAAGGGCGATCCCCAACGCCCGCTCCATGATGCCATCGGCGCGTGTGCCGCAACGCTTAACGAGCAGCGCGAGCGTTGGCTCAACCCGCCCGAGTGGGTGGAGCCGATCGCCGCACGGATTGACGCTGAGGATGACTTTGCCGATGTGCTGGCCGTCAGTGGCGAAGAGGCCCAGCGGCTCATCCGCCAGAGCGCGATTGATGCCGCATGCGCCAAAGACCCCAAACTCAAGAAGCGAACCCTGACGAACCTCTACAACGAACGCCCAACTTGGTTGAGACTCGCCCACAAAGCCCTCGACGAAGCCGTGCTCGCCGCCTACGCCGCCGTTGACCCCGAGGGCGATTGGGACACGGCTTGGAGCGAGGTCTTCGAGGAAACCGGAGCGGGGCAGCCCTTACCCGAGGGCCATGATCTGATCGAACGCCGCGAAGAGGTGGAGCAGTTGATCCTCGGGAATCTGCTACGGCTAAATCAAGAACGGGCATGAGTGTCGTTTACGCATGATTTATTGGTTTGATCCAGCCGCAAACAAGTTGAACCGGACAAGTACGCGCGCCCGCGCGATCTATTTATATCCATCGATTAGTCTGCTCAAAAAAGACTGCAAATGCAGTTGGACAATTGGCTTACGGCATTCAACTAGGAAATGCTGCAAACGAGTATCTCGAATGCCAACAAGCGCGATTCCAGCGATTCGCTGGTCAATAAAACAAGCCCTGACTCTCCGCGACGCTTACCAGGCGGAGAACCCCAATCAAGGGGCAAGCGGGCCGGACAATCTCCCGCAAATCAAAGCTCTACAGAGAGTATCGGTAATCAGAATGGTGAAGTCAAGAAAAACCAGATGATACACGCTTCACGGTTGCTCCTGTCGTCAAATCGCACAAGTTCCGCAAGAGCTTCGAAGATTCACGGGAGAGTCATTCTTCAGCCAATGCTTTTCCTTGGATTCAATCAAAAATCGCCCTGACTCTCCGCAACTCTTACCAAGTGAAGAACCCCAACCAAGGGGCTAACGGACGAATGCCACAATGCACTCAAACCATTCCGGTTTGATCGCGTCGTCGATCATATTCATCCAACCATACGGGTCATTGCCAAATCATTTAAAGACACGGCCACAGAGCTACCCTCATTCATTGTTCCACTATCAATGTTAGGGTGTGGTATAGAAAGTGGGGCCGGTCAAAACTAGACTCGTTGTCTTCAAGATGGAACATGGATCTGCTTAGCAAACCGAGGGCAGCCTCTGGTATAGAATCAGAAACTAGTTATGGCAAAAGCAGTTGCAGATCCTGATGAAATCCGCCGGTTCGCTCAGTTGTTGAAGCGATTCGGAAATGGCATGGACCATGAGCTCTCCCAGCTCAATGGCCAGATGGCGAGCCTTGGTCATACTTGGCGAGATCAAGAGCACGCCAAGTTTCAGGGCGAGTTTGATCAGACCATGCGGCAGCTCGCGCGGTTCAAGGAAGCGGTCGATGAGCAAGTCCCCTTTTTGCTCAGGAAGGCTGACCGCCTTGAAGAATATCTAAGGCAGCGGTAGTTATGGGGAACGCTGCGCGGATTACCGACATCAAAGCTCTTGCTGATCTTCGTCCTGCGTTGATCCGGTTTGGTGAGCACTGTCAATCCGCATTGACCAGTGACCGAAGCGATGCATTGAAAGTTCTTAGTTGGTTGCAGCAAGATCGGTTATCGCATTGGAAGCGGGAGATCCGGGTTCGCTCCGAGCTTGCTGTCCGGGCCAATACCAAGCTTGTCCAGCAGACCGCTGGGGATACGCCGAGGCCGTCGGTTGATGCTCGGAAGGAGTACGAGCTTGCCAAGCGTCGCGTGCGTGAGGCCGAAGAGAAGCACGAGCTGACCCGCCGTTGGATCCGGGTGATCGAGAAAGAGATTGACCAGTACCGTGGTTCGATCCAGCCGATGGCTGAGATTGCACAATCTTGTATGACCAAAGGGCTCGCGCGGATCGATTCGCTCATCTCTGCGATTGATGCGTACATATCCTCCGGGGCACCAGAGCAGGCTGGTCGCTCGCAAGGTGAAGATCCGGGCCTAGATTCTGATGCCGAGGGCAGTCTTAACCTGCCAGAAGAGGAATCATCATGAGCCGATCTTCAGGTGTGGGTATTCTGAGTGATGCTGTCAAGAGTCTGCATCTCTCATGGCAAAGATGCCGATCATCATGGTCGGATCAAACGGCCGATAGGTTTGAGAAGGAGTTCATCGATCCCGTCGAGGGTGCCGCCCGGCAATCTCGTGATGCGATGGAACGATTGCAATCGATCTGCGAAGAGGCAAGGCGTGCGTGTGAATAATTCAGATTCCAGAGACCCAAAGTGTTCCTCGACGATGAGTAGCCATCGTCCGGGTTACGATGCGCAGGCGGATGGCCTTGCCATGCTCCGAGAAGGGCTGGATCAATATGCGGATCGGCTGGATTTTGCCAAAGCCGCCCAAGAAGAGGTCAGCAACACGGCCATTGCCGATTGTGACCGACTGACCGTCAATGCAGACGAAAAACTCGCCGAAACACTTGATGCGATCGAGCGAAAAGAAAGCGAAGCCCGGATCAAGATCGAAGAGAAATACAATGGCAAGCTTGAAACCGTAAAAAAGGAATATGACACATGTATTCATGGTGTTCGTGCAAGGTACAACCATAGTGTGGGGGTTGCTAAAAAACAACGCGAAGAAAGTGTGTGGATGGCCGATGCCATCCACGAATCTTCTCTGCGGAATGCAGAAAACGAATACCAGGCGATTCAGAATACGATAACCGATCAATGCAAAGTGATTGAGGATCAGGCCGCCCAGTTGATAGTGGTGTTGGGGCCGTCTAAAGCTGTGGATGTGGCCCAAGCGAGTCAAACGGATCCCGCTCTCCCGGATGATCCGACCCTCGATGGACTCGGCGATTCGATTCAGAAGTTATCTGATGCGATGGCGAGTCTTACTGAGGGCGGTATTGGCAAGCTCATCCGCGGGCGGACCAAAACGCTTGATCTGGGTATCAAGGCGAGTAATCTGATTATTGATGCCCAGGTGTATGTCCAATCGTTTACAACAGAAATATCAAAGCTGCATGACCAACGCGTTAGCGAGATTGATGTTGCTCGCATAAACGAGATCCAGAAGGTGGATCAGATTTGCCGTGATGCAGTTCACGCCCACGATGAAAAGGTCGGGGGGCTGGCTCGAAGTGAGCACGAAGAGTTCACTGCGATGTCTCAAGAGATTCAGATGCGTAGAAATCTTGATGTATCAGAGATCGATACTTGGCATAAGAAGCAACTCGGGGCTGCACACGGGAAGCATGCCGAGGCATGCGAATCTGCAAAGATCGAATGTGCCGATTTGTTAGAGGATGCGTCGGAGAATTACACCGCAGAACTCGTTGCAGGCCGGGCTCAGATTCTTGAATCGACTCAGACCGCTCTTGGTGTATTGAAGATGACCCAAGATCAGACGCGGATCTCCAACCCAGATTGGCAGACGGCCGCCGATTCAGAGCATCCTACAAGCGTCCCGATGGTTATTTCGATGGCATGTGGCCGGCTCGATCTGGGCTCAAGACTCGATCGCATCGGCGAGGGTATCCGTGCGGAGCTCGGGCTCCCAACTGTTATTGAAACGCCCATTGTTTGGTCGCTTCCAGGGCGGCGGTCACTCATTATCCGGCATGATGCTTCGGGGCGTGAACAAGCCTTAGCGGCCCTCCGGAACTCGATACTCCGCATCCTCGCCTCGTTCCCTGCTGGCAAGGTTCGTTTCATGCTCGCCGATCCGATCGGGATCGGTCAGTCATTCGCCGAGTTCATGACGCTCTCGGATCAGGAACCCTCACCAGTTGGGCAGCGCATTTGGTCAGATCCTCAACAGATCGAGCGTCAGCTCGCCGATATCACCGAGCACATGCAGACCGTGATTCAAAAATACCTGCGTGCTGATTACGAAACGATTGAGGACTACAACAAAGCCGCCGGTGAGATTTCAGAGCCCTACCGGTTCGTGGTGATCGCGGATCTCCCCGAGGCCCTCACCGAGACCGGGGCCGCTCGTCTCAAGAGCATCCTGGAATCAGGTCCACGCTGCGGTGTGTATGCCATGCTTTCAGCAGCCACAAGCGACAAGCTCCCCCCAAACCTTGATCCAGATACGATTCGATCCAACACGGTTGGTATTTCGATTATCAGTGGGGTTCCTGCCCTCGTCGATGAACGATTTGACGAAACGGTCATCACGCTGCATGACGAGCCCGATGACCGGGCGGCGGCTCGTTTGCTTGAGCGTGTTGCGCAAGCGGGCTCTCAGGCGGGGACTGTGGAGGTCCCCTTTAAGCGACTAGCACCTGCTGAAGACAAAATATGGTCCCGCTCATGCGATGATGAACTCGTAATCCCCATCGGCCGATCGGGTGCTCACAAGAACCAAGAGCTCCGTCTGGGCATGGGGACCCGCCAGCACGCGTTGATCGCGGGCCGCACTGGATCAGGTAAATCAACCCTCCTGCATGTCATTGTCTCAGCGGCCATGCTCTGGCATTCCCCCGACGAGCTTGAGCTGTATCTCATTGACTTCAAGAAGGGCGTAGAGTTTAAGGCCTACACCGGTGACCGGGTTCCGCATGTGCGAGCCGTTGCGATCGAGTCCGACAGGGAATTTGGTCTGTCGGTGCTCAAATGCCTCGACGACGAACTTACCAGCCGAGGGGATTTGTTCCGGAAGCTCGGTGCTCAGAATCTCTCAGCCGCCCGATCATTGGCCCCCGATGAGCGGCTCCCAAGGGTCTTGCTGTTGATCGATGAGTTCCAGGAGTTCTTCACAGAAGACGACGATGTCGCATCCGAGGCGACCCTCCTTCTCGATCGCCTCGTCCGTCAAGGCAGGGCATTCGGTGTCCATGTCATCTTGGGCTCGCAGACGCTAGCCGGCTCGTATTCGCTCGCTCGTTCCACGCTTGGCCAGATCGGTATTCGGATCGCGCTCCAGTGTTCCGAGGCCGATTCATATCTCATTCTGGGCGAAGACAACAACGCAGCCCGCCTACTCGAACGCCCCGGTGAAGCGATCTACAACAACGCGGGTGGTCTGATCGAGGGGAACAGCCCGTTCCAGACCGCTTGGCTGTCCGACGCCGAGCGTGATTCGTATCTCGCTCAGATGCCGCCCGCAACCGATGACCTGCCGGCAGCGGTTGTCTTTGAGGGAAACCGCCCCGCCCAGTTTGACATCTCCGCAGAGTCGTTTGTTCACGCCTATCCCGATCGGAAAGTCCCGCGCGTATTGCTCGGCGATGCAGTCGCCATCGCTCCCCCAACCTCGGCACCTTTACTGAAGAGATCCGGATCAAATCTACTCATCATTGGACAGCAGCCCGAACCATCGCTCGGGATGCTGGTGTCGGCCGCGATCACCGCGGGCTCTGCATCCGGTGCACGCCTGATCGTGATCGATCCAACTCCCGAAGATGATGCGATCCATGGGCGTATTGCTGAGGCGATTGGTGCATCGGGAGTCGATGCTCGAATTGTGTCTCACAAAGAGGCTGATCAGGTGGTCGAAGAAGTCAACAAAATCGTTCAGGACCGCAGCGATGTCGCGGGTGACCCAATCATTCTTGTGCTCGCGGGGCTCCACCGTCTCCGGTCGTTGCGAAAGAGCGATGACTATTCGTTCTCGATGGACGAAACCAAAGCCAGCCCGGATAAGGACCTACTCAATATTCTCAGGGAGGGTCCGGCGGTGGGCGTGTGGACACTCGCATGGTGCGATACGCTCACCAATGTTGAGCGTGCAATGGAACGAACCACGATCCGAGAGTTCGGGCTCAGGGCATTGATGCAGATGAGTGCTTCAGATTCAGCTTCGCTTGTTGATTCTTCCGTCGCTTCAACACTTGGCGCAAACAGAGCCATTCTTGCAGATGATGTTGAAGGGACGCTTCAGAAATTCCGCCCAATTAACCTACCAGATACGATTGTTGCTAAAAGAGCTTCAGGGTTTCTCATGGCCTAGGTCTATCACAGGTTCCCTAAAGCTTAATGATTTGAGCCGCTAGACCTGCCCCCATTCTTTGCACCACTCCCTGTGTGAGCAATTGCCCCACCAGTGGGCAGCGGATCAAACCTCTGAAGGGTGACAATCTGCCCTATAGATGATCCGTGTCTCGGGTGCCAGCGGACGATATCTCAGCGATTGGTATCTCCCAAAGTCCAACACGCATCGCCGGGGAGTACGGCTTTGCGAAATGTCAATCCATGCGGGCGTGCAAACCCGTCCGCCTTACTCTTTGCAGGTGGCTCCCTCTGTTGTGGTTGTTGTGGTTGCTGTTGTTTGATCGCCGCCGGCGTTCTCGATGATCTGTTCGATTTGCTCTTTGGCGGAATGGTTCAAGGTTGGCCATGCACCAATCAACCGATGGAGTTGGGGATCAGAAAGGGACGAATCGCTGGGAAGTGTGACGCATTTTGTGCCGCGTGGTTCGGGAATCGGCGTTTCTGGGTTGTGAGTGGGGAGTGTTCGAGTCTGTCCAGGCCCATATTTTGGAAAACGAACACCCCGGATCGCCATGATTCGGGGTTTTTGTATATCTAGGCTACATGTTGTATGTTTTGGAGGGCATGAGCCGAAGATGGATTTGTCACACGAAAGGAAACACCATGACTCGTATTGAAAGCCGTCCAATCTTCTCGATCATCGTCCTCTTATTTCTCGGAGTTGCTTTGCTCTGGGCCGGTGGATGTTCGACAGCGCCGAAACAAAAAAACCAACAAGCTTTTATGAGTGATGCTGATGCTGCGATGGAATGGTTCTCCAGCAATGTCGATGGCCTGGATGAACAGATCGCTGGCTCGGCGGGATACATTATTTTTCCATCAGTCGGGCAATGGGGAATCATCTTCACAGGCGGACAGTACGGCCGAGGAATGCTTGACAATCCAGATGGATCCCAAATCGGATGGGCCGCGATCAATACAAGTTCAATAGGACTCCAAGCTGGTGTTCAGGGATTCAAGATGCTCGTTGTCATTGAAGACAAATACACCTTGGCCAAGTTCATGGACAACCAACTCCAAGGTTCTATAGGAGGCGTGGTAATTATCGGTGAAGTGGGTGGAAGTTCGAGGGCTCATTTCGATAATGGGCTGGCCGTCTATCAAGGCGCCAACACTGGGCTGATGGCTGGGGTGAATATCGGATTGGATTACATCCGGTATAAGCCGTTGGACTGACTTTGATCCTGAAGTACTGATGGTCAAGCGGAGGCGGATTGGTCGCCTTCTTGAAGTTGATTGTCGTCTGGTTTGAAATCTTCTGGTGCCAGAACGCCCGCAGTGATGACGAAGCGGAGAGCCTCTTCGATGGACATGGATATTTCGACAACCTTCACTCTTGGAAGGTTGATCGTGAATCCTGTAAACGGGGTTGGCGAAGTTGGAATGAATACCGATACAACGGTATCTTGAGCCAGTTTGTCGATCTCGCGGAGTGAGTTTCCGGTGAGGAAGCCGACGGTCCAGATGCCTGCATTTGGATACTCAACGATAACGACTTTACTAAAGGCGAGTTTGTTCTCGCCCATAATCATGTCAACAACCTGCTTGACATGGGGATAGACCTGTTTGAATCCTGGGACACGAGTGATGAAGCGTTCGACACGGGCGTAGAGGGATTTGCCGACGATGTTCCCTAGAAGCACCCCTGCCAGATAGATCAGCATGATGGCAAAAACAAGCCCGGTCAGATTAAGGTACCAGTGGCTTGTCCAGAAATCACTGAGGTATTCGGTGCGGAGTTCTCGGCGGAGAGCCGCGTCTGTGGTGGAGTCTGAGATTTCGCGGTTGTAGCGTTCGAGGATGAGTTCGTCATCGGTAATGCTGAACCAATCGGGGAGTTTCTCTTCGCTGAGGACTTGTGGCACGCCCCAGATGACCGCTAGGCGAGTAGCGCTGTTGATGGGTTGGGCGACATTGTTGAAAACGAATCCGAATGCCTGCCAGAGCAGCCAGAGGGTGACGGCCGTGGGCAGGAGAATCGCCATGCCTTTACCGAAAAAACGCTTAAAATCTGATCCGAATGAATCCACCATGGGATATGGGCTCCTTGATTAACCCTGATAAAAGCTGCCTATCGTCCATTGTACCAGATTTGAGGCCTCGAATTTCATTCCCAGCAATCTTGGATCAAGGTTCCCAACATTCTGCCCCGAAACGAATACAATTCCAAGCAATCAACAAGGAGTTCACGATATGCGGATTTTGGTCACCGGCGGAGCCGGATACATCGGATCACACGCCTGCCAACGCCTCCTCAAGGACGGACACCACATCGTCGCCCTCGACAATCTCCATCGTGGACACCAAAAACCCATGGACATGCTCAAATCAGCACATCCTGAGTCCTTCCATTTCATCCACAGCGACCTGGGCGACACCAAAACCGTCTTGGGCACCCTCAATACCCACGACCTCGACACCGTCATGCACTTCGGCGCACTCGCCTATGTCGGCGAATCCGTCGAAGACCCGTTGTGGTACTACCGCAACAACATCGCCGCCGCCATCGGGCTCTTGGACGCCTGCGACCAATGCCACAACGGCAAAGGCATCAACCGATTCATCTTCTCCTCCTCCTGCGCCACCTACGGCAACCCACCCCAAGACATGATCCCAGTCCCCGAAACATGCCCCCAATCCCCCACCTCGCCCTATGGATACACCAAACTCCACATGGAACACATCCTCAAAGATTATGCCACCAAACGCGACATCGACCACAACCCACTCGCACTCACCATGCTCCGCTACTTCAATGTCGCCGGCTCAGACTCCGCAGGACTCCTCGGCGAAGACCACACACCCGAAACACACCTCATCCCCGTCGCCATCGAAGCAGCACTGGGAAAACGAGAATCACTCTCCATCTTCGGCACAGACTATCCAACAGACGACGGCACCAATATCCGCGACTATGTCCATGTCGAAGACCTCATCGACGCCCATGTACTGGCAATGAACACCACCAAGCCCGGACAGGTCGAGGCGTTCAATGTCGGGATCGGCAAAGGCTACTCCGTCCGCCAAATCCTCGATTCAGTCAAACGAGTTTCTGGAGTCGATTTCCCCGTCCACGACGCACCCCGCAGAGCCGGCGATGCCATTGCTCTGTACAACAACCCAGAACGGATCAAATCCACACTGGGCTGGGATGCACAAATCACTGATATTGACGAAATCGTTTCAACAGCATTCAACTGGATGAAAGCCAACCCCAACGGGTATTCCAAAGAATCCTGATCAAACCCACCACCCGACCAAAACCACACCTTCGATCAATCAAACTGCCTCGGCGACGCGCTGGCCACCAGCCTGATCGTGGGCACATCAAGACTCGTACCGATCGCGACATCCTGAATGTCATCAGGCTGGATAATCAAATCAATGGTCACTCGTTTGAGCCTCGGGCCGACATCATATTCCATATCGAACTGCACCTTATTGAGCCCCACAAGCAGCGGTGCTTCAGACGATGACTCAAAGACATCATTGGCAAAGGTGCTCACCACATACCAAAGCTCGTATATATCGGGGGTATCCCCGTCGCGCCGTTCCAGCCGGGTCACTCGATGCACGCCCGAAACAGGATCACGGAATGAGATAAACTCCATCCAGGTCGATTCGATATTCGGTGTAATGATCGCATTGGCCGGGTAAGGCCCAAAGTTCTCTCCAGTCCGAACCATGGTCGTCAATCGCTGCATCACGATCCGCGCCACCACATTGGTCGATGCTCCCTCGGTCGTGATCTTGTATGATTTGAACGACGCATCAAGCGCAGCCATCGTGGCCGTCAGGAGTGTCGAAGTAATCACCAGCGAGATCAAGACCTCGATGAGACTAAACCCGCCCCTGCTAGAGCCGCGTGTTGTATTGACTCTCCGCCTCATATCGAACCCTCCTGATAAGACCCCGCAACCGGCGGCATCGACAACGGCAGCATCAGTCCCGATGGCAATCGCATATTCGGGTCATGCCGAATAATAATTTTCCCATACCCATTAAACGGCACCGGAGTCGATCCGGGTGGTTGCGGCTGGTCATGTGGAGCATCCGCAAGCCCGTCACCGGTTGTGTCATAGCCAACAATCGCCACGCCACCGACAATCGGGAGCGTCGCCGGATCAAGTGATTCAAAATCACCATCAAGACCACCGAAGTAGCCCAGCGACGCATTGAACCCCGCCGGATTCCCAATCGGAGCACCCAGAACATCCATCAGCGGCGCGACGCCGTATTCAGGATTAAAGGTCAGCAGCAGTGAACCATCAATCTGGGTATTACCACGCGCATCAAGCACCCCCGCAATGATCGCCCCATTGAGCTGAACATCCTGCTCTGGCGGCGAGTTAAACGACCCAAGATCAACCGAATAATTCGGAAGCATCATCGAACTCGTCAAAATGTCATCCATATCACCCGAATCCGGATTCAAATACGCATTGCCAGGCTCAGTCGGATGCACCGTCGTGAACTTGGTCGCGCCAGTAAACTGAACCTTGTTCCGCAACTGCGTGTAGTTGGTCGGGGTATCAGAAACAATCGACCCCACGAACAACGAGTCATGGAACCGGATATTATTGGTAAGCTCCTTGGTATCAACCACACGCAACCCGTCGATCACCAACGGTTCAAGAAGCGTGTCGTACGCAGCACCATACGAACCGATCTCACTCAGCGGCACATCGCCCTTGTCAATCGGCGAGAACCCCGGATCGATCATCAAAATAAACTCGTTGGGCGGGATCGCCGTCGCAGGAAGCATCGGCGGCGAGTTGGCCGCATCTTCGCCGGCATCATCGCCGTAGACATAGCGCGCATACTTTGGAATCACATTGCCCGCAACATCAAACATATTGAGCCCATACTCCTGCCACAACGGATGAGTATTGTCGGCATGACTCCGAATATAAGTCACCCCAACAAATGTGCAGTCGTTAAACAGCCCGTTGAGCCCCTCAGGAATCTGAACATTCCGAAACACCATATTAGAGAACACCGGACGCCAATAAATATCTGAATAGTTCGGCGAGTTAAACGGAGTCCGCTCCCAATACGCCTCGCCGCTGTTATCGGGGAGCCCATCGAAATCCAAGTCGTCATACACCGGCAAGAACTGCGGATCGGCCAGATCCGCCGAATTGTCGGCCAGCGTCCAGGTCGCAAGCGAACCAATCCCGACACCAAGTTGATCAGCAACCTGCTGCCAAAATGCATCACCATCTGCCGCGGCCATCAACGCCGTCTCAGTGTCTACAAAGCTCGAAGCATTGATATCAGGAAGAATCGTGTCATCGGCACCAAACACCATCGGCGAATCACCCTCGCCTGGAACGATCGGCCCTTGGACCCGTTCTTCGATCGGCCCCTGCGCAGTTTCCCAGTCTGAAAGCACCACCTTAAACACCAACGACCCACTGACCTTGGCGTAGCGATCCATCAGATCGATATACCCATCACGCCATCCCAGTTCAAGATCAGAAAACACGCCATGAAAATTATCAACATCAACCGGATTCTCATCGACGGGTTCATACCGCCCATTTCCATTGGCATCTACAAATCCATACACGCCGTTCTTATTCCGATCAGGTCGGCTCTGATCGATCAGCAAAGCAAGGTCCTCGTCGACGCCCTCAAACTCCGGAACCGCACCAGCAGTTTCTGCCGGTGTCCCTTCAATCAAAGCCGTAGAGAGTGTCACCCTGTTATCCCCGTTGGAATCGTAATGCCGAATAAAAATATCGAACTCGTCAAGGTACCCATCGCCGGTAGCATCGTTGAACGCGCCATCAGGAACCGTATCGCCATCAAGATCAACATCCGACGGAATCCCCGCCCCTTCCGTCGGGTGCCCAATCCGAAGCCGGTTATCGTGGTCAACATCCGACACCGACAATGAGGCCCAGAAATCTTCGATCTTTGAATCAAGATCAGGATCAAGGCCATGGAAGTCCGAACGCATCACGATTGGATCGCCAAAATTAAAGTCAACCTCGTCGAACCGTGTACCCAGATCACCCTCGATGCTTACATTCTTCCCGATGAGGATTTTGGAGTGCGCCAGAATCGCTTGATCGACCGATTTGGCAATCCGGTAATCACGAATAATCGTCCGCCGGATCGGCTGACTATTCCGCTGCAAGTCATAGACAATTCCCTCAACAATAACACGGATGTACTGACCTCCAGCCAGCGGCGCATACCGAATCTGGTACGCCGGGGGCGGGCTGTTCATCGTGTCAATATCCCAATCCTCGATCATCACCGCCGGGGTATTGACCCAGTTGGACGCCGCATAGACAGCAGCGTCAACCCCGCCAGGGGCGGGCTGAATCTCAGGCAGTTCCAAATACCCAAGCCCGGTTATAAAGTTAACATCCGCAGCGTGAATATTCGTCAACGCCTCGGCAATCCCCGTTGGAAGCGCATCCTCAGAGTACCCCATCGTCGGCGGGAGCACCTGATAAATACCAATATCCGCCCCATTGCCAGTCCACAATGCCCACGACATTGCCTGATCCATCTCGCTCTGTGCAACAATAAACCGCGACGAAGCCTCGTTGAGCCGGTGCTCGGCAATCGCCAGCCCCGTTTCAGCAGCACTCATCGCGCGCATCACATGCAAGTGCATATTGGCCGTCCGAATATTACCCGTAGACGACACCGCCATCGCAGCAATCAACGATCCAAACAACACCAAAAACATCATCGCCAGAACCGAAGCAATCCCTCGCCGGTGGGCCGAGAGTTTAGAAATCATGCGTGCTCGTGTACTCATCAAAAACTGTCCTTTGCTGCCGAGCATCAGGGAACCACCCACTTCACCTCGGTCACGAGGTCAGGAGTAATCGCGTTGGCGGCTTGATAAAATACCCGCACCGTCACCCGGAGCGGATATTCATCGACTTTCCGTCCAGGAAAATCGCCATCTGAATCTTCAGTAAAATTGTCGGCCCGAACAACAGAAAAATCAAACGGATCGATCTTCTGAACAATCACCTGCTGCGACCATCCAAACATAGCATCACCCGTAAAAACCCCATTGGTCGTCGAACCAGTCTCCACCCCATTGACCGAAATATCTGGAATAATCTCACCAAAGGCATTGAGTGGCCCAGGCAAATCCCCGTCCGCAAAACCAGCAGTTCCGGTAAACGAAAAGGTCAACCCATCAAAGTCCTCGATGTCATCAAAGTCCTCAACCGTCACTTCTCCCGAGTCAGGCCCCCACCCATGGAGCACCCCCGCCCCTCCATCATCCTCGATGAAGAGCCCGACAACCGGGTCATGCTTTGGAAGACTCCGTGTCATTTCGCGGATCTCATTGGCAAGATAGGTCCCGCTGGCCGCGTGCGATGACCAATTGTTTGCGGTGATAAAGGAACTCTGGGCATCGACCATCGCCAGCACCCCGATCCCGATGATCACGGTCGCCATGGCCGATTCGATCAGTGTAAAACCACCAGAGTTTGTCGCTGCGGATCGCCGTACCGTGTTGTGTGTTCGTATTGACCGTATTGACCGCATTGTCATCGCGTGCTCCTGCACTTTCCCCGGAAATATTCCGTCATCTCAAACAGAATCATGGTTTACGAAACGATCTGGCTCATCTTGAAGATCGGAAGAATAATCGCCATTGCAATGAATCCAACGACTGAACCCATTAGGATGATCATGATGGGCTCAATCATTCCGGTAACCAGTTTGATGTGATCCTTGAGCTGCTGCCCGTAATAGACCGATATCTCGTCAAGCACTTCGCCAAGCTTGCCAGACTCTTCACCCGCCGCGATCATCTGCACAACAGACTTGGGAAGCAGCGTACTACTCTGAAGCGGTTC
Organism: Phycisphaerales bacterium; assembly: GCA_016764895.1. Taxonomy (GTDB): domain Bacteria; phylum Planctomycetota; class Phycisphaerae; order Phycisphaerales; family UBA1924; genus UBA1924. The sequence goes on along the minus strand of JAESRA010000057.1, from coordinate 2,949 downwards.
GGCAATCTTCCGGCCCTGTTTGACCGACCCATGCACCTTCCGCCACATCCCCTCAAACAATTTATTGCCCGATATATCCCCGGTGATCCGAAGCGTATCGAGCATCGGAACACCCGCATTAATCAACTGCCCCATCGTCTGCAGCGACCGAGTAATATACAACGAGCGAAACAAATTCTTGAGCACCGGAATCGTAAGCTTCGACCGGTCAATCCAAAACGCCCCGATCTCGGTCTTGGAGAACGCAAAGAACAGACCCGCAAACACCAGCAATCCACCCACTAAAAACGGCCACTGCGAAAGAAGAACCTGAGAAAGCATCATCAAGAAGTTCGTCGCCCAAGGCAACACATCCTCCTTACCCTCAAAAACCGTGTAGAACTTGGGCAACACAAAGGTCATCAAAAATATCGTCACAGTCACCGCCATCCCGCCGATAATCGCAGGATAGATCGAAGCACCAATCACCATCTTCCGAGTCTCGATCTGCTGACCAATATACCCAGCAATCCGCACAAGCATGTCCGAGAACGAACCCGACATCTCAGAAGCACGAACCATATTGACATACAAAGGCGAAAACAGCTTGGGATGCTTGGCGAGTGCATCAGAAAACTGCCTGCCAGATTCAACATCCGCCTTGAGTTCCTCGATTACTTTCCTGAACATTTTATGATCGGTCTGGTCGGCGATGCCGTCGAGTGCTGCGCGGAGATTGATGCCCGCGCGGATCATCACCGCAAGCTGAGTCGTAAAGTCCAGAACATTCTTCTGCGTTGGTTTCTTTGAGTTGAGATCACTCAAAACCTTCATAAACCCCGTCTGAGTGAAACCCTCCTTGGCCTGGTCCACCGACATCACATGCACGCCTTGATTCCGAAGCACCGCCGCAGCAGAAGCAGCAGTGTCCGCCGATAGGATACCCGTCCGGATCTTTCCGTCGGAAGCTTTCACCTGGTACTTGTAGCTTGGCATCAAGAATCTCCGTCGGCCATCACGACCGTCCGCTTTTTATGCGACCAACTGGCGTTCGAGTTTGTCTGGGAATACCGCCTGAGCGATCGCGTCTTCTTTGCTGATCGTCCCGTTGAAATACAACTCCGCAATCGAAGAATCAAGCGAGCACATACCAATGGCCCGGCTCGTCTCGATCACATTGGGAATCTCAAAAATCTTGTTCTCACGAATCATGTTCCGAACCGCCGGAGTACACAGCAGCGTCTCAACAGCAGGCACCATCCCAGGACGATCGCTCCGCGTAAAGAGCGTCTGAGAAATCACCGCCTGCAGCGTCGTAGATAACATCGAACGAATCTGGTTCTGCTGCCCCGACGGATACATATCAATAATACGAGACACCGTCTGCGATGCGTTCACCGTGTGAAGCGTCGAAAGCACCAAGTGACCAGTCTCAGCGGCACTAATCGCAAGCGAAGTCGTCTCAAGATCACGCATCTCCCCCACCAGAATAATGTCCGGGTCCTGACGCAACGCGTGCTTGAGCCCAGAAGTAAACGAAGCCATATCCCGCCCGAGCTCGCGCTGCTCAATCAAACACTTCTCAGACTTAAACATATATTCAACCGGGTCTTCGAGCGTGATGATGTGCTTGGAATACCGCTCATTCATCGCTTGAATCATCGCCGCAAGCGTAGTCGACTTGCCAGAACCCGTATCCCCAGTCACCAACACCAAGCCACGAGGCAAATAAGTCAACCGAGCAATCACCTCAGGAAGCGAAAGCGCTTCCAGCGGCGGAACCTTGCTCTTAATCGCACGCATCGCAAGCCCAATCGTTCCTTTTTGCAAATGTACATTGACACGGTACCGAGCCAAACCCTCAATCTCATACGAAAAATCCGCGTCCCGCTCTTCCTCAAAAGACTTCCGCACATGCTTGTTGGCCATCCGCTCAAACATCGCCGAGACAACTTCCTGTGTCATAGGCGACTCGCTCAGTTTGGTTATCACCTGATGAATCCGAACCATCGGCGGCTCGCCCGCGATAATATGAATATCCGAAGCATCGGCCTCATGGGCCTGACGAAGAATGGCATCGAGTTCCACGGCAATATCTCCCGGGTAGGGTGTGAATCAAGCATCAAATAGCAGCACCCAAAGCACCGCCATCAACCAAATCATCGGCCTCTTGGGGCAATCGATTGATCCAAGTCTGTGTTGAGTATGGGAAAGCGGGGCCGTCTGTGCGGGCAAATCTCCCCAAGCCTGAACCAATGCCCAGTACACCCGTCATTGCTTAACAGAAACACCCGATAATGCCAGAACATTCAGGCCCGAACCTTATCGCCGCGCGATCGCCTCACGCGCCTGCACCGCCAGCACATCGACCCGCTCATTCTCAGGATGCCCGTCATGCCCTCGCACCCAGTGGAAACTGATCTGATGAATCTTCCGAAGTTCATCGAGTTGCTGCCAAAGGTCCACATTCTTGACAGGCTTCTTGGCCGCCGTCTTCCACCCGCGTTTCTTCCACCCATCAAGCCAAGTCTCAAGCCCCTTGAGTACATACTGCGAATCAGAATACAACTCCACAACACTCGGCGACTGCAAATCCCCCAACCCCTCAATCACCGCCTGAAGCTCCATCCGATTATTGGTCGTATCAAGCTCCCCACCAGACATCTCCCGCGACTTACCCGTCCGAGGATGAACAAGCAAATACGCCCAACCCCCAGGCCCAGGATTCCCAGAACACGCCCCATCAGTAAATAAATTAACCTTGCTCTTGGGTGTATCGCTCATGGCGCGGATCATACCTCTTCGTGGGATGGGCTTCCAGCCCGTCTCTTCTCGATTCCCAGATCATACTCCCCACCACATCAGGTCAAAGCCCATCTGATGGCCCACGATACCACACAAAGCACATCACTCCTACTCCTCCCCCGGGCTTCCGGGGGAGGTAGCGGCGAAGCCGACGGAGGGGGTCTT
>JAESRA010000056.1 GCA_016764895.1 Phycisphaerales bacterium | reverse complement strand
TGCCCCCACCCCCACCCCCACCGTCTTCGCAGTCGATGACAACGACGAGCCCGCATGGACATTCACCAGCCAGGACATCCGAATGGTCGTCGCCGGAACAATCCAAAGCTCTTCAACAACGATCAAAGCCCACCGACCAATCGGCGGCATTCGAAAAGCCGGACGAAGAATCCCAGAACCCCGCATCGTCAAAACCCACCAACTCCAAACCAATGAAATCCTCGATCTCCACCTCTGGACCGATGGCAAGCCCCGACTCCTCCGATTGACCGGCCAGCGTACCCTGATCCAATCACTCCAAGACACCGACCAACGCCCCTCGTTACTCAACCCGCCTGACCCCATCGAACTCCTCGCCCCACACATCCAAGGCGTGCGAATTGACCAAGGATTCAGCACCTTCACCCCACCACCCAACATCCGAATCAAAGGCGAAGGCAGCCGAGCCCACAACACCAAACGATCCACCAAATCCTTTGAGTTCTACTCTGTATGGATCGCTCTGCTGAACCAAATGCTCCATGGAAACGGCTGATACCACTGCTGAATACTCGAATTATGACCCGATTCTGTAAAATTAAGGTATTATCTGAAATGAGGTGTGTTGTTTTCCCAATACTTCTCTACGCAACGCTGGATTCCCGCACTGGGAGCGTTGTTGTACCGACTGGAGACTTGATATGGAATCCCTGATTGAACAATTCGTTGGCAATAAGGATGTGTACATCCCAACGCTCATTGCCTCGGCGATTGTTTTGATTGTCATCGTCAAGTCCTTGACACGCATGGTGACAGGCATTTCCGCCGAGCGGACTCGGCGGGAGATCGCCGCGTACATTGCCGAGGGCTCCATGACCCCAGAACAAGGCGAACGACTCCTCAACTCCAACAAATCCCGCGGCTGCAACTAGAACCTGAATACCACATCAAGGAATCAACCATGAGTCTCACACTCGCCTCATCCACACTGTGCCAAACACTCGCCCAAGGCAGCGCATCGTCGATCATCGACGCAATGGCTGACGATTTTCCCGTGATCATCGTCTTCGGAGTCATGGGACTCGTTGGTATTATCGGCATCTTCTTTGGCACCCTGTCAAGCGTCGCCAACACCAAAGAACGCGAGAAGACCAAGCGGGAGATGGCGGCGTATGTCGCCGAGGGGTCGATGACCCCTGCTGATGCCGAGCGGTTGCTGCGATCTGATAAAGATGACGATTGATTTATAGTCGCGATTGGGCGTGGGTGTAGTTCGGGGATTCTTTGGTGATTCGGATGTCGTGCGGATGGTTCTCCACCACCGTCGCGCTGGAAACCCGCACAAACTTGGTATCCTTGCGGAACTCTTCGATAGTTGCGCAGCCGCAGTAGCCCATCGCCGATTTGAGCCCGCCGACCAATTGATACGCAAACTCGGCCAGTGATCCCCGGTACTGCACCAACCCCTCGACACCTTCTGGTACAAATTTTTGGGCCTTGGATTTACCAGGAACCGCCAGTTTGTCGGCTTGGCGGTAGCGATCGGCAGACCCCGCCCCCATCGCGCCTTCTGAGCCCATCCCCCGGTACGACTTGAACCGTCGGCCACCCGAAATGACCAGTTCCCCAGGCGACTCATCGAGGCCGCCAAACAACGAGCCCATCATGACCGAATCGGCGCCGGCGGCGATGGCCTTGGCGATGTCGCCACTGAGCCGAATCCCGCCGTCGGCGATCACGGGAATATCTGACCCAATCGAAGCGATGCCTTCAACAGCGTTCATGATCGCGGTGATCTGAGGCATCCCCACACCCGTCACCACCCGCGTCGTGCAGATCGACCCGGGACCAATCCCAACCTTGACGGCATCGGCACCCGCTTGGACCAGAGCAATCGCCGCTTCGGCGGTTGCGATATTGCCTGCGATGACATCAATCGTGTATCTTTTTTTGATTTCTCTGACCGTCTCAATCACCGCACCAGAGTGCCCATGAGCCGTATCAACCACCAGCACATCGACCTCCGCAGCAAGCAACGCCTCGACGCGATCAAACTGATTCGGACCCACGGCCGCGCCAACGCGGAGCCGGCCACGCGAATCAACACAGGCATCAGGGAACTGACTGAGCCGTTCGATGTCCCGCATCGTAATGAGCCCGGAAAGACACCCGGCGTCATCAACGAGCAACAGCTTCTCGACCTTGTGCTGATTGAGGAACTGCTCGGCCTGATGCAGAATCGTCCCGGCGGGAGCGGTGACCAGGTTCTCTTTGGTCATTATATCGCTGATCGGGGTCTGATGGTTGCTGGCAAACTTGAGGTCGCGGCGGGTCAGGATGCCCAGGAGTTTGCCTTTGGAGCGGAGGGTGGTGTTGCCGTCTTGGGTGATGGGAAAGCCAGAGACATTGTGGGCGTGCATGAGTTCGATGGCTTTGCCAACGGTGTCGGTCGGTCCCAGGGTGATGGGGTCGGTGATGACGCCATTGGCCGAGCGTTTGACGGTGGTCACTTCGCGTGCTTGGTCTTCGATCGAGAGATTTTTGTGGATGATCCCGATCCCGCCTTCTTGGGCCAGCGCGATAGCGAGGGCCGATTCGGTGACGGTATCCATCGGCGCCGAGATCAAGGGGGTGTTGATCTGGATGGATTTGGTCAGGCGCGTGGCCGTGATGGCGTCGGCGGGGAGGACATTGGAGGATTGGGGGATGAGGAGGACATCATCGAAGGTGATGCCTTCCATGACGATCTTGGGATTGACGCTCGATGGTTGTTTTTGTGAGTGCTCCATGAGAGAGTATCGCAGGGTGGTGGTGGGTTGTCTACGATTTTGATGTGAAGACTGTGACAAATACAGATCAAACCCAAATCCCATCGGTTTCATGGGAACCCGAGCAAGCTATCGGTCTGAGTTCCGATGCTGAATGGGTGCTGGCGATGGGCAATGGCTCCTTTGCGATGGGTTCGATCGACGCAACCCCTCGCCGGCGGTATCACGGGTTGCTCATTGCAAGCCAGTCGCCCCCGGTCCAGCGGGCCAATCTGATCTCAGGCATCGACGAATGCGTCCGCATCAGCCAAGAACATTGCTGCACCCCCGAACTGGCGGTCCGGCTCACGCGGTTCCGGTTTGCCGATGACCAATCTCCCCCTGCAACCATGCCGGGGCTCGTCGGGTTTGAGCAAATGCCAGACCGATGCGTGTGGACTTATCACATCCCAACCCAGCAGGGCGCGATCTCGATCCGTAAATCGCTGACGACCCCCGACCGCACAAATGCTGCACTGCTGACTTACGACATCCAATCCCCCGTCGATGCTGTCATGGACCTGACCCCGCTGCTGGCGATGCGGGATTTTCATAAACTCAATCATCCGGGATCGATCAGCATTGAAGATTTTGATACCTGCATGCTGAATGAGCCGGATGAACCGACTGTCGAAGGCGTCCGGGTTGATCGGGGGCCGCTCTTGGTCAATCTTCGCGGGCTCCATATCAAGTGGACCGATCAGCAGACCATCTATACCGGCATCCGGCTCGATCACGAAACCCATCGCGGGCAACCCGACCTCGAAGACCTGTTTGCGCCGGGGCACTGGCGGATCGAGATCGCCAAGGGAGTCTCGCAGACCATCCAGATCGAACTGACCGGCTCATCAGTAGGAACGGTGGATTGGAACACACTCGCCGACACGAAGACCAAACGGATCCAATCTTCAATAGATCACGCCATCGCGGCGGCGGGCGATCCCGATGGCCAGACAGTCCGGGATTCAATCGCGACCCTCGCGGCCGCCTCAGATGCCTATGTCGTTGAGAGAGCCGGATCGACCTCGATCATCGCGGGGTACCCGTGGTTCAGCGATTGGGGGCGTGACACGATGATCGCTTTGCCCGGACTACTGCTGGTGACAGGCCGATTCGACGAGGCCCTCGACACGCTCACAACCTTTGCAAACGCTCGCCAAGACGGGCTGATCCCCAACCGATTCGACGACGATGCAGGCGACGCCCATTTCAACACCGTCGACGCTTCGCTCTGGTTTGTCCACGCCTGCTCTGCGTGGTGCAAAGCCACCTCAAAACCCCTGCCCAAACCACTCGACACCGCGTGCGCCGATGTTCTCAACGCCTACACCCAAGGCACCATCCACAACATCGGAGTCGATCCAAACGACGGACTCGTCACCGCCGGGAGCCAAGACACCCAACTCACCTGGATGGACGCCCAGCGAGGCGGCGTCACCTTCACGCCCAGACATGGCAAGCCCATCGAGATTCAAGCACTCTGGATCAACGCGCTCAGGGCCTATGCCAAACTCATCAACCCGTCACGCCCAATGGAAGCCGCCGCGTTGTTGGCCCAAGCCGACCACGCCCAAACCTCGGTTCACGCGTTGATGACCAAAGGCCCAGCAAACGGACTCGTTGATTGCCTCACCCCAACCAACCACACCCGCGCCCTGCACTGGGAACGATCAAGCCAACTGCGACCCAATCAGATATTTGCGTTGTCGCTCCCAGAGGTTCAACTGCCGGTCGCTGTTCGAGATGACGCCATTGAAGCCATCTGGGCCGCGCTCATCACGCCGGTCGGGTTGCGGACACTTTCGCCAGATGATCCCAAGTACCATCCCCACTACACCGGCACGCTCATGGACCGCGACTCGGCGTATCACAACGGCACCGTCTGGCCTTGGCTTTTGGGACCGGCGTGTGAAGCACTCATGCGAACCCGCGGCTTCGACGATGTTTCACGCACCACCACCATCCAACGGCTCACCGCATTGGCGTCCAAAATGACCACCGACAGCGTGGGGCAACTCCATGAAATCTACGACGCCGAGCCCGGCCAATCCGGGCTCCACCGCCCAGACGGCTGCCCCGCCCAGGCCTGGTCGATCGCTGAAACCCTGCGAGTGCTGATTTTGGCGTGTAATCCGGACGCCGAATCGAACTAAACCCGATACTGCATCGTAATGTGGGTCTAAAATACCCGAATACCCGATCCCAATAAGGATCGATACACCATTTCCCAGTTCCATCACTCCCAATCGGAGATCAGCACATATGAGACTTCAATCACGCAACCCAGCCATGGGCGCTTTCGGACAAGAAGGCCGCTTTGGCGATGCCCAAATCGCCAAGAGCGAATCCAACACCATGACCATCGGAGGCACCGTCTCAGCGACCAGCATCCTCCTTGCCATCGTCGCAGGCGTCGGAATCTTCACCTGGCAACAAATGGTCTCAGGCGGAGCGATTACCAAGTTCCTCTGGCCCATACTCATCGGCGGATTCATTCTGGGAATCGCCATCTCGTTTGCAATCTACGCCAAGCCCAAGATGGCTCGCATTCTTGGTCCGATCCACGCAGTCTTCCAAGGCGTGTTCGTCGGAGCACTGAGCTACATCATCCCGATGCAGTTTCTTGGATCGTCGGTCGATCCAACGACGGGCAGCAACTCGATGCAGACGCTGATTCTCCAAGCCGTCGTCGCAACCTTCGGCGTTGCCGGGGCGATGCTCGCTGGATACGCATCAGGACTCTTGCGGGTTGGACCCTTTATTCAGAAGATCATCATCACCGCAGGCCTGGGCATGATGTTCTATGTCGGCATGTTGTTCCTGCTCCAAATGTTCGGCGTCGGAATCTGGAACGGCTTTGCCGATACCGGGATGATGGGAATCGGCTTCACCGGCTTCTGTGTCGCGCTCGCGTCGTTGTTCTTGCTGCTGGATTTTCAGTACATCGAGAAGAATGTTGAAGCCGGGGCACCCAAGTACATGGAATGGGTCGGGGCGTGGGCGTTGATGGTGACGCTCGTCTGGCTCTACATCGAAATCCTGCGCTTGCTTTCCAAACTGCAATCGCGGGATTGATCCATAATATTTTGAATACTCACACCCCGTGGCACAGGCGTCCCGCCTGTGTTTTTTTATCTGGGTGCCATGGCTTGACCGTCTTCGGCAAGCCATGTCTTCGAATTGTCATAAAAGCCGAACTCAGTCCAAGACACTGCTTGCCGAAGACGGTCAAGCAGTGGCACCCGGCACCCGGATCATTCGATTATGTGAGCTTGGGCTTGCCTTGGGCTGGGGTTTCATGATAAAACCCTTGCCCGTCGTAGATCAGCATCCCCTTCTTGACCATCACCTTCCAGATCAACGGATCAAACTCTGAGGCCCCGGGTGGTTGCATCGAGTCGATTTGGGAGGTCTTGCCGCCGGTGAGGTTGCGCTGGGAGATGCGGGATTCATCGTCGAGTTTTTTGTATTTGATGCGATGGCGAAAGACGCGGAGGGCGTCGTTCATTTCTGATTGAGAGAACTCTGGGAGTGGTTCTTCTTTGGTTTTGAAGGCGTCGGGGTCTTCGAGTTTTTTGATCATGACATCAAGCCCGATGGCGTCGCGGTCTTTGATGATCCGGGCGAGTTCTGGTTGGTCCACGGGCATTCGGCCCAGGAGACGCTGGAGGAGATTCCATGAATCGAGTTGTTTCATGGGATCGGTGATCGCGCGAAGCTTGGTCTCGGTATCTCGGATTTTTTCGATGATGTTCATAGAGGGATGGTAGGTGACGATCTTCGGTGCCGTGCTCTTGTCGTCTTCGACAAGAGCACGATCTTGATCCAAAGGGACACACCATAAGAATCGTGCTCTTCGAAGACGAAGAGCACGGCACCAGAAAATCAACCGCCTCCCTCGCCCTGTGGCCGATGGATGGCTACGGGCTTCGTAAAATGTAAGTACCTGAAAACCTTACACATTCATGCAATACAAATGACCACGAGCCAGATTCTGTATCGATGCTATAGACAAATGCTGGTTCCCAATCTCGACAACTCTCTTTGGGGCTCTCAATCTCACTGAATGGGTCTACACGCACACGAAACCCCAATGACCATGTCAGGGGATTGGAATGCCGCAATAATGCTAGTGAAATTTTGGCTGCTACAAGGAAAATTCTATCAAAATCAATATCAAGCCACACTAAATCTTCCTCTGCTTTCAAACTAGACCAGAATCTATCTTCTACCCTTGGAGATCGAATAAAAGATCTGTGCATAGCCGAATCCCAAATTGCATCACCGGAATCGGAATGGCACAACAATCCAACAATGACATTGCGAAAATACTCTTCGTGCCCAGAGGCATCGTTATTGCATTTGAGACACGAAGGCACGGTCGCCAAATCGCTTGGTTTTGGTTCCGGAAAAAACAACCTTGGAACAACATGATCTCTTGTTGTCCCCAAGCTGGCCATGCAATATGTGCATGCTTGCTCTGGGATCAAAGATTGCCTCTCCGCTCCTGTTCAAGCTCCAAGCTTTCGAACAAGGCCTTGAAGTTGCCTTTGCCGAAGCTCTGGCTGCCGCGGCGGCAGATGATTTCGATGAAGAAGGTTGGGCGATCCTGCATTGGCTTGGTGAAGAGTTGCAATAAATACCCCTCGTCGTCGGCGTCGACCAAGATTCCCAGGTCGCGGATGCGTTGGTGGTCTTCTTTGACGGCTTCGTGGCCGTGGTCTTTGAGCATTTTGTCAACGCGGTCCCAGACGGCCTCGTAGTAAGTATCGGGCATGGACAAGAAATCAACGCCCCGGCGGCGAAGCTCGGCGATGGTCTTCAAACCATCATCAGTACGGAAAGCGAGGTGCTGGACGCCTGGGGTCATGTTGTGCCATTCGAGGTATTCGAGGATTTGGCTCTTCTTGACACCATCGGCGGGCTCGTTGATGGGCATTTTGATGAGTTGGTTGCCGTTGACCATGACCTTGGACATGAGTGCGGAAAACTCGGTGGAAATGTCCGCATCGTCGAAGTGTTTGAACATCTCGAAGCCCATGACATCTTCGTACCACTTGACCCAGTAGTTCATTTTGCCTTCTTCGACATTGCCGACGAAGTGGTCGCAGTACATGAGGCCGCAGGGGTTTTCTTCGTTGTATTTGTTGAGTTGGGAGTCGAACTTCTTGAAGGTCGGCATGAATGGCCCGCCCTTGCGAAGGTTCTCATGGCTGTACTGACCGGTGCGGGAGACGAAGGTGTGGATGACTCGGCCATAGATTTTGATCGAGGCGACGGTGACGGTGCCCTTGTCATCTTCGAGGACTCTTGGTGCTTGGGCACATTCAGCACCGTTGGCGATGGCTTTGTCGTAGGTGGCCGTGGCGTCTTCGACGGTGAGCGCGACTTCTTTGACGCCGTCGCCATAGAGCTTGATTTCCTCGGCGGCTGGATGGTCTTTGTTCAGCGGGGTCGTCAGCAGAATCCGAATGTTGCCCTGGGTCAGCAGGTAGTCGGCTTCATCACGCGAGCCGGTGGTCAGGTCGGCGATCTGGTCGATCCTGAAGCCAAAGGTATGGGCATAGAAATACGCGGCCTGCTTGGCATTGCCCACATAGAAACGGACATGGTCCACATCGATCAGGGTCATTGGATCTGCAGACACCGAAGTGCTGGTCTGGGTGGAGGCGGTGGTCATCTCTGAATCCTTGTGTCAATCTTGGGCGGTGAATGTGCCGGGATGAGGTGTGTTTATACAAACACCATCGCCCGGCGGGAGCCCAGGTCCCATGCAAGCATTATAGAACCAAAATGTGACTCATGTGACTAAGAGATAGATAGAGACGGGCTCGATGCCCATCCCACCAAGATTTGAAGCCGTCCTAGACGATCGTGCAGGCGTGGACCTCAGCCTCGTCAGCGACCCTGAAACCCGATGACAAGTCCCCAATACGCAGGATCGCGACCGTACTCTGAGCAAGGATCGCCCCCAGCGGCTTGCCCGCGACCAGCAGCACTGAATCGCCTTGGGCAACCAATCCACGAGCCATAAGCATCTCCTCGACCTGATCGGTCCAACTCCGAAGCTTGCCCTTGTGGGGCGGATCGGTCAGAATTGGGGTGACGCCTCCGAACAACGCCATCCGGCGCGAACCAATCGGTGAAGAGGTGTAGGCGTAGATCGGGACACGGAAGTTGTTCTGCGAAAGGTACCGCGCCATCCCGCCGGCTTGGGACCAGACGACGACGGCCTTGGCTTGGAGTTCCTCGGCCATGTGCCAGACGCCGCGAGCAAGAGCGGCGGACCGGAATGGGTATTCCTTGAGATCCATCGGAGGCCCCTGCGCGTGGGCAAGCTCGTCCATCCGCGCTTCGGTGACCTTGATGATCTTCTGCATCGTTTCAACCGCGATCTCCGGAAACTTGCCCACAGCAGTTTCGCCCGAAAGCATCACCGCATCACAGCCATCAAACACTGCGTTGGCAACATCAGACGCCTCGGCACGGGTCGGGGTCGGCGAATCAATCATCGATTCGAGCATCTGCGTCGCGACAATACAAGGCTTGCCCTGCTCGTTGCACTTGGCCAAAATATGCTTCTGGATCACGGGCACCTTGGCGACATCCATCTCCACACCAAGATCACCACGCGCCACCATTATCGCGTCGGTCGCCTCGATGATCGCATCAAGATTGTCCACCGCTTGGGGCTTCTCGACCTTGACAATTACCGGGATTCGTAGGGACATTTCATTCTCGGCCCAGGGTAGATCAGGCGTACACCACTCGGTGAGCTTGGTGGTGAGTTCGATGACTTCTTCGGCGGTGCGGACAAATGACAAGGCCAGATAATCAACGCCGTTGTCCACAGCCCAGCGGGCGCATTCCCAGTCGCGGTCGGTGATCGCGGGAACGCTGATGTCGGATTCTGGGAGGTTGATGCCTTTGGAGCTGGTGATCCGGCCTCCGACGGTGGCGGTGCATTTGAGCCACTCGCCCTTCTTGTGTTCGATCGCGAGCATCCGGATGGCGCCGTCGTTGATCAGGACGCGCTGGCCGGGGAGAACATCGGTGTACAGGGGGTCGAAGGTCGCGCTGAAGGTCGCGATGCCATCAACCATCGCGGCTTCGCCTTGATCGATGCGGAACATCACGGTGTCACCGGTTTTGATGACGATCCCGCCGTTAGAGTCGATATCGGGGACTTTGCCGACCCGCATTTTGGGGCCTTGGAGATCGCCAAGGATCGCGATACACCGTCCAGAGCGGAGGGAAGCCTCGCGGACATTTTTGATTCGGGTATCCATATCGGCCAGAGTGCCGTGGGAAAAGTTGAGGCGGAACACCGAAACCCCCATCTCGATGAGCTTATCGAGCATCTCTGGAGAATCCGACGCAGGACCGAGGGTCGCGACGATCTTGGCATGGGCGGGAGAAGTGGAATCAGCGAGATCCCAGACAGGTGCTTTGGAGTGCGGCGTCATGATGGCTCCGATGGAGAATTCGGTGTTTCGATCACAGTAAAGAACAGTTATCGGCCTGATTGGTGCCAGATCTGAGCGATTCTATGTATAAATAGACCGGTTCAAGGCTCTGAATCAGACATTAAACAAGAAGTTGCACACATCAGCGTCGTGCATCACATAACCCTTGCCCTCAATACGGAGCTTTCCGGCCTCCTTGATGGCCTTCTCAGACTTGTACTCCACCAGATCATTGACCGAGTAGCACTCGACACGGATGAACCCGCGTTCAAAATCCGTATGAATGACCCCGGCCGCTTGGGGAGCTTTGCATCCTTCTGGGATGGTCCAGGCACGGACCTCTTTTTCGCCGGCGGTGTAGTAGGACTGGTATCCGAGCAGTTTGTAAGCGGCCCGCGCCAGTTTGCCCAGGGCCGGCTCGTCCATGCCCATGTCTTGGAGCATTTCGAGTTTGTCGTCTTCGTCGAGTTCTGAGAGTTCCGATTCGATCCGGGCACAGACAGGAACCATCACGGCACCGACCGATTCGGCATGCTCGCGGACTCTTTGGGCCAGATCACCCTCGCCGTTGGGATCGTCATCGGCGACATTGGCGATGTAGAGGATCGGCTTGGTGGTGATGAGGCCGAGTTTGGTCAGCGCGATGATGTGGTCTGGGTCGGTCAGTTTGAGCGCTCTTGCTGGTTTCTGATCTTCGAGCACAGGGGTCAGCAGTTCGATGACCTTCATGCGGGCGATGGCTTCGCGGTCGCCGCCTTTGGCGTTTCGGCGGGCTTTGGAGGCCGCGTTTTCGAGGGTCTGGATGTCGGCGAGGATGAGTTCGAGCTCGATGATCTCGATATCACGGAGCGGATCAACCGAGCCCTCGACATGGGTGATGTCTTCGCCTCCGGGTGCTTTTTCGAAGCAACGGACGACCTGGACGATTGCATCGACATCTTTGATGTGTCCGAGGAAGGCGTTGCCCTTGCCTTCACCGGTCGATGCTCCCTTGACGAGTCCTGCGATATCGACGAGTTCGAGGACGGCCGGGATGACTTTCTGGGTCTGGATGTGGGATTCGATGATTTGAAGCCGAGGGTCTGGGATTGGGACGACGCCGATGTTGGGGTCGATGGTGGCAAAGGGGTAGTTGGCCGCCAACGCCCCGGCACTGGTCAGCGCGTTAAAAAGAGTCGATTTGCCCACATTGGGGAGTCCAACAATCCCTGCCTTCATAGCCAATCTCCAGAAATTACTCTCCACACTGCCAACAGGGTAGTTTGGCATAGATTATAGGCGATCAGCAACTGACACAGCCAATCTCCTAGACGAACAAAACGGCTTCAATAGGTGGGTCGAGAAGACAAGAAGAGGGTGATAACTCCATATTCAGCACATATAGGAGCTGGATTGACTTTCCCACTTGTTTGCTTAAGCACCGGCACCACCTTGTCGAAAACAGGGAAGTCAGCTATTGGCCTAGATATATCGCAAAAATGCCAGGAAGCGAACTTGAGTTGCGCAGATCTTAAATACTCCCCTCGATAGAAAGATGGCCTGTATGATTTTACATGATTCCGATCTTGCCAACGCACTCGAACACGCGGGCGGCGCCCTGCTTTTGACTGACACAAATGGCGTGATTGTTCATGTGAATCATCAAGTTTGTGTGATCACTGGGTATTCCGCCCACGAGTTGCTCGGTAAGTCGCCGTCGATACTGCAGAGCGCCAGAACAGACAGGATTGTCTACAACGACATGTGGAAGACAATCAACTCAGGGCATACCTGGACAGGCCGCCTGCTCAACAAGCGCAAACCAACACACCCAAGCCAAGCCTCAGACGGGAACCCGTGTCAAGAAAAAAATGAGTATTGGGCACAGCTCACCATCACCCCTATTCGGAACAGTGATGGCGAAGTGTATTTATACGCCGGGGTTCACCAAGACCTAACCAGGCAGATCGAAATCGAAGAATTCTTCGACTTTGAGCGTAAAGGTGCCCAGGTGCGTGCGCGAATCGCCAGCGTACTCCAGAGTACCAAACCACTCAATGACCGACTCGACGAATCACTCGAAATCCTCACCGGCCTTGACGAACTTCATATCGAAAACAAGTGCGGCATCCTTATCGCAAACCAAGACCAGACCGACCTCAACCTGAGCGTCATCCACGGCGAACTCACCCAAGAGCTTATGGGCAAAGAACAGCGAATCCCATTCGATAACAGCCTCTGCGAGCGTGCCGCCGAATCTGGAGAGACGATTATCTCCGACAACTGTTTTTGCAAAGATCATCATGAGAACACAAATGTTGGGATGACCGCTCACGGGCATTACATTGTGCCTCTGCAGATAAAAAGTCGCAATATTGGGATCATGTTTTTGTATACCCAGCCGTACCCGGATCGAAACCAATCGCAGATCGACATGCTACAAGATGTGGGGCATCTGATCGCCCAAGCAATCCGCAACGACCAAATCGAACAACGACTCATCCTTGCGTCCAAAGCTGCCGAGGATTCGTCGATGGCAAAGAGCGACTTTCTTGCCAATATGAGCCACGAGATCCGAACTCCACTCAATGGAATACTTGGATTCACTGACATGCTCCTCCGTGACGACGATCGAACAACCGATGAAAATCGCAAGGAATGGCTCGGAGTCATCCAGACCAGCGGACAGCATCTTCTTCAACTCATCAACAACATCCTTGATCTCTCAAAAGTTGAATCCGGCGAACTCGATCTCGAAATCACCGAATGCAACCCAATCGAACTGCTCGCAGACCTTGCTTCGATCATGCGGATTCATGCCAATGACAAGATGATCAAACTCAATGTCAAAACCTCAGGATTGATGCCCCACACAATCAAAACCGACACCACCCGACTCCGCCAAATCCTGACCAACCTGGTCGGAAACGCAATCAAGTTTACCGAAAAAGGCTCGGTCACCATGCGGATTCATCTGCACGATACCGGGGCTGGACAGCAGGAACTTGTGATCGAAATTATTGATACAGGAATGGGAATCCCAGATGAAAAACTACTTTCGATCTTCGCTCCCTTCTCTCAGGCCGACAGCTCAATCACTCGGAACTTTGGAGGTACTGGACTTGGCCTAACCATCAGCCGAAACCTCGCTGAAGCACTCGGAGGCACGCTCCGTGTCGCGAGTCTTCTCGGCAAAGGTTCAACCTTTACGCTCTCACTCCCAGTTGGATCAATCGACGATCTCGAACTCCACGACAACTTCCAGAGTGAATCGATCCGCTCCAAACACTCCTCCTCGCCCAAACCCTCGGTTGAGAACCGGCTCAACGGCAAGGTACTTCTTGTTGACGACGGCCAAACCAATCGCCAACTCATCGCACTCATCCTCAAACGCGCCGGTGCCGAGGTCACCACCGCCAACGATGGGCAAGAAGGATTTGAACTCGCATCTGCAAGCGACTTTGACCTTATCCTAATGGACATGCAGATGCCTGTCATGGACGGCTATACCGCCTCGACTTGCCTCCGCAAACACGGTATCACCACGCCCATCATCGCCCTGACCGCCAGTGCAATGACCGGAGACCGAGAGAGATGTCTCAAAGCAGGATGTAATGACTACCTCACCAAGCCGGTGGATATCGAGGAACTCGTTGACCGTTCGGCACATTGGATGGCTCATGAAATTGACTCCGCCGATGGCCCCATTGACACAGTACACGCCTCAACTGACTCACCAGCATTAATCTCCACACTCCCGATGGACGATCCAGATCTCCGAGAAATTGTCCTCGGCTACATCGACACGCTCCCCAAACAACTCGCCGAGATTGAAAACGCTTACGCAAACAAAGACTACGCCCAACTCGCCAGCTCTACCCACAAACTCATCGGCTCAGGCGGTACCGTTGGGCTCGATCCACTGAGCGACCTTGCCTCACTGATTGAAGAAAGCCTACACGCCAATGAGTTCGAAAAAATGGCCCAGTCAATCGCCGAACTCCGCGAGTTGACCGCCCAAATAGAGCGTGGAGCCCGGGAA
Organism: Phycisphaerales bacterium; assembly: GCA_016764895.1. Classification (GTDB taxonomy): domain Bacteria; phylum Planctomycetota; class Phycisphaerae; order Phycisphaerales; family UBA1924; genus UBA1924. The sequence goes on along the minus strand of JAESRA010000056.1, from coordinate 4,037 downwards.
CTCCCCCCACTTGAATCAGAACTACTGGGTTGAGAATTGATCCATACATGACCTCTACAATCCGGCATCTCAGCCCGGATAGCTCAGTCGGATAGAGCAGCGCTTTCCTAAAGCGCAGGTCGCAGGTTCGATCCCTGTTCCGGGTGTTCCCCCCCACCCCCCAAAGTGAAGAATCGTCGAAACATGCCGTCCTCAGGTGCCCTAAAATTATGAGTTCTCCAAATACGCCATCCTCTGTTCCGCCCGATCGTGCCCATCTCCTCACCGAGCAGCGGCTCAACGCCTCGGCCAACCTCGATGCGGGGTCGATCATCGACACCCTTTCCATCATCAACGATGCCGATGCGGGGGTTGCTGGAGCTGTACGGGATCAAATCGAATCCATCGGGCTGGCTGTCAAGATGGTCGTCCAATCCCTCGAATCTGGCGGACGGCTGATCTACCTCGGAGCCGGGACGAGCGGACGGCTGGGGGTGCTTGATGCCTCAGAATGTCCGCCGACTTTTAATAGCGATCCAGATCAGGTCATCGGGATCATCGCGGGTGGGGACTCGGCGTTGCGAAAATCGTCGGAACACAAAGAAGATGACCCCGATGGAGTACACGGACAGCTTGATGAGTTGGGCGCGGGAGCCGATGACACGGTGATCGGGATTGCCGCCGGGGGGACGACGCCGTTTGTGCTGGGTGGTGTTCAATACGCCAAGTCACTCGGCGCATCGACCGGGCTGCTGACCTGCACGCCGATCAACCAGCCATCGTGGTGCGATGTGTTGATCGCAATCGAAACCGGAGCGGAGGTCATCACCGGATCGACCCGCATGAAAGCGGGCACCGCAACCAAGATGGTCCTCAACATGATTACCACCGGCGCGATGGTTCACAGCGGAAAGGTCTACGGCCACCTCATGGTCGATATGCGAGCCACCAACGACAAACTCCGCGACCGGGCGGCCCGGATTATCTCGCAGATTACAGGGCTCGATCGGGACGCAAGCTTTGATCTACTCGATCGCGCCAACAGGCATGTCAAACCCGCCCTGGTGATGCACGCCAAGAACCTATCACTCGATCAAGCCAACCAACTGCTCAATCAACACCACGGACGGCTTCGTCCGATTCTTGGGGATCCATCATGAACCTCGCCGAACTCGCCGGCGCGTGCATCATGACCGGATTCTGCGGCGCGACGCTCGACGATCCGCAATGCCGGGCCGATGTCCAACTCCTCAAAGACCTGCACATCAAAGGCGTGATCCTTTTTGACACCCACCTCCCCACAGGCGGGATGCGGAACATCGTAAGCGAAGACCAGGTCCGACAACTCACCGAAAACCTCCGCAACGAACTCGGCGACGATCTCATCATCGGGATCGACCAAGAAGGCGGCCAAGTCAATCGGCTCAGTCTCTTTCAAGACAACGCCGTCAGCGAACAACTCAGCGCAAAGATGCAGGGAGCGATGAGCCAGCACCAACTCTCGGCGACCATCGAGCCGGTTGCAAAGGCATTGTCTGATGCAGGAATCAACCTGAACTTCGCGCCGTGCGTAGACCTGGCAATCAATCCTGACAACCCGATCATCGCAGGCAAGGGGCGGTCGATGGGACGCGACCCTGATCGCGTCGTCAAGGCCGCGATGACAATCGTACAAACCTACCACGACCACGGCGTTGGATGCTGCATCAAACACTACCCCGGGCACGGATCAACCACCGTCGATACACACCTCGGCCTGGCCGACATGACTCAAACGCATACACACGATGAAACCGAAGTCTTCTCAACACTGATTCAAGCGATGCACTCCCAAACCATGCCAATCGCCGCGATCATGAGCGGGCATCTCATCGACAAGAGAATCGACCCCGACCACCCCGCGAGCCTTTCGCATGCGCACATAAACACAACCTTGCGGAGCAAACACAACTTCGACGGCTTGATCTTCACCGACTCTCTGGACATGAACGCCATCGAGTCGCAATGGAACGCAGGAGAAGCAAGCAAACTCGCGATCCTTTCAGGCGCGGACATCGCTGTTCATGGATTCAATGCACACGATCAAACCGATCACCCCGCGACCCAAATGCACCGGGCATTACATAAAATGCTCGAACACATGGACCCGGATGTGGCCGGGAAACTCAAAGCCACGAATCTCCGAAGGCGCCAATCTATGTTTCAATAACAACCGATAACAGCTCTCCCTAAGCGTTTAACCCTTGTTTTTCCGCATGTTTTGTCTCAAGAACTCTACTTTAGTAGCGGCGAGGGAGAATCTGTGGTCCGTTATAGACATGAAACTCCAAATGCAGAAACGATCGATCGCCATCGGCGCAGCCCTTGCGGGAATTACGCTGTTCTCAGGCTGCACATCCTCGCATCCTTCAGCGGCATGGCAGGGTCGCGGATACGACGCAGGATCGAGCGGGAACTCCTCGGCCTTGGTATTTACACCAAGAAACGAAAGCGCAGGCTCCCTGATTTTTTCAAATGTCCAGGGCCCTGAATACAGCCGCCGGGACCATCATATGTCGAGTTTCGATACTTCTAGGCGTGATGAACTCTTTGGCGTTCGTCAGCAGAGGCAATCTTCACTGAGCCGCACCCGCAGCTACCGGAGTTCGACTCGGGCCGAGGAGTACCGATACCCAACCCAAGAAAGAAGCCGAAGCAACGGCTACCGAAGATACACCCGCGACCACTGAAAATGGCCTCTGCGAAAAATGGAGAGGGCCGATCCAAGGTCTAAGGATCGGCCCATCACCAACACCAACATGCACCAATAAACTTGTGATTAGTCGTACAACGCCGCCGTTGGGGGGAGTTCTACGGATCGCAACTGAAGCGTGGTTTCAATGCGGAAGTTTGATCCGCTGAACCGACGCTCTGCATGGAAAATATCCAGTGAATAGGTCCGGCCGTCTTGGAGCCATTCGAGACGATCCAGATCAAGGAACTGTTCGCGTTTAGGGTGGAGCCCGCCGAGGTCTACAACGAGCCGCCCGTTGATGTAGACCCAGACATCGTCATCGCCGGTGAACTTGAATATCTGCCCGGTTTCACGATGGAATGTGAATTCGGTATTGATCTCGGTCGTGAAGTGGTAGTTGCGGCCGTTGCGGAAGTCGCCGTAGAGTTCACCGTTGATTGGGAAGAATCCGTAGGTACCGTGGACAGTGTCATAAGTGGAATCAAACACATAACGGTCGGTGCCTTGCACGCGTTGAAGCGTGAGTTGGATGGTGCTTGAGAGATTCCAGCCCGCTGTGTCACGGTACCACATATCAAAATAGTCAACAGAAGTCAGCCCGTTGCCTGAAGAGCCATTAACAATCTGTCCTTCGATATCACCCTGACTTGGGTCATACATCGATGGATTGATGTTCCGCCCCTGGCTGTCTTTATACTCGTACTTGATCTTAAATCCGCGGAGATCGCCGGATGAAACCGGTTTCCCGTCCTCGCTCAGATACTCGGCAACCAAACCAACGGTTGTGGTACCACCAAAGGACTCGAAGTCGGGGTGCCCGCCTTCCCATTGCTTGGGTTTAAAGTCACGGATCACGCAATCAAGTTGGAGGGTATCAGGGAGCAATTCACTCCCATCTTCCCCGGCCGATGCGGTCCAAGCAATTGACATCGCTCCAATGCCTCCGACGAGAAACGCGAGAACGCCCGCCCGTGAAAAATCCTTGGTTGTGTTTGTTGTGTGCTGTTGCATGTTTTCATTCCTTCCCGCAGCGAGAGGCTGCGCCCCCGTACTTGTAAACCAATCATGTGAACCTGCCAAATACGGGCTCAGTCCAGAGTGGATTCCACCGAAGCAACGGCCACGGATGAATCCTGTGATGCTGATACGAACGCCGTACCGATTGAAAAAATCATGGATAGCCCAGAGGCGGCGATCGCCGCAATCAGCAACGCCTGCATAAGTTTGTTCTGACCGGCGAGCGGGGTATCGCTGTCTCCGGCCATTTCACTGAGTGGTGTTTATTTTCTTATATTTTTTATTATAATCTAATGAATACCATTGA
>JAESRA010000055.1 GCA_016764895.1 Phycisphaerales bacterium | reverse complement strand
GGCACCCGGAAATGCGAACTCCGCCTAAGACCCGAAGGAACGGAAGACCGTTCCGACGGGGCACCCATCAGAGCCGTTCGACACGCCCTAGCAGTTTGGGCCGCAGTTGCAGGGTTTTTGTGCTTGGATATCAACACTTGTGATGACTTGCTCGGCGGTTTGTCCGTCTGGGAGCAGGGCGGTGACCTTGGCGTAGAGGGGGTCGTTGGCGGCGGTTAATGCGTTGACATAGTGGGGCTTGGGGGTCAGGGTGATGTTGTCCATGCCGGCGTTGGTCATTTGCGTGCGCATTTCTTCGATGGGGATCGCCCCGGCGACGCAGCCGGCCCATGCTTCGAGGATGCTTTTGACTTCGACGGGAACTTCGCAGAGCAGGGCGATGTCGGAGATGGCGACGCGGCCGCCGGGCTTGAGGACGCGGCTGATTTCGTTCCAGACTTGCTGTTTGTCCATGGAGAGATTCAGGACACAGTTGGAGATGATGACATCGACGGAGTGGTCGGCGACGGGGAGGTGTTCGATTTCGCCGAGGCGGAACTCGACATTGTTGAGCCCGGTGGCTTTGGTGTAGTGGTCGATGTTGGCGCGGGCTTTGTCGATCATTTGGGGTGTCATGTCGATGCCGATGGCTTGGCCGGTGTTGCCGACTTTGGGCCCGGCCAGGAAGATGTCAAAGCCGCCGCCGGAGCCGAGGTCGAGGATGGTTTCGCCTTGTTTGAGGTTGGCGATGATGGTTGGGTTGCCGCAGGAGAGCCCCATGTTGGCATCGGCGGGGAGGGCTGCGAGTTCTTCGGGCGAGTAGCCGATTTTTTGGGCGAGTTCGTTGGCGTCGATGGATTCGGTGACGCCGCAGGCGCCGGCGCAGCAGTTGCTATCTTTTGAAGAGTTGTTGTCGGCGATGCCTGCGTAGTCGGAGCGGATTTGCTGTCTGAGTTCTTCGTTGGTTTTCACTGGGAAACTCCTTGTTGGGTTGGGATGCAGCAGCCGGTGCGTTGCATTCGGGCGAGGTCGCACGGGTCGATCGTGTCGATCTCGATGAGTTTGGTTCGGTCTGATTGGATGCGTTCGTCGTCGAGTGCGTGGGTTCGGATCAAGGCGAGCGCGTCGGCGATGATGGGAGTGGGGGAGGCGGGGGTTTGGTAATGCACCCATCGGCCATCTTTGCGGGATTCGAGCAGCCCGGCGTTGCGGAGGGTGGCGAGGTGTTTGGAAATCGAGGCGTTGGAGAGGTCGAGGAGTTCGACGAGCTGGCAGACGCAGCGTTCTTGGTTTAGGCATGCGGTAAGGAGCCGAAGGCGGTTGGGGTCTGCGAGGGCGTGGGCGATGGTGGTGAGTTGGTTCATTTGATTTCTCATTTCGTAAAATAAGAATACGACGGACATTCATTTTCTTCCATTGGAAATTGAAAATATTGGCATTTAATTAAGATATATCCAATCTTGATATATCCGGCGGTGTATAACTGGCCGAGGAACACATTTATGCTGACATTGAAACAAGACAACTCCGAACTCGTCGTCCTTTCGGTACTCGCGGCCGGGCCTTCGTATGGGTATGCGATTTCTAAGGACATCGCGGCCCGGTCTGAGGGGCATTTCAAACTCTCGGCGTCGGGGATGTACCCGCTGCTGACCAAGCTGGAGAAGAATGGGCTCGTCACGACGGACTGGGAAGAGGTCAAGGCGGCGGGGGCCGACCCGGAGTCGACCGGCCGGCGACGGAAGTGGTACACGCTGAGCATCAAGGGACACAAACAACTTGAGCGGCGAATCGAGATGCACCGTCAGATGCAATCGATTCTCGACGGTTTCGTATTGCCCGCATCGGGCATGACTCAAACGGAGAGCGGGCTCGCCGGCTGATGCCCTTATTCAACACTCAATCACGGAAAGCGGAGAAGTCGTTGGTGAGCCCATCGAGCCGGGATTCTATTTCGGGGTGGCTTGATGTGTTGACTTCGATGCTGTCGATTTCTGAGCCCAAGCGGTTGCAGGTGCGGGATGAGTTGGAAGATCACCTGCGTTCTCGGGTGGATGATTTATTGATAACGGGGACACCGGAACATGAAGCGATTCGCATTGCGGTCGCCGAGCTTGGCGAGACGGCCGAGCTTGCACAATTGATTTCACATGCCCATACACGGGCCAATCCAAGGAGACGAATGATGAATATTGCACTGATTACAGCGGCGGTTGCGGGGCTTTCGATTGGTGGATATTCGATGCAGAATACTGCCGGGACAGTGGTGGGGGAGCGCGGCTCGGCGTTGGTATTTACGGAGACGAGCAGCGCTAACGATGAGAAGGTGCATGCCTTTGATTTAGGGATGGCGTCGGTGAGTGGCATATTGAATGAGATCGGCAAGGAGTTTGATCGGTCGGTGAGCTTTAGCCGGGGGGCTGTGAGCCCAGAAAACAGGATGTATATGGAAGTGCATTCGCAGTTCGCTGGGCAGTTTACCTTTGACCAAGCGATCCAGCAGTTTCGGAAGCAGTTTGATGAGGTGAGTTATGGGTACAACCTGGAGATTACGGCGGATTCGGTGTTGTATCAGACGGTCGATGAGTACCTACGGAAGCAAATCCAAACCCGCGTCTACGCTTCGCCTTTTTGGACTGAAAGTTGGAAAGAGCGGTACGAGTACACCGAATCGCTCACAAACCTGCTGAAGGTCAAGCATGATCTCACATACACTTCGATCGAGGTTGTGGACCAGGCCATTATTGTGGCGGCACCTCCGGAGATTCAAGGGGAGGTCGTTCGGCTTGCCGCCGAGCTCGATGTGATCGTTGAACAGCGCCGGGCTGTGCAAGCGAAGGAATGGGCCCAGGTACTTGAGTTAAGGGAAGCCGAATCCGAGCAGCGGGCCCTCGTTGAAAAGGAAAAGATGGAGTTGAAGCAGGCTCAGCATGACCAAGCGGTTCAAAGGATTCAAGCAGAGTTCAGCCGCGTTCGTGGGCACTTGCTGGCGACCAAGGCAAAGCTCGGCGCACTTCAGAATGAGCTGGAATCAAAGAATATATTTGATCCGAATCAGACACCGAATCCGGAGTTCTCACAGCAGGTTCAAGCACTGTCACAGCAGATCCATAGTCTTATGTTTGAAATCGACGAAATCGAGGAGCGGTACATGTACCTCCGCACCCGATTGCTTGAATCCGAGTACGCGAATCTCTTTGAAGGTCTCGAATAAATCCTCTATATCGTGCGTAAACAACGCCTCGGACGCATTGGCATACCAGACTTGGTATAATTCGTGCATCGGAGGCGTTTTTGTATGATCTGTCCATTTTGCAGCCATAACCAGGACAAAGTGATCGACTCGCGCTCCAGCGAAGGCGGGGCGGTGATCCGGCGGCGTCGGCATTGCATCGCATGCGATCGGCGGTTTACGACCTACGAACGCGTCGAGCCGGCGGGGCGGCTTCGGGTGGTCAAAAAGGATGGCTCGCGCGTCGCCTTCAGTTCAGAGAACATCATGCGAGGCATCGCCAACGCCTGCGGCAAGCGACCGATCTCCGAAGATGTCAAACAACAACTCGCCAAACTGGTTGAAGAAGAACTGCATTCAGAATTTGAGCGTGAGGTTCCGACGCTGCTGATCGGCGAGCGTGTGATGAGCAAACTTCGTGAGGTTGACAAGATCGCCTACATCCGGTTTGCGACTGAGCATTTGCAGTTGTCCACGCTTGAGGATTTGCAACGGGAGCTTGATGATCTTTCGGCGCGGCCGTCGCCGAGTCCGGACCAAGCATCGCTGTTTGTATCTGGGCGTAGTCGGACATGACCCGTCTGGACAATGGTGGGTTCATGATACGGGGGATTTGAAACAGTCCGTGTGGCGTTTGAAGGTTGGTTGAAATGGAGCTGGCGTCGTTGTTGCGGTTGTCGTTGTGGGATGTTTTAGCGTTTGTGGTGTGGATGGCCAAATGGTGTATTGGTTCGGGTGGAATCGGCAACTTCTAGGGCTGCTTCGCGTGCCATGGTGACGAGTTCGATGCGGTCGGTGATGCCTAATTTTTCACCGATCCGTTCGCGGTGGCGGTCGATGGTGGATACTGAGCGGTGCAATTTTTCTGCGATTTGTTTTTGCCGGAGGCCATGCCCCATGAGGGCGATGACTTCGAGTTCACGAGGTGTGAGTATGGCCAGTGGTCCGAGATCGATGAACATTGCGTCGATGAGAACTTCGGGCGTTTTGTTGTTTCGTAGCCATTGGAGTTTCTTGGGGGAGATTTGTTCAACGGTGATCAGCAATATCCATTGGGGTCCATTCTCTCCTGGGACTTTGATCGGATTGATCGTTGAGCACAGCCGAACGCCGCAGAGTACTTCTATGATGAGCAGTGGATGATTTCGTTGGATCGCAAGTTTCATGAACCCGATGCGTTCGAGTGCCCATTCTTTTGGTGCCAGATCACACAGGTTTTTTCCGATGATTGATTCGACTGTTGTATTGGGGAAGCCGGCGGCGGCGTGTGTATTTGCGATCAAAATCATGCCATCTGGATTGGTGACCAGAAAGGAGGCCGAGTGAAAGCTGTAGATCATGTCTTTGAGTATCAGTTCGGCGCATTGCCCCTCAAGAACATTCGGTATTTGCATATGTGGCGGTGATTCTGGGGGTGTGGATGTACACGCCTCAGCCGATATAACCTCGTCATTCACGAGTGTGTCCCTTTTAATCTTCAGGCCCGTCAAGTCCTGCCCGCCCAATGTCCCATTGGTATAATCAGCAAACACATCGCCGATTGGCATGAACTATATCAGTCGTTTGGCAACTGTGTACTGGTAAAAACCACTATTCGGAGGGCAAGATGGGCACAAAAGAGTATTCAACTCCAAAGCATTGTTTTTCGGATTTGCAAAAGATGGGCATCGTTCATGACGGCATGATGTGCATGGTCGGGGGATTTGGTCTTTGCGGCATTCCAGAACAACTCATCATGGCGCTCAGAGATACCGGTGTCACAGGAATTACCTGTGTGTCCAACAATGCCGGCGTTGATGGATGGGGGCTTGGGCTTTTGCTGGAGACGAAACAAATTAAAAAAATGATTTCGTCGTATGTCGGGGAGAACGATGAGTTTGCGCGTCAGTTTCTCAGCGGGGAACTCGAAGTCGAGTTCAATCCGCAGGGGACACTGGCCGAGCGCGTTCGTGCTGGTGGTGCAGGGATTCCCGCGTTCTATACCGCGACGGGTGTGGGCACACAAGTCGCTGAAGGCAAAGAAATCCGCACATTCGCAACACCCAACGGCGGCGAAGAACGCGAGTTTGTTATGGAGACCGGTCTGTTCGGCGACCTGGCAATTGTCAAAGCCGCCAAGGCCGACAAGTTTGGGAATCTTATTTTCCATGCGACAGCGCGAAACTTTAATCCAGAAATGGCAACAGGCGCGAAGTTCACAATTGCCGAAGTCGATGAGATCGTCGAGACGGGGGCATTCGATCCCGATGATGTGCATCTCTCTGGTGTGTATGTTGATCGTGTTGTACAAACTGTATCTGAGAAGCGGATCGAGCAGCGGACGGTGAGTGTGTCATGAGTGAAAAGCCAACGGCGACAACGCCAAAGATAAAACCAATCTACATGCGTCCCAAAATCATTGCTCTGGCAATTGCTTCGGTTATTTTCCTGATCCTGATTTTCCAGAACTGGGAATCCGTTTCGGTTGATTTGTTTTTTATGACGGATAAAAAAGTCCCCGCCGCCTTGCTCTACATCGCATTTTCACTTGTCGGATTTGTTGTCGGGTGGTTGATAAAGCGGCCAAAGTCGGCCTCGAAATCCTCAATAAAGACTGAAAAATGAGAATTTGACCCATTTGCGTTGCGAATCGTTCTCAATTGAAATATGATTCGTATACTCAGGTGTCCGATTTTGGACCCCTCGGAGCTTTTTAGCCAATGGCAACGCCGACGACCCCATCCAACACGACTCCATCTAGCACGATCCCGCTGACTCAGCTCACGCGTGGCCAGAGCGGGCGGGTGCAGATCAATGGGGCCGCGACCGAAGAAATCAAGATGCTCCGGGCGATGGGGCTGCGTCCTAATGCGTCGATCACGATGTGCCGGCTTGGTGAACCTTGCATTATTTCGCTCAGTGGTGCCTGTGGTGGTGGCTGCCGGATCGGGCTTGCCAAAGAAATTGCTGGTCGAGTGATGGTCCATGTCGATGTCGATGGCGAGTCTCACGAGTAAGCATTCATGAGCAGCGTTGATTTAGTTCCAGATGTTGAGAGCCGGATCATTGCCATCTTGGGAAATCCAAATGTCGGCAAGACCACGCTGTTTAATCGCATCGTTGGGATACGCGCCAAGACCTCTAATTTTCCAGGGACGACCCAAGACGCTCGACATGCGGCCTGCTGCGGCGCGATGTTGATTGATCTGCCTGGGGTGTATTCGCTTGATCTTGAAGTGTCTGAATCGGTCGTGTGCCGGCGGGTGCTTGATGGCGATCTCGCGCCCGCTGGCGTTGAGGCCCATGTACCTAATGCGATCTTGGTGGTGATTGATGCGACGAATCTGATGCGGAACATGACGGTTGTTGCTGAGGCCATTGGGAAGCGTTTGCCGATGGTTGTGGCGGTGAACATGATGGACCTTGCCAAGGGGCGGGGGATTCATATTGATCTTCAGCGGCTTGGCGAATGCCTCGGATGCACGGTCGTCGGATGTTCTGGAAAGACCGGCGAGGGGATCGAGGAACTCAAGGCGGCCTTGGAATCGGCGACGATTCCCAATCGAAGTGCGCCGACGGAGATCGACGCCATTGAAGCGTGGGGCGATGATATTTATTCGTTGGTTGCCGCGGCGCGGGAGACGCCGGTGGATGATCGCTTGACCGATCGGCTTGACCGGGCCTTTACGCATCCTTTGCTGGGGGTGCTGACATTTTCGATCGTGATGACGGGCTTGTTCTGGGTGATTTTCAAACTTGCTGCGATCCCGATGGACTTGATTGATGCGTGGTTCGGGACGGTGGGGGGCTGGGCAGAGTCGATGCTTCCTGACGGGGCGATCAAGGGGCTTTTGGTTGATGGGGTGATTGCGGGGATTGGTGGGACGATTATCTTTTTGCCTCAGATCGTGCTGTTGTTCTTCTTGCTGGCGTTGCTGGAGGGAACGGGCTATCTGGCACGGGCGGCGTTTGTGATTGACCGAGTGTTGCGGCCGTTTGGGATGAGCGGGCATGCGTTTGTGCCTTTGTTGTCGAGCCATGCGTGCGCGATTCCTGGGATTATGTCAGCGCGTTCGGTGCCTGATCCGAAGGATCGGTTGGCGACGATTCTGGTGGCGCCGTTTATGAGTTGCGGTGCGCGGATTCCGGTGTATGTGTTGCT
>JAESRA010000054.1 GCA_016764895.1 Phycisphaerales bacterium | reverse complement strand
TGTCTCAATGCGTGATGCAATAAAGTGTACAGACTGTTCAGTGTGGTTTACGATTGTTGTTGGGTGCGGGATAGTTGCTCTTAAGCGGTGGCGGGCGGGGTTTGTGTGTGTGCTGGCGGTGTGTGTTGGTTCGTGGCCTTTGGTTCGGGAACGGGCTTTGACTACGGGGGATGCTCGGATTGGCGAGCAGGTGGTTATGGTTGGATCGTTTAATATGTATCCGAGGAATGAGTTTTGGGATGCGGATATGAAAACGATGATGCAGTTGGGGCTGGATGTTTTGGTCATCCAAGAGGTACCGACCGAGTTGAGTCGGGGGATTCGGAATCGCGGGTATCTGGAAGGATCCTCGATGCCGTATTGGGTGCATCGCGGGTGGGTCAAGGACGAGGTTTCACCTGGATTTGTCGTGTCGAAATATCCTCTTGAGTTGATAGGTCCTGATGAGAATGATGCGTTGGGTAGTCACCAGTTGATGTGTATTGTGCGTCATCCCGATGGGGATTTTGTTGTTGGACTCATGCATCCATGGTCGCCAAGATCGGTTGAGAAATGGAAAGAGGGGAATCGGGTTGTCCGGGCGCATGTTGAGCAGGTCGGGCGTATTCGGGAGTTGACGGGACTGCCGATGGTTGTTGGGGCGGATTTGAACTCTACGCGTGGGCAGTATCGGTCGCGTCGGTTGCTGAGGTCTGGGCTGAGTCCTGGCAAGCCTTTGATGGTGTTTGATGGGGGGAGTTTTCCTGCTGGTCGGCCTGGTTTGATGCAGATTCAGCTTGATGATATTTGGAGAACCGATGATGTGCGGGTGGTGTCTTGGGGGATGCTTGATTTGACGGGGAGTGACCATCGGGCGGTGATCGCGGGGCTTTCTTTTGATCGCGAATCAACGGGTAAGTTTGGATCGGATTGATTTGAGGATGTTGAGGATTCGGACGCGGTCGGTGGTTTGGAGTACGATGAAATAGCTGCAGGCTGCGTATGTTGTTGCGAAGGTGAGGATTGAGCCGAGCATCCATTGCCAATTGATCGATTGGCCTCGCTCGGATGTGATTGTGCCTGAGAATCCGAGATCGCTGAGAGATGATCCGTAGTGTAAGAGAAGCAGGGAACATGCGAGGGCGATGATGGTGGCGATGATTGGGCGGATCAGAGAAATGAGGAGTGAGGATGGTTTGATGTGGAGGCATTTTCCTGCGATGATGGGGAGGCCAAAGAGGTGGACGACCACCAGAACCAGAGCGAACATTGCTGGCGGGGCGTAGACGATGTAGTCTTTGGGGAGGGTCATCATGAGGATGATGGAGGCGATGGGGGCGAAGATTCCGCCTGCAAAGACCCATGGGGCGTAGGCTTTGACGAATCCTGCACCGTAGAGGATGATGATCCATGTTTCTGAGATGGCGCGTGCGGCGAGTGCTACAGCGAGGATTCGGGACATGTAGACGGCGATGGGCATGACTTCTTGGTAGTTTTGGAGTGATCGTCCGACCCAGATGTCGAAGATTGGCCAGCCGTAGACGAATACTCCGGCGGCGGCTGGGAGTGCGATCATGGAGGCGAGTTTGGTTTGGATTCCGATGAGTCGTTGTAGTTTTTTTCGGGATTCTTCTGGGTTATCACCGGATGCAAGGCGTGCGCTGACGGCGTCTGATCCGAACTGTACGCCTGTGGTACACATGCGGATGTAGGCGACGAATCGGAATCCGATGCCCCATGAGGCGTTTGCGAGTGGGCCGATGAAAATATTCATGAGGAGTGGTGGCAACTGCTCGTGAAGATTCATGGCTATTTGTACGCCTGTGTTCCACGAGAATGTTGAGAGCACTTGTGAGCGTGCGCGTTTGTCAGAGCCTTTGAATCGGAACATGAGTCGCCGGTCTGATTTGAGAATTATACCGGCCGCGATTATCATTCCAAGAGTCGAAATAGCTGACCATGTGATTCCGTGGAGCATCAGTCCTACCGAAGGGTCTTTGATGACGATGATGTATCCGAGGATGAGAACGGAGATGATATTTCCGGCGCGTACCCCTATATACCAGATGTTGTACCCGATGAACTGTTCTTTAACCAAATACATGTTGAGTATTGGTGCTAGGAGAATCATCACAACGGTATAAAATCCTTGCCCCACCACAAACCATCTTGCGGGAGCAATCATATCTGGTGGGATTTGAAATAAGGGCACAAGTGCAAAGACGACGGCAAAGCTTAGGACTGAGAGTATTGCACACACAAATGTGATCATGCAGATGGTGGCGTAGCTTTTGTGAAAGGTGTCATCGTCGGCGTGATATGCTTGGCCGAGTTCTCGCACGAGTGAGAGTTGGACGATTTGACGAAAGAGGCTTGCAAGGCCAATATTGGCGCCCAGCAGCGAGATGATTCCGAAGGCGGTGTCTCCAAGCCATCGAATGGTGAGCGGGACAACTATGATTCCGAGAGCGAGGGTGCACAACAATCGTGCATAATTGCAGGTGATTCTGATGGTGTGTTTTTTGGATTCTGACACTTCGGGCTCCGACTTGATTAGTAAGAGTAGGTCGAGTCATCATGGTCATCTGATTGATAGTCTTCGTACCCGTTGTAGGTATCGTGATCGCTTTGATCTTCGTCTAGGCCGTCGCCATACTGGTTATCATCTGCAACAAACATTGAGGAGGTAGGGCTTAGGAGTTGTATAAATCGTGCGATAATTTGCATCGCAATCCAACCACCGATGATATAGAAGACGGTTTTTCCAAAGAAGTTTGCGAGTTCGCCTCGGGGAACCGCGATGATCTGGCCTAGGGCTACGCCCATGGGGAGAACAACAAAGGGGTCGTAATTGTATTTTTTGAGTAGGCCGTCGGTGAATTTGAAGAATACGGCGAGAATGAATGTGTATAACGGAAGGGCGAGGAATGGGTTGTCATTTGCGAAGTGTCCGATTAATCCTGGGCCAATATTCCAATTCTTTGGCATTCCTACACTGTTGATTTCTTGAGTCGATGTGATGGCTAAGGCATTTGGTTTCCCTGGCCAGGCGGCTCTAGGGAACGGGAGTGCAAAGAAGAGTTTGGCTGAATGGAGTGTATCGTAACTATGGGAATCCGGGCGTGTTTCGATGAAATATATGCTATATGAAGCGGCGTTCTGTCCAGAGAAGAGGTCGGTGACACCCTGTGCTATATCAGCGTCTGCTAGTGCACGAACACGGTCACCGAGCGAGGCCATTTTGATGCCGTAGTTGAATCTGGTTGATGAATATGCCGCTAGGAAGAAAACCCCCATGATGCCCAAGATTCCGAATCGGAAGACTAGTTTTTTATAGGAAATATTTCTCCAAGTGCTGTAATAGGCTCCCCACACAAATGCGAGAACAATTCCGAGCATGTCTCTGCGACCAAATGAATCCATAAAGAAGATGGCCATTCCCCCAAATACAACAAAGATAACAACAAGCAGGGGGATTGGATTCCACAGGCGTGGTGCCCACGCCCATGCTGCAAGCCCGGTGGATAGAGCCAAAAAAGCAGCGCCGACTTGAATCGACAGAATCCCGAAGTATGGGACCTGGACCATCACAAGGCGGAACACGGCTCCGAGAGCGAAGAATACGAGCGAGAGTACAATGAGCTTTGGCCATGTCACATGGACCTGTTTTTTGTTGAAGAGTGCGACGACTTTGTCGGCAATGAAGCCGGATCTATAGATTGCTAAAAACCCTACTGTAAAGAGCAGGAGCATAAAGACGAACTTAAGCCCGGGGCCTCTGCGATCAGCGATCGCGTATGGATTCGTGAGGTTTGGCGCGATAAACGCGATGATCCCCGAGGTGTACTGAAACACAATGAGACCCACCAAAAACAGGTTTCTCATAGAAAGAAGGTCTGGTGACTGTTTGGATGCTCCACGGATCATAATCACGAGCAAGATCGTTGCTGAAATCAGTAGGGTGAGTGCGAGTAGGAAATACATTTGTGTTAAAATCTCGTTGTGTCAGGTATCATCGGCTTATTTAGAGTACTCTATGAAGCGGCTGACGCTTATTTATTATGGCCTGAATGTTTTTTACAGAGCATCATTGTCTGCTTGGCGACGATTGGTCATGTGAAGCGTTCTCGGATCATCGCTATCTCGATTTTGCCTTGTTGGGGGGTTCTCCTTTGGAGGCAGGGAGGGTTTTGCAGAGCCTACCAGCGGCACTTTTGATATTTTGTTGGGTCTCAATGCCCGTGTTGACCTCTGAAATTTTGGAGAGATAACAGATACCTGTGAACGCCGTAGGGATACCAAAGTCGAGTACGCCTACGAGAATGGGTCTAATTAGATCGTGCGTTGTCGATGCAGGATTGGTACATGGTTCGGTAGCTGTTTCGGACGCGGTCGGGGGCCATTTGTTCGAAAGTCCATTCTCGTGCGGCCTTGGCGTTGTGGGTATAGGTGGGTAGATCACTGAGGATTGTTTTGAGTGCTTGGGCGAATGCTTCTGGGGTGTTGTCGGCGATGACGCCTCCGCCTGAGGATTCAATTTCTGGCCAGGTATCGGTTCCTTTTGTTGTGAGCACGGTGGTGGCGGCGGCGAGTGCTTCGAAGAAGACGAAGCCGAAGTTTTCTTGGCTTGTGGGGAGTGCGAAGACATCACAGGCATTGAAGAGGGCTATTTTTTCTTGGCCTGAGGCGAAACCGAGGAAGTAGGTGTGGTCTGTGACGCCTTGGGATTGGGCGAGTTGTTTCATTTCTTGGACATAGGGTTCGTCGCCGGTGCCGGCGATGACGAGTTGGTGTTTGATACCCATTTTATCGAGGAGTGCTGATGCTTTGATGAGACGATCGGCGCCTTTTTTGTAGTGGATTCGGCTCAGGAAGAGGATTTTGGGGAGATCGGGGTTGAGTTCTTTGAAGGCGTCGTAGGCGAGTTTTGGGTCTGGCATGTCTCGGTATTCATCGAGATCAAAGGGGAGTGGGATGACATGGCCTTTGTCGCGGCTAAACCAGGCGCAGGATTGGTCGAGTTCGGCCTGGGCGGTTGTGTGAATGGCGGCGGCGCCGGGGAGGAGTTTTCGGCCCCATGTTTTGAGGTAGAGGAGTTTTTTTGGTTTGCGCTGGGACATGCACCAGTCATCGAGCATGCCGTGGACGCTGAGGATGTAGGGTTTGCCGAGTTTTTTGCAGATGGCGGCGACTTGTGGGTTTGACAAGCTCCATATTGAATGGATATGGACGATGTCGTATTGTTCGATTACTTTTTCGAGTTGTTGTTTTTGGATGGCGTTGAGTTTTGAAACGGGGCCAAGGACGCCATCGAGATGGTGCAGTTGTGTGGTGGTTGTTTCTGGGTCGAGCCATTCTTGGGGTAGGCCTTTTGGATCGAAAGTTGCGATGCCGACTTGGTCGTCTTCTTGTGACATTGCACAGAGGTCGAGAACGGCTTTGACAACGCCGCCTTCTTCGAGGCACATTGTGGTTTTGAAGTGGAGGATTTTCATGGGTGTCGGTCTACTTTCTCTGATGTGGTGGTCTGTCCACGGTCGGCGGCGGTGAGGTCTGGGCGGTTGAGTTCTCGTACTTTGAGGACGATCATGTATTCGTACATGGCTTGGAGGCGGCAGTAGGTCCAGCCGGCGCGGCCGTCGAGGCAGCCTTTTGAGATGATGTACATGTAGAGGAACTTGAGGAGGGGGCGGCAGGGCATGCGGAAGGAGATGTTTTTGAGTTCTAGGCGGCGGGTGTTGCGGTCTTTGGAGATGAGGTTGGTGAGTTTGACGGGGTTTTCTTTGAGGGCTTTGACGGTTTCGTTTGCTTCGTAGGTGGAGTAGCGGTTGTGGCGTTCGATCCATTCGCGGAGGCCTTTGGAGAAGTTGTAGTGGATGAAGTGTTCTTTGAGGTATCCGGTTTGGCCATCGACTGTTGGGATTGGGTTGGCGTCTCTGGCGAAGCGGATGTGTGGGGGTTGGAAGAATCGCATGATGTTTCCGGGGGCCATGGCGTGTTTGAGCCATTTGCCTCGGAAGATATTTTTGCGGCCACAGTAGTAGGCGACGGGGGCGTTGTCTTTGGTGGATTTTCCGGAGTCCCAGTCGGCGATGATGGCTTCGATTTCTGTTCTGAGTTCTGGGGTCATGCGTTCGTCGGCGTCGAGGTAGAAGACCCATTGGTATTTGAAGTCGATGTTTTCCATGGCCCAGTTTTGGTGGTTTCCTCGGCCGTCGTAGGGGCGGGCGAACCATCTTGCGCCGGCGGTTTGGGAGATTTCTTTTGTTCGGTCTGTGGAGAGGGAATCGAGGACGACGATGTCGTCACTGAAGGCGACGGATTCGAGAAGGCCTGGGAGGTTGTCTTCTTCGTTGAGTGTTTGGATGAAGATGGAGACGGTCATGGGGTGGCCTCTGGATTGGTGAGTTGTGAGATGTCGATTTGGTAGATGGCGCGGGATTTGTTCATGGCCGAGTCGATGCAGATTGATTTGGCATCGCGGGAGAATCTTGGGTGGAGGTCGATGCGGACGGGGCCGTCGAGGTGTTTTGGGGTGTGGTAGCGTCCGATTTCGTAGCCTTGATTTTGTTTGATATCCCAGAGGTAGAGGGGTTGTTTGGATTTCATATCTGGGTAGCCGTCGGTGACCATCCATTGGTTGGGTTCGATGTGTTGGTTTCCACGAAAGAAGGTGTTGTGGCCGTCGCAGGTGAGCTTGCCTTTGGCGAAGGGGGTGGTTGTGGGGTCGTCTTGATCTGGGATGATGAGGTAGGAGTCGCCCATGATTTTGTTCATGAGGAATCTTGGTTTGCCCATGGCGTAGTAGATTGGTTTGAGGGTGCGCCTTGCGAGGGTCATGACTTTGGCTTTTGGGGATTTGGTTTGGGTTCCTGAGCCGAGGAGTTTTCGTTTGCCGCCCCATGCGAGGATGGCGTGGTCATCGAGCCAGTCGTAGTGGGAGATCATGCCTTCGATGAGGAGGCGGGGTGTTTGGGGGGCGGAGCCATCGAGTCCGATGGTGAAGAGGCGGGATTGGAGGATGCCGTCGTCGCGGTCGTAGCGGTGGAGGAAGCAGCAGCGGGTTCCTTCGGGGTTGATCATGATGTGGTTGATGTGTTGGTGGGGGGCTGAGGGTGTTGTGAGGTCGATGTCTCCGGGGTCGAAGCTATTTGTATTGATAGCCGCGAGTTGGTGGATGGAGACGAGGAGGGTGCGTTCTCCTGTTTGGAGGTCGACTTTCCAGAGGCCTTCTTCTTTGGGTGCTGGGTTGGTTGGGTGTTTGTCGGCGAGTGCGGGGTAGCCGTATTCTTCGCGGAGTCGGGTGAGGCGACCGAAGTCGAGGGTGAGTCCTATTTTTTCATTGGTTTGGCCGTCTGGGGTGACGGCGTAGATGGGGGAGTTGATGGAGTGGAGTTGTTTGCCTTGGGGGGTGACCCAGCGGGCGATTGGTTGGGCGTTGTCGTTGAGGTCGTTGAATAGGAGGGATTCTTGGCCTGGTAGGGTGGACCAGCGGAGGTGGGCTCCTTGTTGCCAGTTCCATGCGTTGGTGGTGGCGGCGTGGGTGAACTGGCCGTTGGTGATGGTGCCGATCTGGCATGGTTCGCCTGGGGTTGGGAGGTGATCGAGGAAGGTTGTGCGATGGGTGAGGAGGCGTGAGTTGTCGGCGGAGAAGGGTTGTTTGTCGTAGTAGCCGACCCAGTAGTGGGCTTGGTCGTCTGGTGAGAGTTTGGTGATGGGGAGGTGCCGGGTGATCATGGTTGATTGTCCGGGTTTTGGTTTGGGTTTTGGTTTGGGTTGAGTGGGTGGTTGCGTGGGCGGAGTTCTTTGGCGGGGGTGCCTGCGTTGATGGTCCAGGGGTTGATGTCTTTGAAGACGCTTGAGCGGGCACCGATGACGGCTCCGTCGCTGATGGTGATGCCTGGGGCGATGAAGCAATCGGCGGCGACCCAGACGCGCTGGCCGATGGTGATTGGTTTTGGTTGGAGTTTGAAGCTGATGTCTTCGAAGTCGTGGGTTGCGCCGCAGAGGTAGGTGTACTGGCTGATGGTGGTGTGGGCGCCGATGGTGATTTGGGCGACGCAGTAGCAATCGACATCGTCGGCGATGGTGGCGTGGTCGCCCATGGTGAGGTTCCAGGGGCCCCAGATTTTGGCTCTTGGGTAGACGCGTGATTTTTTGGTGATGTTTGCGCCGAAGAGACGGAGGAGGAATGCTCGCCAGCGGAGCATGGGTCTTGGGGAATAGCGGAAGAGGGTTGCTTGGACGAGATTCCAGAGGATGCGGAGGATGCGATTTTTGAGGGTATGGGGGCTTGGGTTTGGGAGTCCTTGGGGGTGTTGATTGGATATTTTTGTGGGGTTTGTCATGATTTTTGCCCTTGGTATGGGCGTTCTCTTCTTGAGATTGCTGGGTGTCCTGTGGCGATGGTCCAGGGGGTGAGTTGGGTTGTTGAGGTTTGGGAGGGAAGGAGTGTTGAGCGGGCACCGGCGAGGAGGCCGTTGGGGATTGTTTGGTTGCCTTGGATGATGCATTCGGTGGCGACCCAGACATCGTCGCCGATGGTGAGGGGGCTTGGGTGTTGTGGTTTTATTGGGTCGGATTGGTCGTTGGCGACACTGGCGACACATGAGACACATGAGACATAGCAGTATTGGCTGATGACGGAGCGGTCGCCGATGGTGAGCGGGGCGGGGTTGAAGACTTGTGTGCCTTCGCCGATGGAGCTTTTTCGTCCGATGGTGAGGTTCCAGGGGTGTGAGATGTGGACGCCGCCTCTGATTCTTGCGTGTGGGTCGAGGGTGGCACCGAAGCTTCGGAGGATGATGCGGCGTATTTTGTAGAGGGGGCTTGGGAGGTGTGGGAAGATTGTTTTGGAGATGATTTTCCAGAGGAGGACTTTGGCGCCTGATGGGGCGTTTGGGTCTGGGTAGTGCTGTGTTGAGAATGGGGTGCAGAGGGTGGTCATGGTGTGGATTCTTGTGATGCGGTTTGGATTGGCTTTGCGGGGTTGCCTTGGTATTGGGTGTTTGGTTTTGAGTTGGTGTAGAGGGCGGCTCTGGGGTGGAGGATGGTGTGGTCGGCGAGAGTGACATTTGGGGCCACGAAGGAGGCGGGGCCAAGGATGCAGTGGTCGCCGATGGTGATGGGTTGGCGGAGGAGGGTGAACTTTGGGTCTGTGTAGTCGTGGGTGCCTGCGCAGAGGTGGGTGAGTGGGCCGATTTCTGAGTGTTTTCCGATGGTTATTTGGCCTAGGGCGTAGAGGATTGCGTGGTCGTGGATGGTGACATAGTCGTCGATTTGGATATGCCAGGGGATGATGATTTTGACGGAGGGGTGGATGCGGACGCCTTTGCCGATTTTGGCACCAAAGAAGCGGAGCATGGCGTTTCTAAAGCCGGTCATGGAGGCGGGGCTGGGTTTCCAGAGGAGGAGCTCGCTGATTCCCCAGAGGGCTCGGATGATTTTGGCTTTGAAGGACCAGGGAGATTTGCGTGGTGGCTCTTGGAGCGTTATTTCCGGAGAGGATGTATTTTTGGGGGGGTTGGGGGGTTGATCTGTATTTGGTTGGTGGTTTTGTGGCGCGTTCATTTGGTCTGGCTCATCTGGGAATCGAGTTTTGGATGTGTGTGTTGAACACTATCGGTCTTTGGGGTGTTGTGGTCAATGATGATCGAGGAGATGGGTGGTCAATGGGACATATTTTGGCTCGATTGAGGCCACATTGATGGTGTCTACGGGATCGGGCGGCTTGGAGTTCTAGGATTGGGCCGAACTTTGGATCTGATGAGATTTTTGGGTGCCAATTGGCCGATGGTGTGTATCCCTATGGAGCTTAACTGAGATGATGACTGAGATGACCAGTACTGCACAAGACCCGGCTTTGATTCCTGCCAAGCGTCCGAGAATCGGCGTTTTGACGGGGTATTGGTCGACCAATATTGGGAATGCGTTCTTTCAGTTGGGTGCGGTGTATGCCTTGGAGCAGGCGTATCCGGGTGCTCATGTGTTTCCGATTGGGGATCAGGCGGGGTACTGGAAAACATCTGCGGGGAATCCTCCGAACTCGATTGATTATGCCAAACATCTTGATCTTGATGCGATCGTGATTCTTGGGCCTTATGTGCGTCCTGAGATGAAGGGGATTGTGTCTGATTTGATCCGGACGCAGCACGAGAAGGGGGCAAAGATTATTGTTTTGGCAGCGGGGATGATGCAGTACGATTCTGGGACGGTTGATTTGAGTCGTTCGTTGATGAAGGAGTGTCCGCCGCATATCTTTACGACGCGGGACACGGAGACCTTTGAGGCCCTTGGTGATTTGGCGGAGTTTGCTTTTGATGGGGTGGATGTGGCGAGCTTTGTTTCGGATGTGTTTCCGAAGATTCCTACGGATTTGGAGCCGTATATTGCGATGAACTTTGACCAGATTCCTGAGCCGGCCATTGGTACGGGGGATTCGTTTGGTGGTCGGGTGGATCGTTCTTTTGATTTTGATGGGAAGGTGTGGAAGGTTCGGCATCCCAAGTGGCGGACGGAGATGTGTTATAAGCGTCGGTCGTATATTTTTCTTGACAGTTTGTTGGGGCTCAATGGTGGTCCTGAGCGGATTGATGGGAAGTTGGTTGTGCGGACGGATCATCGGTACAACCCGTTTTTGATGAGGAAGAACTATCGGGCGCCGATGATGTATTCTGGGGATGTGCCGTATTCGTATTTGAATATTTATGCGAACTCTGATTTGACGATATCGAATCGTGTTCATGCGTGTGTGGCGACGGTGGCGTATGGGAATCCTGCGATGTTGTTTACGCGTTCGCCTCGTGCGTATTTGTTGAAGCGGCTGGGTCTTGACAATATCAAGAATGAGCCGCAGCGGGTTGATCTTGGATTTTTGCGTGATGAGAAGTACAAGCTGATTGGTTGGCTTGGGGATCGTTTGCGTGAGACCTTTGGTGAGCCGGTTGTGGAGACTGCTCGTGATGTGATTGGTGCTGGGGAGTCTGATGTCTGAGAAACCGACGCGTGTGGTGATTTTGAATCAGTACTATGTGCCCGATGTTGCTTCTACGGGACACTTATTGCATGAACTGGCTGCTGAACTTGTTGAACTAGGGTTTGAGGTCGAGGTGCTTACGGGGCGGCCGAGTTATGGGCCTCCGGAGACTTGGCAAGACTGTCCGTTGAAAGAGGTTGTTGACGGGGTGAAAATTCGTCGGTTGCGGGTGGCTCGGTTTGACAAGAATTTTTTACCTGGTCGTGCGTTTAACTACCTGACCTTTGTGATTCCGATGGTTCTTTCTGTATTGTTGAAGTCTCGGAAGGACACGGTGTATTTGTACACGACGAACCCGCCTTTTCTTGGGGTGATCGGGTGGTTTGTGTCGCTGTTTCGGACGCACCATTATGTGACGCTGTTGCATGATGCGTATCCACAGATGGGGGTGTGGGTGGGGACTTTCAAAAAGGGGTCGATGATTGATCGGGTGTGGATGGCGCTGAATCGTCGGAAGTACAGGCGGTCTAAGGAGGCGATTGTGTTGTGCAGCGCGGCCAAGGAGTTGGTTGCCAAGACCTATCCGGTTTTGCCTGAGCATATTCATGTGATCCCGAACTGGGCCGACGGGGAGGATTTGTTTCCGGTTCCCAAGTCTGCGTGTGGGATTGCGCGGGACAATGGTTTTCTTGAGGACTTTGTGCTGTTGTATTCGGGGAATATGGGGTTGTATTACGATTTTGAAACGGTTCTTGAGGCGGCGGCGTTGCTCAAGGATGAGCCGTTTAAGCTTGTGCTTGCTGGTGGTGGTGGGAAGCGAAATGCTATTGAAAAGATTGTTGAAGAGCGTGGGCTTAATAATGTGGTGATGATGCCTTATCAGCCGTTTGAGAGGCTCAATGAATCGTTGAACTCATGCGATGCGTCTTTGGTGACGATTGCCGAGGGGATTGAGGGGATTAGCTTTCCGAGTAAGTTGTATACCTCTTTGGCAGTGGGTAAGGCGATCGTGGCGTTGTCTGAGGATTGGTCCGAGTTGCGACAAATTGTGGAGCATAACCACTGCGGGATTTGGTCTGCGCTTGGGGATGCTGAGGGCTTGGCTGAAAAACTGCGGGGGATGATTCATGACAAGGTGATGACTGCGGCAATGAGCAAGAGTGCCCGCGAGGTCTTTGATATGGGGTACACCAAGCAGGTCTGCGCGGCCAAGTATGCCGAGGTGCTTAAGCTCGCGGATCCGAGATTTAATGCCCAAGAAACCGCAGTACGACGCAAGAAACTCGCCAAGTGGCTGGCGCGTGGTGCGGCGGTGGTTGATATTGATGAGGGTCAGACGGATCAAAAAATCTGCCCTGATACAGACAGTGTTGGAGAACCAGTATGAGTGGTGTTGATGATCGGAAGCTCAAGCTTGTGTTTGTGACGGAGGATGATCCGTTGTATGTGATCCGGTTCTTTGAAGTGTTCTTTGATGAGTATCCACAGGATCAGATCGAGATTGTGGGGGTCTCGGTGCAAGAAGCGTTTCATGAACCCAAGTGGAAGACGGCGCGGCGGATATTTCGGTTCTATGGGGCGGTGGACTTTGTGCGTTTGTTGTTGCGGTATGTCAAGGTGAAACTGCGGGGGGATTCGATTGTGAAGCTCGCCAAGGAGAAAGGGTTGCCGGTCATTCAATGCGGGTCGGTGAATGATGCGGAGTACATCCAGCGGCTCAAGGATTTAGAAGTTGATGTGATTGCGTCTGTTGCTGGGCCTGAGATTTTTAAGAAGGGGATTCTTGAGACGCCGAGGGTTCGGTGTATCAATATTCATTCGGGGCGGTTGCCTATTTATCGTGGGATGATGCCGAACTTTTGGCAGTTGTTGCATGGTGAATCGCACGCTTGTATTACGGTGCATGAGATGGTTGAGAAGCTTGATGCGGGGGGGGTTCTTGGGACGCTGGAGTGGGAGCTTAAGGAGAATGATTCGCTTGATCGGGTGATTACGGGGACCAAGCGGGACGGGGCTCGGCTGATGATGGATGTGATTTTGCAGCTCAAGAATGGCGAGGATCATGCTGTTGCGCTCGATATGAGTAAGAAGAAGTATTTTAGTTTTCCGCAGCCGGCGGATGTTAAGAAATTCCGCAAGCGCGGCCACAGGATGATCTAGTTGTGAAGTATAAAACGACCCAAGCGGTGATGTCGATTGATGTTGAGGATTGGTTTCAGGTTGAGAATCTGAAGTCGGTTGTGGCGCGGGATACCTGGGATGAGCGGGACTTTCGGGTTGAAGCGAATACTGATCGGATGCTGGAGTTGATGGATCAGCATGGTGTTAAATGCACTTGTTTTATTTTGGGGTGGGTTGCTGAAAAATGTCCAGGGTTAATCAAACGGATTGCTGAAGCTGGGCATGAGATTGCGTCGCATGGGTATGGGCATGATTTGATTTATGATTTGTCGCAAGACGAGTTTCGTGAGGATATGAAACGAGGGATTGGGATTGTTGAAGATATAACCGGGGCCAAGATTCGAGGGTATCGGGCGCCGTCGTTTTCGATTACGGATTGGTCGATTGATATTTTGCAGGAGCTTGGACTGACTTATGACAGTTCGGCGTTTCCGACGGTGGCGCATGATCGGTATGGGAAACTTGAGGGGATGGATTCGGGCAGGCCGATTGTTGAGATTCGTGATGGGTTTTATGAGGTGTGCGTGTCGGTGCTCAAGGTTGGGAAGAAGGGGGTGCCTTGGGCTGGGGGGGGGTACTTTCGGTTGTTTCCGTATCCGTTGTTTAAGTTTGGTGTGAAGCGGATTTTGAAGTCGGGCATGCCTTATGTTTTTTATATTCATCCTTGGGAGGTTGATCCGGGGCAGCCGAAGATGACGGGGATGAGCCGGTCGCATAAGTTTCGGCACTATAACAATCTTGATGTGTGTGATAAGCGGTTTGATAATTTGTTGGGGGCTTTTGAGTGGCGGCCGATTGGGGAGTTTTTGGATGAGTATTTGAGTGGGGATTGATCAATCTTTGTTTTCAAAGACACGGCTTGCCGAAGACGGTCAAGCCGTGGCACCCTGTTAATTTAGCTTTGTGTGACGACTTCGGCGGGGGGTTGGTGCCATTGGGCGTTTTCGTTTTTTCCACTCTCCATGTACCACTTGGTCATGCGGTCGATGCCTTCTTTGAGGGGAACTTTGGGTTGGTAGCCGATTGAGAGGAGTTTGTCGGCTTCGAATTTGGTTTCGGTTTTGAACATTTTTTTGACTCTGGCTGTGGAGATCGGGAGGTTTTTGCCGGTGAGTTTGATGATGATGTCGAAGGGGAGGCCGATGATCATGCCCAGGGCGTAGGGGACGGCTGGGGCTGGTTTTTTGTTGAGGCACGCGCTGACGACATTGGAGATTTCGGTGCTGGTGAGGTCTGGTTTGTCGATGAAGTTGAATATTTCGAAGGGTTCGATTTTTCGGTTTGGTTTATCGTTTTTGAGGCCTGCTAGGAAGAGGGTGGCGTCGACGATGTTTTCGACATAGCTGAGTGATTTGATGTTGGTTCCTGGGCCGAAGCGGGCGTATTTGCCGGAGTCGATTTGTCGGATGAGGGAGTACATGTTGGCGAAGTTGTGGACGCCGAAGGTGACGGTTGGGCGGATGATGAGTGCGTTTCGGTTGTCGCCTTTTTTTGTCCAGTTGTTGAAGACGGTTTCGCCTTTGAGTTTGGAGCCGCCGTAGGGGGAGTTTGGTTTTGTTGGTGAGGTTTCGGTGTGTGGTGGTGGTGCGTCGCCGTAGGTTGCTACGGTGGAGTAGAAGATGAGGTTTTTGATTTTTGCTCGGTCCATGGCGTCGCAGATTTGTTGTGAGCCGTGTTCGTTTACGGAGTAGTAGGTGTCGTGCTGAATGCCGAAGTCGTGGTGTGCGGCGGCGAGGTTGACGACGAGGTCTACGCCTGCCATGGCTTGGTCGAGTGTTTTGGGGTCTCGGATGTCGCCTTTGATGTAGGCGGATTTTGCTGAGGGTGTGTTTGGGGTTGGTTCGATGAGATCGAGGGTGACGAGGTTGTGGCCTAGGGCTGTGAGGTCGCGGTGGAAGTATTCTGCGATGAAGCCGGAGCCGCCTGTGATGAGGATTTTCATGGGATGCCTGTGGATGAATATTGTATTGGTGAGGTCATTATACGGACTGGGCGGACTTGTGTTCGGTGATTGTAGAGATGATCGGCGATTCTGGGGGGTGGCTGGTGGTTAATTGGTGGATTAAAGACACGGCTTGCCGAAGACGGTCAAGCCGTGGCACCCAGACGGGTGCTTAGAAGCCGCCGAAGGTGAGGGGGGCTAGGGCCACGCAGATGAGGCCGCAGAGGATGGTGAGGGGGAGGCCGAAACGGGTGTAGTCGGTCCATTTGTATCCGCCTGGGCCCATGACCATGAGGTTGGTCTGATAACCGATGGGGGTGGAGAATTCGCAGGATGCGGCGACGGTGATGGCGACGATGAAGGGCATGGGGTTGAGTTGTTGTTCTGCGGCGACGGCGATGGCGATGGGGAACATGAGGACGGCGGCGGCGTTGTTGGTCA
Organism: Phycisphaerales bacterium; assembly: GCA_016764895.1. Taxonomy (GTDB): domain Bacteria; phylum Planctomycetota; class Phycisphaerae; order Phycisphaerales; family UBA1924; genus UBA1924. Next base: position 2,043 of record JAESRA010000054.1, on the reverse strand, counting down.
TGGTGGCGGTGAAGACGGAGGTGAGGATATAGATGGCGGCGAGGAGTCCGAGGGGGCCTAGGGATTGGACTGTTTCGACGATGGTGTGGGCGATGGTGGAGGCGAGGCCTGTGTTGGTGAGGGCGGTGCCGATGCCGAAGGCTCCGCCGATGACGACGAGGATTTGGAAGTCGACGCCTCGGCGGGCTTGGGGGCCTGTGCAGCAGCGGGTGAGGACCATCAATCCAGCCGCGAGCATGGCGGCGGTCATTGGATCGAGGACACCAAAGCTGAGGATCACGACGAGCAGGGCAAGGATGGACAGGGCGACCCATGCGTGATCGTGGCGGAGGGTTGCGGGGGTGATTCGTTCGTTGACGAGGTAGAAGTCGCCTGAGGTGGTGAAGCGGTCGCCGAAGCCTGGGGGTGCTTCGAGGAGGAGGGTGTCTCCGGGGCGGAGTCGGATTTCGCCGAGTTTTCCGGTGAGGCGTTGGCCTTGGCGGCGGACGGCGACGACGACGGCGCCGTAGCGTGTGCGGATGCCTGATTCTTTGATGGTGAGGCCTGCGAGTGATGAGTTGTTGGAGATGACGGCTTCGGAGATGCGGAGGTTTGGTCGGTAGTGTGGGTCTTGTTGTTCGTCGATGGATTCGTCGGGGTGTGGGAGTGTGGAGGGGACGAGGCCTTTGATTTGTTGGAGGTCGACGACTGAGTCGAGTTGGCCTACGAATACGAGGACATCGCCGGCGTGGATTCGTTCGTGTGGGGAGACGGCACCGAGGATGGTGTGTTCTCGTTCGATGCGGGAGAGGAAGAGTCCTGGGAGGTCTCGGAGGTCGGCTTCTTCGACGGTTTTGCCGACGATTGGGGAGTTTGTTTCTACGCGAAGGGCGGCGTGGTATCCCTCGTCGTGTGCTTGGGCGTCGTCGATGGGGGCGATGCGGTCTGGGAGGAGTTTTCGTCCGAAGATGAGGATGTAGAGGAGGCCGACGATGGCGATGGGGAGGCCGACTTTGGCGATGGTGAACATGCCGAACTTGAGTTGTTCACCGGCGGGGCCCAGGAGGTGTTCGTCGTCGAGGAGTTTGGCGACGACGACATTGGTGGAGGTGCCGATGAGTGTGCAGACGCCGCCGAGGATGGAGGCGAAGGAGAGGGGCATGTAGAGTTTGGAGGGGGAAAAGGCGCATCGACGGGCGACGGTTGCCAGTGTTGGGAGGAACATGGCGACGATGGGGGTGTTGTTGACAAACGCGCTCATGAGTGCGACGGGGAGGGCGAGTTTCATTTGCGCGGATCGTTCGGATTTTGGTTTGCCTAGTACGATGGCGGTGATTCTTGCCATGGCTCCGGTTTCTCGCATTGCGCTTGCGACGATGTAGAGCATGGCGATGGTGATGACGGCTTGGTTTGCGAATCCGGCGATGGCTTCTTGGGGTTCAAGGATGCCTGTGAGGAGGAGGATGAGGAGGGTGCCCATGATGACGATGTCGGCGCCGAAGCGGCCTGTTGCCATGGTGCCGATCATGAGGACGATCAGGATTCCTGTTAGGATTGCTTCCCAGTTTTCAATCATGTAGAGGTGTTATCGGTTTAATTTGTGGATTGGTTTTGTCCGATGCCGAGTTCTTTGATGGCGGCGAGGAGGATGCCATGGATTCTTGGGGGTGCGCAGACGATGCCTTTATTTTTTTCGAGTCCTCGGCCATGGGAGAAGTCGAGGTTTCTGCCGAAGATGTCGGTGACGAATGCGCCGGATTCGCTGGCGATACATGCGCCGGCGGCGTGGTCCCAGATGCGTTCTACATATGGTTTTTTGGTTGGGAGACGGAGGTAGGCGTCTGCTTGGCCTCTGGCGACGACGGCGTATTTGCATTGGGAGTCGAGGCGTGCGGGTTCTCCGGGGTGGCCTAGGCCTTGGTCTTTGATCCAGTTGAGGATGCGGTCGGTGTCGTTCATGTTGGTGTGTGATTTTTCGACGGAGGCGCAGACGGAGATTTCTTCGCCTTCGATGTGATCGAGGCGGGTGATGCGGATGACTTCGGAGTTGACATCATCGCATGC
>JAESRA010000006.1 GCA_016764895.1 Phycisphaerales bacterium | reverse complement strand
GGGGGGATTGGGGGGTATTTGGAGAAGAGAAGACATGCTTTAGCCGAAGACGGCGAAAGCATGGCACCCCGCCAACACTTTGTGCCACCAACATCAAGACCCGCAGGTGGATAAGAATCCACCTGCGGGGCACCCTTTTTAGAGTTGTTGGGGAGGGGTTAGAAATCTCGGCGTGAGAAGATGATGGTGGAGAGCCCGAGGATGAGGAACTCGAAGATGAATGAGGTGCCCAGAATCCAGAAGATGGAGCGTTCTCTGTAGCGGGTGTCGAGTCGATTGCGGAGTTCTTTTTGATCGACTTTGATATCGCTATAGAGGTCGGTGGGGTTTGATTGAGAATTTGGGTCTGGGACATATTCATCTGGGGCGATGAGTTCACGGTTGAGTAGTTCGATGGTTTCGCCGGTTTTTGGTAAGAAAGTTTTTGTTGCGAAGACTATTTTGGTCCAGAAATTGAGGGAATTGAAATTGACTTGATCTTTGGCGAGTTTGTTTTCTAGGCCTTTGAGGAGTGGGTTTTTGGTTTGTATTTCTTCTTCTGAGGGTATGTAGCTGTCGGTGGTGAGCCCTTCGTTCTCTCGATCTCGAAGGATGAGTTTGGTGGTGTTTTCTCTTGCGAGTTCGACGCGTTGGGTTCGTTGTTCGACTTTGATGGCGGTGCTTTCTTGGAACTGCATGAGGGCGCCGTCGGCCATGTTCAGGATAAACAGGAAACTCCAGAAAAGCAGGGTCAGGAGCATTGCGGTCATTGTTGAGCGGGTGATGAGTCCGATGAAAGCGCACACGCAGAAGAGGAAGCTGAAGAAGGAGACGACGATGGGGATGGCCATGAGGATGCGGAGTTCGAGATAGCCCGAGTTGATCCAGATGATGAGCATGCTGAGGACTGAGAAGACGGCGACTTGGAGGGCGACGAAGAGTAGGCCTGTGGCGTATTTGGTGAGAAAGAGTCGTGTGCGTGAGATTGGTCTTGAGAGCATGGATTCGATGGTGCCGCCGGTGACGAGTTCTGGGATGATTCCTGCTGTTGAGATGATGGCGAGGATGGTGGCGATCCAGGTGAGCCAGAGACTGATTCCGAGGTAGGAGAATACTGAGATGTAGAATTCTTTGGGTTCGATTATGCTGGAGTCGATGGGGATGAAGCTGAGATTGAACCAGAGGAAGCGGACGCCTTCTTCATCAATTCCGACGACGGCAAGGAGGGCTGCGAAGAGGACTGTGAGGCCCATGGTGAGCCAGAAGAGTTTTTTGGCGTTGAGTTCTCGGTAGGCGTCGAGGAAGATGGCTTTGGTTTGGGTGAGGATCATGAGTTGGCTCCTTTCTTTGATGCTTTGGCTCCTGAGATGGCGCCGGGTTTTGAGCCGTCGTTTTTGTCGACGACTTGCATGAAGAGGTCTTCGAGGGAGGGGCGTTTGAGGCCTGCGGATTCGATGGTGATGTTGTTTTTGCGGAGGGTGTCGATGGCGGGTTGGATGGATTCGGCGTTGTCGGTTTTGAAGATGATTTTGGTTTGGTCTTTGGATTCGATGAGTTTGGGCATGTTGGGCTGGGTGGTGATTTGGGAGAGGATTGATTGGTCCAGTGGGGTTGAGGTGGTGATGGCGTAGCCGGCTTGGTCGGCGGTGAGTTCTTCGATGGTGCCTTGGGTGCGGACTAGGCCATGGACCATGATGGCGACGCGGTCGCAGACCATTTCGAGTTCGCTGAGGAGGTGGGAGTTGAGGAAGATGGTTCTTCCTTCGTCTTTGAGATGGGTGAGGATGTTTCGGATGTCTCGTCGGCCTGAGGGGTCTACGCCGTCGGTGGGTTCGTCGAGGACGACGAGTTTGGGGTCGTTCATGAGTGCTTGTGCTAGGCCTACGCGTTGTCGCATGCCTTTGGAGTAGGAGCCGAGTTTGTCTTTGTGCCAGGAGCCCATGCCGACGAGTTCGAGGAGTTCGGATGCTTTGGCTTTTCGTTGTTTGCGTTTGATGCCTGACATGGCTCCGAAGTGTTCGAGGACTTGGCGGCCTGTGAGGTATGGGGGGAAGCGGTGGTGTTCTGGGAGGTAGCCGATGTGTCTTAGGGTTGCTTTGTCGCCGACTTTATTGCCAAGGACGGTGCCTTGGCATTTTGATGGGCTGATGACGGTCATCATGATTTTGACGAGGGTGGATTTTCCGGCGCCGTTTGGTCCTAGGAGGCCGAAGATTTCGCCTTTACCTACGGTCATGTCGACGCCTCGGAGGGCTTTGATTCGTTTTTTGTAGGTTTTTTCTACGCCTTTGATGTCGATGACTGGGGTCATTATTTGGATTCTTTCTTTCGGGCGACGATGTGGAAGACATGCCAGTGTTTGTGGTTTTCGCCGATGTGTTTGGATGGTCGGTCCTCTTCGGTGAAGGACTCCAGTATGTATTGGTCAAACAGGGCGAGGGTTTCCGTTCTGGTGAAATGGGAGCGGTCGTCGATGGTTGCCCAGTCGTCTCGGTCGCCGAAGAGTTGGCCGCTGAATCGGCCTCCGGGTTCTATTGCGTGGTCGATTTGTTGCCAGAGGGCTTTGAAATGGGTTGGGGGGCAGAAGGGGAGGGAGAAGCTGGCGTTGAGGAGTTTTGTTTTGGGGATTTGTAGGTTTTCAAAATCGGCGTGGTGGATTTGGATGCGGTTTGAATTGAGGGCTGATTTGATTTCTGGTCGGGATTTGGTTCGGTTGAGGCCGTCGTCGCTGCCGTCTTGGGCCCAGACATTCCAGCCGGCGCTCAGCATGGCGACGGAGTCGCGGCCTGCGCCGCAGCCGAGGTCGATGGCGAGGGGTGGGTTGTTTGGGTCGATGTCGCCGAAGAGGGCGAGTGCTTTGAGGAGGGTGTCTCTTGCGGGCTTGCCTTCCATGCGGTCGAAGTAGGCAGGCCAGTCTCGGCGGTGGGCGGCTTCGTGGACTGGTGGGGTTTGGGGGGTGGTCATGCTTTGTTCTCTGAGTTGTGATAGGCTTGGGTATGTATCGAGATCTGTCATCGTTTATTGGAGCATTGGATCAAGCGGGGGAACTTGTGCGGGTGCGGGATGGGGTTGATCCTGTGCTGGAGATGACCGAACTGGTGCAGCGGCAGTGTAGGAGTGATGCGGCGGTTGGGTCGAAATCGTCGCAGAGGACCGATCCTGAGTTTGGTGGCTTGGGTGGCAAGGCGTTGTTGTTTGAGAATCCTGTTGGGTCTGATTTTCCGGTGTTGATCAATGCGTTTGGGTCGTATCGACGGGTGGAGATGGCACTTGGGGAAAGGGCGTTGGAGGAGACAGCGGGGGTGATTGGGGGGTTGGTCAAGCCTGAGATGCCTGGGTCTATTGGGGAGGCGATTGGGAAGGCGAGGCAGTTTTTACCATTGCTTAAGATTGGGCCCAAGCGGTCGAAGAAGGATGGGGCGTGTCAGGAGGTGGTGCTGACGGGGAGTGAGATTGATTTGACGCGGCTGCCGATTTTGCGGTGCTGGCCTGATGATGGGGATTTTGAGAAGTTTGGATATGAAGCGGGGATCAATGATGGGATTGCGGGGATGGGGCATCCTGAGATAAGTGATGAGGAATGGGAGGCCAGGTATCGGGGGCGGTTTATTACGCTTGCTGGTATTCACACGATTCATGCGGATGATCGGAATGAAAGTAAGCCCAAGAGCCACAATGTTGGGATGTACCGGGTGCAGTTGCTTGGGAAGGATCGGATGGCGATGCACTGGCATGTGCATCATGATGGGGCGGCGCATTGGCGGTCGTGGAAAGAACTCGGCGAGCCGATGCCTGTGGCGATTGTGCTTGGGGGGTCGAGTGTTATGCCATATGCGGCGACTTGTCCGTTGCCGCCTGGGATCAGTGAGTTGTTGATGGCGGGGTTTTTGCAGGGGGAGGGTGTGAAGATGTGCCGGGGCAAGACGGTGCCGATTTGGGTGCCGAGTGATGCGGAGATTGTGATTGAGGGGTTTGTGGATGTTGATGCGGGGCATCCGGGGTGGGATCCGCGGGAAGATGATGCTGGTGAGTTGGGGAAGGGTGGTGTTTTTGAGGGGCCTTTTGGGGATCATACTGGTTTTTATTCGATGCCTGATCGGTATCCGGTGACGACGGTGACGGGGATGACGCATCGGAGGGGGGCGGTGTATCCGACGACGGTGGTGGGGCTGCCGCCTCAGGAGGATTATTTTTTGGGTAAGGCGACGGAGCGGATTATGTTGCCGTTGCTCAAGACGATATTGCCTGATGTGATTGATTATCACTTACCTTTGTTTGGGTGCTTTCATAATGCGGTGTTTGTGAAGATTCAGAAGCAGTATCCGATGCATGCTCGGAAGGTGATGCATGCGATTTGGGGGGCGGGGCAGATGGCGTGGACGAAGACTGTTTTTGTGGTGGATGAAGATGTGGATGTGCATGATTTAGGCAGCGTGATGTCGGCGGTGCATCGACATTGCAAGCCTTCGCGGGATATTGAGAAGGTGTTTGGGGCTGTGGATATTTTGGACCATTCTGGGGCGCACTTTGGGACTGGGATGAAACTTGGGTTTGACGGGACGCGGAAGGTTGCGTCTGAGGATATTGATGGGGAGGCGATTGGTGGGCCGCTTGGGTTGCCGACGCTTGCTGAGTGTGAGCAGGCGGTTGCTTGGGCCAAGAGTTGTGGTGGGGTGCTGGATGCGGCGACTTTTGAGCGGGTGCCTGGGTGGTTGTTTGTTCGTGCTGATCGTGGGTTTGGTGAGTCGGAGCCGGCGTTGGTTGGGGGGGCGGTTTTATCTGAGATTTGGAAGGGGCCGACTGTTCATCAGTTTGTGGTTGTGGTTGGGCGGGATGTGGATATTACTGATCCACATGAGGCGTTGTTTCATTGGGTGGCGAACTGTGATTTTATGCGGGATGTGCAGTGGGAGAATGGGGGGAAGGGGGG
>JAESRA010000053.1 GCA_016764895.1 Phycisphaerales bacterium | reverse complement strand
TGGCGACGATGGGTTCGTTGAATGCCCAGAGGTCTTCGAGGGAGCCGCCGCCTCTTGTGAGGATGACAGCGTCGATGCCGAGTTGTTTGTGTTGTTTTGAGATTTGGTTGAGGGCGTTTGCTATTTGGGATTTGGCTTGGTCGCCTTGGACTCTTGCGTCGACGATGAGGATGCTTACGGCGGGGCATCTTTTTTTTGCGGTGTCGAGGACATCCTGCAAGGCCGCGCCTGTTGCGCTGGTGATGATTGCGATTGACCTTGGGAAGATGGGGAGGGGTTGTTTGGTTGCGGGGTCGAACCAGCCTCTTGCGCGGAGGTCTTGACAGAGTGCTTTGTAGCGTTGCTCAAGGTCGCCTTGTCCGGCGGGTTCGAGTTTGTCGATGATGAGGCTGAGGCGGCCGGTTGGGGCGTAGTAGTCGAGTTTTCCTGTGGCGATGACTTTTTGGCCGTGGGCTGGGAGGGTGCGGCATCGTTTGGCAGCGGAGGCGAAGAGGACGGCGGAGATGGTGGCGGATTGGTCTTTGAGGGTGAAGTAGTAATGGGTGCGGTTGGTGACGGAACTGATCTCGGCGATGACGCGGATTTTTTTGGGGAATGAATCTTTGATTGCTGATTCGATGGAGGCGGCGAGTTGGGTGATGGTGAGGGGTTGGTTTGATTTGGATGTAGAAAGACCTCGGCTTTTTGGAGCCGAGGCGGAATCTTTCCGGGTCATTTTGCTGGGATCGAATGGGAGGCGATTGGTCACGCCTGTAGTTTATGCGATCGATTGAAGAGACGGGCTGGAAGCCCGTCCCACCAGAGAAGAGTTTAGTCGCTGGAGGCGAGTTCTTCGGGCTCTTGGGCGTTCTGGGCGTTGCGGGCGTTGCGGGCTTCTACGCTGGCGACGACATCTGGGGCGGTGCCGAAGGGGAGGGAGATGCGGATTGGTTTATCGCTGTTGAGGAATCCTGCTGCGATTGAGCGTGCTTTGGAATCATCGGCGTTGACTTGCTCGCGTGATTTTCCGCGGGGGATATCTGCGGGAACGCGGAAGCTTCCGGATGGTTCTGGGAGGCTTGCCTCGGTTTGTTCCTGGCCGGTTGATCGTGAGTTGGTGAAGGATTTGACGCCGTAGTAGCCGTTGTTTCCGAGCCAGTTTTGGCGGGCGGATTCGAGTATTTTCATGAGTTTTTCGACGCGTTCGATGCGGTTTCGTCCGAAGATGATGTAGTCGGTTTCGAGTGTTGTGCCGTTGAAGAGGAGGTTGGTGATGTCTTCGTTTCCTGCGGTGATGGGGACGAAGGGGTCGATGGAGAATACGCCGTCGAATGCGCGGACGAGGATGCGTGCGGGTGCGTTCTCGCCTCCCATTGCTTGGCGTTGTGAGTTGTTCCATGTGACGGTGCCGCTGGCGTCTTGTGTTGCGACGAGGTCTGCTGTTTCGTTGTTGTTGTAGCGGACCTGGATGCCTCTTGTGTTGGTTGTTGGGAAACCTGCTGGGTTGATCTCGATGATGTCCTGTGATTGGATTGTTCGGTCAACAACATACTGGGCGCTGGCTGATGCGGCGCAGATGATTGCGGTGATTAGGGCGGCGTGTGTGGATTTCATTTTTTAAACTCCGTTGTACTTGCGCTGGGCAGTCATGAGCCGAGGAACGGCGCGGGGGAAAGACGAGACTGCCACTTTCAATGTATCACAGGAATAGGCGGATCAAAATGAAACTTCGTCGCAAACCGGATAATCTGCTTGTATAGCAGCGTTAGCGGACGAGGAGGCGTGATTGAGAGATGGTTTTAATGGATTACCGGACGGGGAGATTGATTATGACGGGACAGGTATGAGCTGGGTGTAGGTGTCGATGGTGGCACCGATGTGAGTTGAGACTTTGCGGTGATCGCGGATGTGGCTCCAGGCATTGACGCTGAGGGTGCGTGCTTTGTCTGGGTCTGCGATGAGATCATTGAGGGTGCTGGCCCACTGCGTCCGGCTGGCTTGATGGACAATCGCTGCGGTTTGGTTCTCGATGAGACACGAACTTTGCTTGGTGGTTGATGCGATGACGCACATGGCGTTGCCCATTGCTTCATACAGAAGCGAGCGTTGTTCATGGATCGTATCTGGGTAGACGAGGAAGTCTGCGTTGAGGGCGAGGTCGCGCTGTTCTTCGATTTTGTCGATGAGGGTGAGCTGGGAGAGGGCGTTTGCTTTTTTGGCTCTTGCCCAGAGACCGGATCGCCTTGCGGCGTGGAGATTGACGAACAAATGGATGTTTTCGTTTCCGGCGATCGCATCGAGCACGCCATCGAATGCGGCGGTGCATCCGACTCGGTCGCGGCCTGATGATTGGAGAACGATTGAGATGTTTTTGTTTGGTTTGAGAATGCTGCGGGGGCTTGCCGGGACGGGTACACCCCAGGGGGTGACTTGGATGGGCAGGCGGGCATCGGCTGCGGTTGCGGCTTTTTCGATTGAACGATCTGGGGCGGTGAACATGCATTCGACTGTGGAATGTTTCTGGAACTGGATGGCGCGTGGGATGAGTCCTGCTCGCCAGATTTCGATGACGAGGGCTGAGTTGAGTGTTTTTGCGAGTTCGTAGGCGAGTGCCCATGACTGGCCGCCGTAGGCGTGGATGATGTCCCATTGATCGAGGCTGCGGTCTGCGGTGAGCTTGCGGATGATATTTGCGGCTCGGATTTTGAGCGTGAAGGAGAGGCCTTTGTCTTTGTAGTTGATTTGGGGGACGAGGGGGCCGAGGTTTGCTGTTTGGGCTTCACCGAGGTCGGGGACGATTAGTCGGGTTTCGATTCCTTCGTCGAGGAGGCCGATGGAGATACGCCCGAGCATCGCGCGTTCGTGCTGGGCAAAGAGTCGGTCGACGATGAGCAATGCACGCATGGGTGATCTCGGTGGTGACTCAGGCGTTGTCTATGACACGGTAGTTGAGATGTGGCGGCGGTGATTCGTCGCCTACGACACCTTTGGTGTGCCAGACACCGACCCAGTGATCTTTGGCGACTTCTTGGAGATGATAATCGCCGGCGGGTTGGTCGAGTTTGACGAGATCGTCTGGTGCGTCGTTCCATGGCCACCATGGGGTGACGCCTTTGTCTGCTCCGGGGAGTTTTTTGAACTCTTCGGGGTTGTCGACGATTTCGTCGATGGTGATGAGACGGTCGTGTTCGGTGCCGATTTTGGGGATTGAGGCGAGGAGGCCTCGGGTGTAGGGGTGGCGTGGGTTGTCGAAGAGGTTGTAGACATTGGCGTATTCAACGACGCGGCCGGCGTACATAACGCAGACGACATCGGCGTTTTCTGCGACGACTCCGAGATCGTGGGTGATGAGGATGACGCCCATGTCGCGGGTTGCTTTGAGGTCTTTGATGAGTTCGAGGATTTGGGCTTGAATGGTGACATCGAGGGCGGTGGTTGGTTCGTCTGCTAGGAGCAAACGGGGCTGGCATGCGAGTGCCATGGCGATCATGACGCGTTGGCGCATGCCGCCTGAGAATTGGTGGGGGTAGGCCTTCATGCGTACTTCGGGCTCTGGGATGCTGACATCGTTCATGGATTTGACGGCGATTTTCCATGCTTCTTTTGCGGTGACATCTTGGTGGAGTGTGATGGCTTCGATGATTTGGTCGCCGACGGTGTAGACGGGGTTGAGGGAGGTCATGGGTTCTTGGAAGATCATGGCGATCTCGTTGCCTCGGACCGCGCGCATTTCTTGTTCGGTCATGGTGAGGAGATTGACTTTTTTTCCATTTTTCATTCGGTAGATGATTTCGCCACGATCGAAGCGGCCTGGGGGCCTTGGGATGAGTTGCATGGAACTCATGGCGGTGACTGATTTTCCGCAGCCGGACTCCCCTACTACTGCGAGGGTTTGGTTTGGGTAGATGGTCATGCGAACGCCGTCGACTGCTTGGATGCGGGGGCCTGAGCCGTTGTCGAAGGAGACGGCGAGGTTTTTGACTTCCATCAACGGAACATTGGTCATTTTGTTGGTGTTCATGGCGGGTTGTGTTGTTGCTTGGGTCATTGTAAATCCTGATCTATGAACACTGATAGCAGCGTCTTCAACTTTGGGGGGTTGGGGGGTTTAGACGCGTGCTTTTTTGAGTTTGGGGTCGATGGCATCGCGGAGGGCTTCGCCGATGAGGTTGTAGGCGAGGGTGGTGAGGAAGATGGCGGCTCCGGGGAAGATGGCGAGCCACCAGACGAAGGCTCCGGTTTCGCCTGAGGCGTTGCGGAGGAGGGAGCCCCAGCTTGCTTGGCCTGTGGGGCCGAGTCCGAGGAAGCTGAGGGTGGCTTCGATGAGGATGGCTGCGGCGATGAGGAATGAGGATTCTACGAGGACGGGGGTGACGCCGTTGGGGAGCATGTGTTTGAAGAGGATGGACCAGAGGGGGAGACCCATGACTTTGGCGGCTTGGATGTAGTCAGTCTCGCGGAGTTTCATGAACTCTGCGCGGATGAACCTTGCGGCACCGGTCCATGTGAAGCACCCGATGATGGCCATCATGACATAGGTATTTCGTGGGAGGACGCCGGCGGCGACGATGAGGAGGAAGAGGACGGGGATGGCCATGAATATTTCGACGAAGCGGTAGAGGATGAAGTCTACCCAGCCGCCGAAGTAGCCCATGAGCGAGCCGATGGTGACGCCGATGACGACGGCGATGCTTGTGGAGATGAATCCGATGGAGATTGCGAGTCGGCAGGCGTGGAGCATTTGGGAGAAGACATCTTGGCCTAGGGTGTCGGTACCGAGGTGGTGCGATGGGGTGGGGTGGGCTTTGACGGCTTGGCGAAGGTCGAGGAGTGTTTCTGGTCGATCTGAATCGAGTTGATTGATAAAATCATCGAGTGGGTCAGAGGTTAGAGGATTGATGGATCTTGAGATGCTGCGGAGCCGCTCGAAATGAATGTCAGCGACCGGGATGCCCGCGAGTTCATCATCGGAATAGATAGCAGCGCGGTCTTCGGCGATGCGTTGGGCGAGTTCGAGGGAGTCCCACATGGAGTTCATGGGGGTTGAGCCTGGGGGCCGGTTGTACATTGGGGTTTCGGATTGGTCTGGGGAGAAGGGGATGAGTGTGAAGACGGTGCGGATTTGGCCGTTGGATTCTTGGGTGCGGTAGCTGTAGTCGTAGAGTTTTGGGGACCATTTCCATGAGATGACGAGTCCCATGAATATTGCCCCTGCCAGGACAAAGGCGCAGCGGGACCAGCTTCGGTAGGCGAAGATGGAGATGAGGATGAATGGGAGTGCGCTCAGGGCCGCGATGATGGTGACGGCGAGGGGGACGAAGTAGCCGGACTGGGCGATGTCTCGGATGGATTCGGAGGCGTCGCGTGCGGTGAAGTAGGATTCGATCAAACGGGCGAGAATGACCATGATGCCAGACTGGGCACCGGCGGCGATGATGAGGCGGAGGCGTTCGCCTGTTTCGAGTCTTTTGGTTGGAAAGAAGATGATGACGGGTGCCAAGAGTCCCAGGAGTATGAGGACGACATCGGAGGATTTGAGTGTGTTGATGAGGGGGGAGGTCATGGCTCCTACTGAGCCGTCGGCGTTCATGGGCCAGGCGATGATGGGGTGGCCTGAGGCGATGAGGGGAGAGAAGATTGCGAAGAATGCGATGATGGAAACCCAGACGATGCCGGCGACAGCCGCGGGGCGACGGAGAACCTGGCCCCATGCTTCGGCCCAGAAGCCTTGGACCTCTGTGTGGCCGATGCCTTGGGCGAGCTGGACTCCGGTGACGGATTCGAGGGTTTCTTGGAGTTGGTCGGCGTTCTTACTCATTTGAAACTGATCCTTGGGTCGGCAAAGGCATAGAGGATGTCGGCGAGCAGGAGCGCCATGAGGTTTACGGCAGAGATCATCATGGTGTTGGCAAGCAGGAGCTCGCGGTCACGGAGGTTGATGGATTCGAGGGTGAGCAGGCCCATGCCTGGGATGGTGAAGATCATTTCAATCACAACGGAGCCGGCGAGCATCGCGGGGAAGATCGAAACGAACATGGTGATCAGCGGGAGCAGGGAGTTTCGGAAGACATGTGCAAAGATGACATTTTTATGCGACACGCCTTTGGCTTTGGCGGTGCGGACATAGTCCATGTTGAAGTTGTCGAGCATGGCGGCTCTTGTTTGTTTGGAGAGGACGGCGAATCCGCCATAGACGAGGCACATGATTGGGAGGAAGACATGCCAGACGATGTCGAGGAGGTAGCCGCGTTCGAAACCGCCGGCAAAGGTTGGGAGGTAGGTGAATCCGTCTGCGCCCGCGTCATGGAGGCCTGCGACCGGGAATAAACCGAGGTATTCGTTTGATGAGAGGTAGCCGATTGCCAGGACACCAGCGAGCGGAATGGGGAAGGACCAGAGTCCGATGAAGAACGCGCCGGAGAGGCGATCAAAGAGGGAGCCTGCTTTGACGGCTGCGAGCATGCCGCAGGGGATGGCGATGAAGTAGATGATGGGCAGCGCGATCAGATTGAGCATGATCGTGATGGGGAGGGCGTCTTTGATGAGGAGGATGACGGGGCGGGATTTGGTGAAGGAGCGTCCCAGGTCTGGGGAGGAGATGGAGATGGGGCCGAGGATTCCGAAGCCGGCTTGGGGGAAGGGTTGGGCGTCGAAGATGCCTTTGAGATTGGTCCATTCTATTTGAGCGGTGGCGTAGTTGGCGACGAGTGTATTGCCGGCTTGGTTGATGGCATCCCATGACTCTGAGGATTCAAAGAGGGCGCGGTTTTTGTCGATGACATCGTATTTGATTTTGCCTTTGGAATCTCGGAAGCCTTTGAGGTTTGCGATGCCGGCTTGGGCGCCGAGGAGTTGGTCGAGTTGGGCTTTGGCAGTGATGAGCCCGGCGCGGGCTTGGGCGTAGGTGTTGTTTTGGCGGCGGAAGGTGCGGATTTTGATTTTGTCGGTTTCATCAGGCTCAAAGGCGAAGGCGGTGGGTTCTGGATACTCTGATAAATTGCTGGCAAACCATTCCCAGAGTTTTGGTTCTTTGGGGAGTTTGGGGGAGCGGATGAACTGGCCTGTGGGGTCGATTTGATCGCGGGTGCCGAACTTGAGTGGGGAGACTCTTCCGAGCCAGCGGAGATACTGGATGGCGGGTGGGTCGTCGAGTCCGTAGCGGTCTTCGAGGTAGGCTTCACGGACGGCGGCGGAGGTTGCTTCCATTTGTCCGCCGGCGACTTTGAGTGATGCACCGATGCCGCCTGGGGCCATGGCGATGATCATGAAAACAAGGAAGGTGATCCCGATGAGGGTTGGGATCATGAAGAGCAATCTTCTGATGATGTAAGTGAGCATGGGGTCCGCTTTCTCGCGTCAGGTGATCAGGTACAGATGACGATCAGTTGGCGGGCATGTAATACTCGCGTTGCTGGAGCCCCTTGGGATAGGTGTGCACATTGGAAAAGTCTTTGGAGATGAATCGTTTCCAGGGGACCGAGCGGATGAAGGTGTAGGGTTGTTCTTCATTGACGAGTGTATGGAACTGGTGGAAGATGGCCATGCGTTTGTCGAAGTCGAGTTCGGCTTTGATGGCGTCGATGTATTGGTCTTGGCCGGCGTCCCATTGGATGAAGTTGTGGCCTTGGTTTTGGATGGATTTGGTGTGCCAGATTTGGGAGGGGTCTGATTCTGGTGATGAAGCGGACCAGCCGAGGGTGATGGCGTCGAAGTTTCGGGTCTTCATGATTTGGTCATAGAGTGACCAGTCGACGACTTTGGGGATACAGCGGATTCCAATTGCTGCACAGCGGTCGACGAGGTATTTTTGCATGCGTTCGGCGGTTTGGCCGCCGGATGCTCTGGTGAATTCGAATTCGAATTCGACGCCGTTTTCGTCTTCTAGGACGCCGTTGCCGTCGCGGTCGATCCATCCTGCTTCGGCAAGGAGTGCTTTGGCGCGTTCTGGGTCATATGGCCAAGGCGAGATGTCTGGATTGGCCGCTGGTGATGGTGGGTTGTTTGGGCCGACGGCGACATTGTCAAGACCTGCCCAGATGTCGCGGATCATGAGTTCGCGGTCGAGGTTGAGGGTCATGGCTTGGCGGACTCGTTTGTCGTGGAAGGGGGTGAGCTTGCCGTTGCGTGGGCCGCACTGCCAGCCGATGAAGCCGTAGCCCGAACGCATGTTGAACCATTTGACAGAGTAGGCGTTGTCGTCCCAACCGGGTTGCGAGCTTTTCTCGACATACTGTGGGGATGACGGGGTGATCATGTGTGTTTCGCCGTTGATGAAGGAGGTGAGTTTGGCGACATCTTCGGTGATCGTGTCGAAGCGCATGCCTGCGAGGGCGGGCTTTGGTCCCCAGTATTGTTCGTTGCGGACCAGGACGATGTCGGTGCCTGGGGTCCATTGGTCTTCTGGATCAAGATTTTGGAGTTTGAAGGGGCCTGAACCCATGACCAGGGCGGTTGATTGGTTGATTTGGCTGGTGGTGAACTGTGAGTAGAAGTGTTTCGGGAGGACATAGAAGCCAAGGGCCATTTGGAGGTTGTAGGCGTCGGGGTTTGTGAAGAAGATGTCGACGGTTTTGTCGTCAACGACATCGATGCGATCGATGTTGGTCATGATCGAGCGGAGAGATTCGGTTTCGAGCTGGGGGTTGTTGATATAGTCGTGGAATGACCAGCGGACATCTTCTGCGGTGACGGGCTCGCCGTCGGAGAAGCGGGCGTTTTTGCGGATTTTCACGCGGAGCCAGTAGCCGTTGGGATCGTACTGCCATGCTTCTGCGAGGAGGCCTTGGAGTTGGAGTGTTTCTGAGTTGAGGTCGCCGAGTGATTCGAGGACTTGATCGCCGATGCGACGGGCGTAGGTGTCCTCGGCGAGGACTGGGGTGAGTTTGACGGGTTGGGCTTCGAATGTTTCCTTGAAGAACCCGCCGAGTTTATAATCGTCTTCGTTGCGTGGATCGGCTGAGAAAGTTGGCATGTCAAACCATTGGATGGGGACGCCGGCTTGTTTGGTCCATGATTCGTCGCGGATGACCGGCGAGTTGGCATTTGAGCCGTTGGAGTTGTTTGAGCCGGAGATCATGATCCCGGATTCGAGCTTGGAATCGAGGCGGGCGACGAGTTGTTCGATGGAACCGATTTTGTCGTTGATCGTCTCGTTTTGTTGCCAGCGTCGGTCGTCCTGCTTCATCGCCAAGAAGGAGACGATGAGGGTGAGGGAGACGAGGAGTATGAGGATGAAGTCTTTGAGGCCGAACTTGTTTTGCATAAGATTGGGTTCCGGTGTGGTTCACATACTGGGGTGGCGTTTTTGCGCCGGTGGTCATTCTAGCGGCTAAACATGGTTTGTGTTATCTGGATCGCTTGGGATCGAATGCTTCTCGGAGGCCTTCTCCGACGAAGTTCATGGCTAGGAGGGTAAGCCCTAAAAGGGCACAAGGGAAGAAGAGGAGCCACCAATGGCTGCGGAAGGTGTTGAGTTCGCTCAAACCCTCGGCGGCGAGGTTGCCCCAGCTGGGGAGCGGGGGCTTGACACCGATGCCTAGGAAGCTCAGGAAGGACTCTTGGAGGATGGCTTGGGGGACGGCGAGGGTGGCGTAGACGGCGATTGGGCCTATGAGGTTGGGGAGGAGGTGGCGGATGAAGATGCGGTGTCCGGGGGAGCCGAGGGCTCTGGCGGCTTCTATGAAGGGTTGATTCTTGAGAGACAGGACTTGGCCTCGGATGACGCGGGCCATGGTGAGCCAGGAGACGCCTCCGATGGCGATGAGGAGGGTGAGGACATCGAGGGTGGTCCTGGTGCCTGTGGTGAAGACCCGGCGGGGGTATATCTGGACGGCTTGTTGCATGAGGTCGTCTTGGAGGATGGGGTCGGTTTCAAAGATGATTCTGGCTTTGGATTTTGTGATGGGCTGGGCGGGGTCTGGGGATTGGGTTTGGATGATGTGGTTGATGGACCAGTTTGCTTTGGCGCGAGAGCGGGATTGGTATTCATCGAGCATGGCGTTTGAAGCGACGGCGAGCAATACGACGAGGAGGATGTAGGGGAGGCCGTAGAGGACATCGACGATTCGCATCATGATGGCGTCGATTTTGCCACCCATGTAGGCGGCGAAGGCGCCGTAGATGGTGCCGATGCCTACGGAGATGAATGCTGCACAGATGCCGATGGTGAGGGAGATGCCTCCGCCTGTGAGGAGGCGTGTGGCGAGGGATCTGCCGAGGGTGTCGGAGCCGAGGATGAAGGTTGGGGCTTTGGCGAGGGCGGCTTTGGCTGCTGGTTCGTTTGAGCCATCGAGGATGGATTCGATGGTGGTGTTGTGGTCGGTGGCTATTTTTTCGAGGATAATTGGATCGACGGCGGCGATGGCGCGTTGGGTGTCGATGTTGTCGTAGGGCCACCACTGGGGGGGAAGGCGTCCTGATTTGGGATCGCCGGTGTCGTATCTGGGAACTTCGGAAACTGAGGAATCAATGGCGGTGAGGGTCCATGGGAGTGAGCCGAGGCAGGCGAGGAACATGAGAGCGAGGAACGCGAAACCGATGAGGGCGGGTTTGGAGCGTGTGAAAGGGTTGTCTCGGTGGCGCGTGGGGGCGGCGAGTGCGGGTATTGATTCGGGTTCAGATGAGGAGACGCTGGGCATGGATGCACCTTATCCGGTTTGGGGGACTGATGCACACCGCGGCGGGGGGATATGGCTGACAATCTGATGGGTGAGTCTAAAGAGAAAGCCGCAGATTATGGTCTGCGGCTTTTTCTATTGTTTTTCGAATCAGGGAGACAGGACTTGAACCTGCGACCTTCTGGTCCCAAACCAAAGGCACCAAAAAACCAAGTGCTGATACCAACTGCACTTGCGACAATGGGCGAAATAATGGCCGCTCATTGGCCGCTTTTGTTGGACACGATCAGGCAGAATCTGGCACAAACAACACTTATCAAGATTCGTCTATAGAGAGGATAGAGAACGCTTGGCCCAGCTTGCCCCCCGCAATCCAAGATGCAGTTCTGGCCATTGTCGATGCTCATCAACCTCCAACATGTACTGGAGTTCGCGGTTCTGATATCATCCACAGCAATATTGGGGTCGATTGAGTCATTGGATAGGCATGGCAACTGTTGAACGAAGATCAGTTCGCATTGCCCTCCAGATTTGTAGTTCCTGGGTGGATCCTGATACGCCAAGTAGTTGTTTTGCCGTTGGAGTCGAATACAGCCAGTGGAAGAGTTGATATGCACGATCTCTACTAACAGCTCTTCGAAATTGATCCAGCTTTTTCTTACAACAGCTTTGAATCGTCTTCCCTGAGTCGCATGGGCACTGGCATCGAGAATCAACGACAGAACTCGCTATAGCCAAAAGAAAACGAAGTACGACCTCGATATCTCCTGTACCTAGCTCCGATTGCAAAAACTCCAGAAGCCCAAGCTCTCCATGAGACCATTCGCCAAAAGGCCAGGGACCACCCCGTTCTTGGGCCATTTGGCCCAGAAAGAAATTTCGAAGTGGGCCGTCGAGAAACCGGCTTAAAGGAGCCCCAAGAGGCCATATTCGATGGCGTTCTTCTGGTATCATCACACAAGCCGAACCGTCTGGATTGATGTGGTGATCCTCTATCCAAGGGATCCGACCTCCTGTTTCTCGAACAATTGGCAGATCTTGCGGGTAAGCTTTCGTTAGCTCAATACTAACTTGAAAGCGATCTAGGATTTTACCATCCTCACCCCGCACAGGAAAAACCCCTCGTACCTGAACTATCCCTCGCTCCGTCACGAATACATGGAGAGACGAATATGACTCAGCCAAATCATCTTGTAATCGCTGCACCCTCCATTTGATATTTTTCGACCTTAACTTCATTTTCCCTTCGGCAACCAAGGCTTATTTGGAACGGATACACCTGCAACCGCAACGCGTAATGCAGCAGCCTTTACATTTTCTGATTCTGACTCTACTGCACCGAATACATCTTCCCAACCGCTATCTTCAATTGTCTGTAAAGTCTGTCTTGCTACCCTAGAAAGGTCTACGCGACAAGCATCCATCTGATCTTTGAGATCGTTTCCCTTCGGATTTGCAGGGTCTTCAACTGCGAGCGATGCCGAGTTATCTCGGAATGATTCCCATACATGAATCAGCTGATTCTCCAGCGAGGATGATTTTTTCTTCTCAAGCAACTTTACAACCAACAGTTCAACGACAAAGGTCTTGGCATGAATCAGTCCGTTCTGAAACCGCCACAACTTGATAAGACGAATTGCATCGCGAACACCACTCTCGCGAATGTGCTCGATATGCACATCAAGATTGGTTTTCATTCTGGACTTATCGCCAGTGCGGCGGTGCAGAAAGACATCACCGGAATCGCCTTCGATGTAGCGCCCTGGCACAACATCTAGGTGAAGATACTGCCCCCTTGAATCAGTCTGGTCGCTCATAATTCTGAGGGCAGAAGGTTTTTCTTCAACCATATAATCATCGCGTAGAGCATCACAAACACTCTGGTAAATCTCCTCCAGCGTCTTTCCCGATTGTTCGTCATCGTGGCCGAAGTAGCATGTCAGATCGCCATCATAGGAATCTGAAATCATGGTCTTTTTGCTCATTGATCCAGCCCAACAAATCGATGGATTTGGCGAACTATATTTGGAGAGCAAGAGATTTTTTATATCATCTCTATGCCTGCGGAGTTTTTTCAGTTCCTTCCCGTTCTCAGCGAGAGTTTGATCATCAAGGGTTTCGTTAAGATATTCTTTAGTGTTCATCTGTTATTTACCTCAAGTGTTTGCAAAAAGCCATTCTTGGCTTTGTCATAGTCGTAAACGATTATTGCGGGATCCCTCTTTGGAAGAAGATCCCGCCCAATGGCTACCGCGCAAGGTGCGGGAACGGCAGGAAATAAGTGTATATTGGGAAGATTCATATGCTTAGAGTCGATCGTACGAAGCAAATCCTGATAAGCACGCCTGAAAGACTGAAGGCTGGCGTCAGACCCCACAATCCCCAAACCCGGATCTACATTCTTTGGATATAATCGGTAGATTGAGTATGAATCGTCAATCTCCGAAGGCAAATCAGTAAGATCAAGACTCCCACTCACACAGGCGAGTATTGCTACCTTGCTGTTGTCTGATCCCGTTTGGATGCTTTCTGTCACAAATTCGGTTTCAACGCCATCACGTTTCCAAAGCCAATCTTCTGAATCCCGATGTCGTTGGTATAAAACTGTTGGTACTTTGTCTGAAAGACAAGATCCGAGATAAACAAGCAAAGGGATAGGTGCAAGTGCAAATACAGATACATGCCTTGGGACACCGTCATCAAAGTGTGTCTCATAAAATCTTAACATCCGTGACTGGATTTCATTCGCTGCCAGACTCCAGAATGCGGGATCAGCTTTATCGGAAAACCCTGTGAGATCGATTTCATGCATCCCTCGTTGACCAATATGACGAGGAATAACAGCAGCCTGGATGTCTTCAAGTGGTATCGCTACAGCATTCCCAGCTATTCGCCCTTTGAGCAGTATTGCCACACTGGCACGATCAGGCTTTGTGTCAGTCAACTGAAAGATACGATTTTCATGGGATTCCTTGAATGATTGCAACGCATCAACCGTGTATCTAACGGTATCTCTATCAATCAGCTTATGGCAAGTAGGGCAAAGCAATACCAAGTTGCTGATATCATGCATGTTGACCTTTGTTTCTGGCTGTCCCCGTGGACCTTTGGGACTGAATGCCCAAATATGGGCTTGCTCTGCAAAGTTTCCTGGTGCTTTGGTGACATGATGTTCAAGTAAATAACGATTGCAACCGTCGAACTCGCATCGGCCTGCTGCACGCACATACAGAAACAAAGTTGTCTGCTTTGGGATGTTTCGTGACGGCTTGAAAACAGGCGGATCGCTTGGAGCAACGATGGGTTTATTCTTTGCTGTTGACATCAGCCCCCCACACAGAGACATATCGCGGCGGCGATTTGCTCTACTTCATCTGCACTAAGCTCTCCAAGTCGCGTTTGAAAACGCTGAATGGAGAGCGACTTTGTTTGAAATGCATCCGCAGCAGATACCTTGGTCAGACCATTGCGGCGTGATGGCTTTATCTGAATGAGCCAAGGCGTCGTTGCCCAACTCTCTTTCCATCCAGTGATCGGCACCACGATGCGGAGAGGAAGGCGTCCAACCGCTGGAATGTTCATCACTACGGCTGGCCGTGTTTTACGAACCTCTGCACCCACAGATGGATTAAAAAGTATTTCCCAGACTTCACCACGGGAGGGTACTGGTGGATTCTTAGAAGGAGTCATCGAGGCAGTCCTCCTCTCCATCCGCATCAAACCCCGCAAGTAGCCCGCCAGACTCATAGTCCGACGCCACCAAAGCGGCTGCCTCCTCCATGAGACGCTCTCGCTCAGCCTTCGGAAGCTTATGTAATGTACGGGCATCCATAGCAGAGATCGGTGGCCCGAGATGGTCAGCAGTTTCGCGAAGAATGCTCGGACAAAGCCGTTCAGCTTGAGTCCGACTGAGAATGCCCTCGGCTAACGCCCTGACAGTTAGTTGCCTGAACTTAGTCGGAATCTCTTCCCCTTCAAAATCAACGGGCTCAACACGACGCCATCCACGCGATCCCATCTCCGAATACAAAGTTCTCGCGTGTGATTGTTCAATAATTCCAAGGTCTGACGCACGGAAGATCCAAGCCTGCATACTCAAGCCATGCTTCTGCTTCAGAATCTCCAACTCTTGAAAATCTAATCGACGACGCTTATCACCGAGTTCGCGTCGAGCAACTTCTGCCGGAACCAAGAACGACGCAGCAAAACGATGAGCCCAACACTCTTCAGTTTTTTTATCAATCTTCGCATGAATCTGCATGACCAAATGTCCAAGCTCATGGGCAAGACTAAATCGGCGTCGATCATCTGAAACCTCTCGACTCACTACAACAACAGGCGTGGTTTCATCAGCCCATCCGGAAAGGCCATCAAATAAATCGTTTTCCCCATCCACATCGATCACAATCCCACCACCATCTTCGATCGCACCAGTGACACTTTCAATTGGCTGCATTCCAAGCTTCCAATAATCACGCAGCTTCATTGCAGCGGTCTCAATGTCCTCTAGCTTGCGTACCTGAGTCTGTGGGACTGGATCAACTTTTCGATGCGGTTCCATAGCTCGCCGCAATGACATGAATGTGTCGACATAGTCTGCCGCAATGACTTTTACCTTCTCCTGGCTGGACTTAGAAAGTTTGGCAGCCTTACGAAACGCAAGCCACTGGACATTGACTTCACGATCTTCAAAGAAGAAGCTACTGCCCACACCAAGAACCCTAGACAGCCCCATGAGAGTCTTTGCCTTGGGAACGCTGCCGCCTCGCTCATATTTGGAGAGACCGGCCTTGGTCAAAATGATTTCATTTTCCGCCAGACCAAGTACAACTTCGTCTTGCGTCAGCCCAGCAGCAATCCTGGCCTGCCGAATCCGGCGACCAATCAGGCTAGGCATCTCGTTGACAGTATCTTGATCCATGAGCAGTAGTCTACATTGACAGTATCGCCATGTCAAGGCAAAAAATCAACGATTATTGCCATATTACTGTTTTTCACCCTAACACTTCACTTACACACTATCCCGCTTGAATACGACCTGCAATTTCAAAGAATCAGAATACACCCCAGACCTCCACAGAATCTGAATCAACGCCTCCCAATGAAATAGAATGAGCTTGTGAAATAATCCTACACCACAAGGCACCACACCATGTCAAAAGATGACCCCGACATTCTGGATTCCATTTGGCATGTGGCCAAGAGCAGGGAAGTTTGGAAAGGGATTGCCGTATTCCTCAAAATATTCTTCTACATCTTCTTGTGGATACCACTTGAGATCGTTGACCATTTGATGCACACAGGCCGTGGAATTGCAAACTACCGTATATTCTCGTTCCTCGTCTCCAGCGTGCTGTTGCTTATCCTTGCCAATGCTCTGCAAAACACTGCTGGCGATGCGGTTTTCTTGCTCTGGGCTGTGTATACCCTCAAATGGATCGCTGAGTACATATGGGCAATCGCACGCCAACGCCCACCACACCCTGAGCACAGCTACTACCCAGGGCTCTTGATCCTTTCTCCACTTCGCATTGAAAACGAAACCGTAGCGTTCCTGCTGCTTGGCACACTTGCATTCATGCTCCTGCTTTCACCAACGGGCTGGGCTGTTGGCAGTATATTCCTGGTCGGATCATTCGGGGCTATCTTGGCTTACCTGCTTGCAGATGACAGCATTCGTCGAGAAGGAGTCCGCATCAGGGACTCAGAAGTCGAAGCCAAACTTGAACAGCAGAAAACTATCAACAAGGGAACAAATCAAGAGTTTCAGCAAGTGGATATCGAATAGCCAAATAACTATTTACTCACCACGATATTGTCAAACTGGAACTGCAACGGCAACTTTCGAGGACGATCTTCATAAGCGGTGAACTCAATCCGCCGAGCTAGGAATGGTGCTGAGGGAAGTTGTCCTCGAAAATACAGCATCACTCGCATTGGTGTTCCGGCGATCAAATCAACCTTGACCGAACCGCTCGTCGACCCACCTGGATACCCCACACTAAGCCTGCTCAACTCCAATCCATCGGCAGTGACCATTCGCCGCACACTTGAGCTAAAGCTTGCAATAGAGAAAAAGCCGTCCCCGGAAGTCACCTTTGTGACCAGTATTTCAACAACCACCTGACTACCAGCCACTCTCGCTGAGACGATATTGACACGAATATCGCCTTGCTGGGCAGTTCCCAAATACTTATTTGCATCTGACGGCTGTGAAACAGGCTGATTTACATCCGATGAACCCGCGGAAACGGTAGTCCCCTGTGTCCCCGTTTGCGTTCCCGATGACACAGCCGCTGCTGGTTGATTATTTGCTGCCAGTGGCATTCCCACAGTGCCTTGTTGAATCATGAGACGCAGATTGGCAATCTCTTGCTCAAGCAGTATCACCTTGCCGTTCAAACTCTCGTTTGTTGCCTCAACCCTAGCTAATCTTGAACCAAACTCGCTTCTGATACCAGATGAAATATCGCTAACCTCAGAATCCAACGAAACCTTAATCATTCCCGGCAGGTCGCGTTCCAAAGAATCCATGCGTGACGCAGTGCGATTGGCCTCCCGGATCGGCTTACCATACCGAACAGAAAATAACATGTAGCCTGAGCCAGCTATCAGCACAGATGCAGCGATGGCGATGAAGTTGGTGGGTAGCTTTCTCTGGGACTGGTATTGGTTCATAAATCAACCTTTGTGATAGACAATCTCGTTCTTGGCACTTACTGATTCTTAACTTTGGGCTTCTGATTGAACTTCAAACGGATGACATTACCCTCGCCAGAAGTAAAGCGTCGTCCGGCCTGAGTCAAAATGGCTTTCACCACATAATCCGGTGGGCCGCCGTTGCTCAACTCTCCAAACTCGCTCGCAAAAATCCTTGGCATCCTTGAAAGACTGAACCCCATCGACACCTGTTTCTCTTGCCCACTTTGTTCCGGATTGTTCTTATCTCCATCGGAAACATTGCGAGTCGTATTTAATGACCAGTTCTGGCTGATTACGCGCTCAGCCCATTCATTGGTCTCAGGATCAGTGTTGCAGTGAAATATTATGGTGCTCGGCACCGCTAAGAAGCTCTCTACAGTCGCATCATGGCCTGGCCCCAACGCATGGAGGTAGTTTGACTTGGCCTGAGTCAGATACACGCAGCAACCCTTCTTCTCACGCACAGTATGCAAGAAAAACGGTTCACTCTCGGTAATAAAGTTCTGAGCCTCATCAATCCACAACATCACCGGGCGGCTTGTTGATGATCTGCGTTTGGTTTCCTCAAGCATCCGCTGCCAGCAGATTTTCCACACAATTTGCGCAATCTTTCCCAACTCATGAAACTGCTTTTCGGGCAAATCAATGACGATCACTTTGCCTTCGAGCGTTTCCTCAGGCGTGATGTTGAGCGTGGTTCCAAACAGCTTGTGTAAATCGCCACGCATAAACCCGTCAGCAGTCGTGGTAAAAGTAGAGATGATGTTTCCCCGCGTTCTTGAATCCATCACCGCTGCAAACTCATCAAGCCAATATTCAGTAGTCAATCTGAGCGTGCGTAAAGCTTCTTCGTCCGTTGTCCGCTCGGCGGCAGAAGCCAAAGTGTCAAACAAATACGACCGCTCTTTCCACTCGTCACTCTCTGTTTCTTCACGGCTTTGCGGTGCTGAGTTGACCACTCTCATCATGTTCTCAAGTGTCATATCCCGATCAGCCAAACGCAACGCATCGAGTATATTACGGAGCAACTGCTTCAAAGCCTTATCCCAGAACGCACTGTCCCCGCCCCCTTTGGCACCTTCTTGCCCAACAGCCATCACGGTCATGAACAACCGCACAATGTTTCCGGTACTTCCACCGCCGCGTGTTGATCGGCGGCGTTCGTATTCAAGGAAGTTGAATCGATGTTCGCTCTCAGGCGAAAAAATAATCAGATCATCACTGCGACCGCAACGCTCCATGTATTCACGCCAGCGATCCGTTTCTTCAGATTTAACCGTCAACACCAAGCCACCAAAACCCGCCCGCAACATCGCCATCGCAATAGCTTGGCCAGAGCCGGTGGTCTTGCCAGAACCAGTCCCGCCGAAGATCAGCGTCCCCTCGCAGGCATCGCCAATCGTCCAAGAATCCTTGCCCGCAAACTTGAGCAACGGTTGATCCAATGACCACTGGTGAACTTCTGCTTGTTCAGGTTTTTTATCAAATCCAAACATAGCAGGATTATATCACTCCAATCACACATCTTTTGGTTGCCAACACAAAGATCACATCCATGAAAACAGGTTCACGCCATTGTCATCGCAGTTGATTCAGCCCCCCTCAAGCTCAAACCGTCCGGCAGCGAGGTGTACCAATAGCAGCCTTCTCGCAGTCCCATCGGGGGGGAGTCTGGCGCCCCCCGATGGCGACTCCGATCCGGCAGCGATCTATACCTGGTTCATCTTTTATCGCTCTTGTGTTGCCACAATCGCGATGGCCTCAATAAATGGCCCCTCGCCACCCTCATCAAACTCAGCAGAAGATTCCACCAACTCCATCACCACTTGACCTGCCAAATCATCAAATGCAATCTTCAACCTCTTACCCTCAATCGACACCGCATAACCAACAAAATCCAACTCCACCATACTCGGCGGCATGAACCGAACCGCCGTCAAATAACTGTACGACAACGCCGTCAACCGACCATCACGAGAACGAAGAATCAACGACGGCACCACCGCATCACCAGACCTTCGCAAACACTGACCAATCCACTCCGGGGCAACCGAATGCTCTGTGGAAACTTGCCGCGAACGATCACTGGCAACAGGACGACGCAATCGGTCTAATGGATCAACGCTCACGATCAAACCCTCTCTCTTGTGATGGCGGTTTCTTACCGCGTCCCCTATTCCGATCCTGCTTCATTTCTTTCCCTGACCCTTGCTGGCGGCGGGCAGCTTCACGCTGCCCAACTTGCTTAGATAGCGGGTTGTCAATGCCAGGCGAACGAAGATTTCCTCGCCGCTTACTCTCCAACCCAATCCCAGATTCCAACTCCATACCCGACATCCGTGACGCAGACTTGCCAACCGCTTCAATCAACTCGTCCACATCATCAGTATAAACCCTCACCGACTGCTTCCCACGACTTACCGAAACATAGAACTGCTCTGCCGAAGATGCCCCCGCAGAAATAGCACTCTGAGCCACAATCACATGATCCATATCCTTGCCCTGCACCGTATGAGAAGTCAGCACCGACCCATACGATAAATGCCCATACTTCGCAGGAACAATCTTTGGCCGCACTCCCCTCCTGTCCCCTACCAACTTGATCCCGCCATGCTTGGTAAATCCACCCACCGTCATCAGCGTGCCGTTGGTCAACTTAGATTCTCGATCAGCAGTCCAGCCGTTCTTGGTCACCCGCACACGATCCCCCACCGCCAAGGACATCTTCTCTTGCCGATACACTTGAAACCGATCAGCATTCCCCAACGGTAAATCAATCTCCACACCACGGGGAGTGCGTGCCCGCACGGCTTCTGATCCATCCTCTCGCTCCTGACGACCCAAGACCACACAACGATCACCCGCCACCGCACCTTTGGCCCCTTGGTGAAAATGCACCACCTGACCTTCCTCATATTGAGCAACATCCTGCCGCTGCGCCTCTGTCCACCCCAAATCTCGCAGGCGAAGCACCTCCCGATCCTCACCCCTGAGCACACCAGATTCTCGCTGCATCTGCCTGATCTCATCAGCGATCCTGCCACCCTCAATATGAGTCGGCGAAACCACCACACTGCTACGCCCCAATGCCAAAGTCTCCACATACTCTTTCGCTACAGCCCGCTCGCGTTCCCCCACATCCTCAATCTCTCGAAACGCATCAAGCTCCTTCAACTTCTCCACACCACCCGGTAAATCATTCTCCGACAAGGCCATCACCGCATCACGATACAAACCCCGTTGACGGCGAATCGTCGTCAACTCCACCGGATCAATACCACCCAATCGCTGAAGCACCCGCAACGCATCGCCGCGTTCCACCGGCTTGTGCTGGCGTTCATCGCCACTCAATACCACCCGCGCACCATGCTTGTCCGCCAACTCAAATAACTGTTTCATGGTTCCCACACCAAGCAATCCAGCCTCATCAACCCACAACACCCCACCACCGCTCTTGTTCTTGAGACCTTGCTGCATTTGATTATCATCGAGCAACTTGGCCACCGTATCCGCCCCCGGAAATCCCTTCTGCCTCAACGAATCCTGACCCCGTGCCGCCTCCGCAGTCGGAGCCACCACAACCACCGGCTGCCCACCAGCACGGATGGCCTCAACCGCCTCCACCATCATCGTGGTCTTGCCCACACCAGCCGCACCGCGAATCGCCACCACCCGATCCGTCGAATCCAATACATGATCCACCGCCCGCCGCTGATCCGGCGACAACCGTTCGTCCTGAATCTCCCAATCCTCACCCTTCCGACGCTTCACCCGATCGCGTACTGATGAGCAGGTACCCTTACCGTCTACAGCGAACTTCAACAGCTCTCTTTCTTCGGCCAACACCTTCCGCGTCGTCGCCATCACCTGACCACGCACCGTCCGCTTGAGCAAATCCCGCTTATCCAACTCCTTCCAAATCTCATCAATGCCCACATGACCAACGCCAACCTTCAACGCTTCCGCCGCAACCCGGCGAAGTGGCATCGTGGATTTACGCTCAAAAGAATGAGCAATCCCAGAATCAACCGAACGAACAGCTACGGACGATCCATCCCCCAATGTCTCCGGCGGATCACCCTCTCCCCAATCAGATGCCAGCCCACCATCAGAAAGCCGCTGCAACAACACCCGCTCAGAATCATTGAGCCGACCATCCCAAGACGCTCGAAGATCAGATATCCGGGCTTCCTTATCCTTGCCCTTGCGTGTGCGAGCACCAAGCTGACCCTTAGCCACAGGATCAGTAATACCAAGTTCCTCAGCCACCGATTCAATCTCCCGCGTTCGTGTTGAAAACTTCTCCACCAACGACCTAGGAATCCCCTCCAAATCCCACCCAGTGGCCGTGCGATCAATCTCATAACCAATGGATCGCAGGGACATCGCCAATCTCGCATGAAACGCCGCCTCGTAATATGGAGCGTCACGCACAAGCTGGCGAAACTGAGCCGCCTTCCAACGATCTTCTTCTCCATCAAAGGTTGAGTTGAACACAAAGCAATGGGCATGCAAATGCGGGTCTGGCCCATCGTTGATGACCGTAGGCCTGGCAGTCAAATGCACAAACTCCGCCCAAGTGAGATTTCCAGTCACCCGATCTTCCTGACGGCCATCAATCCTGACCCGTGCAGCCGCATCTCGCTCAATCTCCATCATGGTTTCATTCACCGCCCCACGAAAGGCCTCCATGATCCGGTCATCACCATGAATCGCATGCAGCACCGAAACCCCTTTGGGAGCATGAAAGTTGAAATCATACCCAATGGTGCGATCTCGCTTGGTGCGTTGTGTCAGCCGATCCCCAGTCAACGGATGCCGGTTTTCAGTCAAAGCCACAAAGGCTTGGCGAGTGACTCCGTCTCGCTCAGACAAAGGAGTCAGGCCAAGCAAGTCAATACCAACACCACCCCAACGACCAGCAATCTCCTGCCCCTCGGTGTAGTAATCTTCGCGTGCCAACCCTTGCGTGAAATACGACTGGGCAGCCTCCGCACTCCGGCATTGGTGAATCCTCAGCATTCCTAAGTTTATCTCAGCCATCACCACATATGGACCCCGTTCCCATATTTAGGTCGGGGACGGCGTTGCCATTGTGCCCGCATTCTGGCTGGTTGAGCCTGTACATGTCGTGACACCGTGCTCGGCAATGGACAAGCCGCTGTCCGGCTTCCGTGCCCCAGAAGAAGGGGCGTGTGCAGCCGGCAAACCCGTGCTTGCTCTCAAAAAAGCAATCTACGGGCAACTTGGCTTGCCATTGTTGTTCCAACCCGTTCCGGGCTTCGCCCGCTGTCCGGGAAACGACATGGTCAACCAGCAAAGAAAGGAATACACAATGACCAAACCAACACCAATCGACCACATCCGAATCGGGGCAATCAATGCCGCGATTTGGGCAAACCAAACCGATAGTGGAACACGCTACGGCATTACCTTCGAGCGACTTTACCGCGACTCTGAATCTGGAGTATGGAAGTCCTCACACAGCTTCAACCGTGATGATCTACTCATCATCGCCAAAGTTGCCGACCAAGCCCACTCGCGGGTCTACGAACTCCAGACCATCGAACGCAACCAAAGCCGCGACGACTCCGGTAATGCCGCTATCGCAGAAACACAACCTAAGCCCCCGGTGCCTCGCACCGGGGGTGCTTCTGCACCAATACGAACCAAAGCCCGTGCTGGAGTCTCCAGATGAGTGGGGCAACTTGGCAATCAACCGATGCCCCATCCAAGGTTGAACAAGCACGAGAACTCTCTGCCAACGCCCTTGATTCTCTCACCAAACAACTGGAATCAGGAAACAGCGAGCAACTCAACGCATACATCAATGCCATGAGCAGGTTTCATAAATACAGCTTCGGGAACATGATGCTTATTCTGGCTCAACGCCCTGATGCCACTCACACCGCCGGGTTTCACACCTGGCGGTCACTGGGTCGCACCGTCAAACGCGGAGAAAAAGGCATCTTCATCATCGCCCCCATGATCCTCAAATCCAAAGACAGCACAGATGATGACAAGGCATTCGTACGATTCAAAGCCGTACACATCTTCGATATCTCCCAAACCGAGGGCGATCCGCTCCCTGAACCAAGCAGTGTTGGCGGTGATCCAGGCCAAGCCCTGAATGCACTGGAAGCATCCATCACCAAATCCGGGATCATACTGGAAACCAGTGATGATCTTGGCGGAGCCGAAGGCATCTCCAAAGGTGGCTCAATCATCCTTCGTAGCGGACAACACCCCGCCGAACGATTCAGCACACTGGTTCATGAATGGACACATGAAATCCTTCATCAAGTCAAAAAGAAGGAAGATCGCCCCAACAAAACCATCCGTGAAACCGAAGCCGAAGCCGTCGCCTTTGTGGTGGGCCACGCCATCGGCCTTGAAGTTGGCACCGCCTCGGCTGACTACATCAAACTCTACCAAGGAGATGCCGAAACCCTCTCAGCATCCCTTCATCGCATCCAGAAGACCGCTTGTACCATTATTGAGGCTATCAACACTCATGATGGCAACGATGGGTCTTCTCAGAACCGCAATGACAACACACCCAAGCCGCCGGTGACACCTGTTGCCAATGAAACTCCAGTCGCCAAGCCGGAGATCGAAGTCCATGAGCTTGAACCCGATCGCTTTGCACCCGGTGAGTTCTGCTACCGCAAAGAAAGGGTTGTCGGGGAAGGAGATATTGCATTGTCATACAGTGCCGACAAAATCGCTGAATCAAACACTGTACGCTCGCCTTTCACTTGGAAAGGACAGCAATGGATCATGACCTGTGGCAGATTGGACGGCATTCAAGCGTACCGATTGGTACATCCAGACGCGTATCCACGAAAGGCCACCACCTACGCCAAGAGAACTCGCCAGGACGGTGGAGCAACAGCCCGTCATGATCCCAACGGGTTCTACGACGGCATGACCGTGAATCGTGGGAAACAGGAACTCATACTCTGTGGCCCGCCCGTCAAACTCGTGCCTGGCAAAGCCGCACAGACTTCAATGTTTGGTGATGCCACCGCGGAAACACAGACCGCCCTAATAGAAGCCAATCAACGAATGCGGTGATGCTCAATACCCGCTGGCTCATAGTTCACTAACCCTCCGAAGCCCGCCCACCAACGGCTGGGGCGACGGGGGGTTGGAGACATCACCCAACTGGCTGGAGACATCGTGTTCCCATAGTCCCCAAGCCTTGTTCCCATCATGATTCCACCCCCACTCAAACGCCTCCGAAAACACCCGTTCTTTCATCCGCCCATCTCTTCACGAACTATGTCCATACCTGCCGTCTATACGCCAATTGCATAGAATCAGACCAAACATACAGTACCATCATGAGTAAATCAGACATCTTCCCTAAGCGGGGTTACGGGGCTGGCTTGCCACCCCAAATCGCCAACCGTGGTTGGCGGCATATGCCTGCTTTTCAGTATCGGCTCAATCGAAACTGACTCTATAGCATTGCTCGCCGAATACCCGACCTTACGCCGAACACGCAACCCCGGTTCTCATATCAACAGCCAAGCAGATCATCTAAGAATTCGGAGGCAGGTTCAACACCTGTCACCAGCAACTGGTCTCTTGCGCGAGTACATGCCACATAAAGTAGGTGCCTCTCCGTCTCATAGACATCCTCAAGATCAGCATTATCTGCGATTGACTCCATCCGAGATTGAAGGGGAACGATCTCATCGTCACAGGCAACAACTGCAACCGCACGGAACTCAAGCCCCTTCGCCATATGCATTGTGCATACGGAAACCATGCCTTCGGATGGCCCCGAATTTGCATCGAGAACAAACGATTCATTTTCAGCCGTTTTCACTGCCGCTTGGGCTCGCGGTATCTCATCATCTGAACGAACGATTAGGCAAACTTCCTCAGGCAGGTAATTCTTGGCAAACAGTTCCTTTAGCCAATCTGAAATACAGCCATACTCTGCCTCAATGGTGTCCAGCACAGAAACGACAGGCGGTGGCCCTGAGAATGCAGATACAGTTCCTCGCCGCGATTCTCTAATCCCATCAACATCGGACATTGCCTCTGGCAATAGCCGGTCAGCTTGCTCACGGATCTGCTGAGATGTTCGGTAGTTGATATGAAGCGTCCGAGACCGCCCACGAATGTCCACACCCAACGATTTCCATGAAAATGGAGTTTGGAAAATCCGTTGGCCAAGATCACCTGCAAAGAACAGACGATTGGGTGAATCACCAACTGATGTGGCCAAGAACCGAAGCTGCGGTACGGTGATATCCTGGGCTTCATCGACAACCACAAAATCTGGAAGAGAGGAAGAAAATGAGGATGACTCCTTAGCCAGCCTGCCAAAGATCGAAGAAATCGTAATCAAACCACGCTGATCCAGAATCTCTCGAACGCCTTTGAATATCTCCCACAACAGTTTTCGGTGGTTTTCGCCCAATCTCGTTTTGCGGCCAAGCCGTGCCACATCCCTGTATGCTTCCCAGCTATCCAACTGCCAAGCATCGACAACTTGATGCCATTCCGATTCCAGAAATCGAGTTGTGAACTTGTGGTCAGCCACCTTGGAGGAGGCATCTACAAGCAGTTTTTTAATCATGGATTGTGTGGGAACTGCTGGCTGTCCGAGTTCTTTCTCAAAGAGAGCAATACCAAACTCGTCTATGGATTGCACCACTATTCGTTCAGCAAGCTGTTGATTATTACCAGTCAAATAGCTCAATTTGCGATCAAGCTGCTTGGAAAGCAATGGTGTAAATGTAGTCACAAACACCTTTGCCTCTGGATTCCTTTTCGCCAAACTCACCGCACGATGAAGTGCTACAACCGTTTTTCCTGTGCCAGCGGAGCCAGAAACACGGGCGGGGCCATTGAAATCATGCTCAACAATGTGACGCTGGTCAGGGTGTAGAAATACCGCCCATTTCTCCCACGGAAAATTCAATGCCTGTTCAAGCTCGTCTGAATCAGTAAACAACTTGAATCGACGCTGTGCATCAGGATGTTCAAACGGATTCAACTCGGTAGACGCGGCCATTGACGGCGTTGGCACACCGCCTGTTGCCAACTCTAAGAGTGCCTCAGCAGCTTCTCCTGGGAGATGGTCTACAAGACTCAATAATTCATCTTCATTGGCTGCCTTCACATCACCGAGCCATTCCTCAGGCACACCATATCCCATGAGGTCATCATCCGAATATTTATCAAACAACGCAGGCTGTGGCTTGGTTTCTTCGGGTTGTGTAGGAGCCTCAACATATTGAGGGATTTTGATCTCTTGCACGGTTTCCCGCACTTCCACCAGTTGAGCAGCACCTGTTTTGGGGTGGACTTCGATCTTTCGTTTCTGTGCCCAAATGTAGGCATCATCATGGTGATCGACATAGCACAACAACAGGCTGTTCTTAGTCTTGTGGACAATGATCCGAATATCTCGGCTTACTCTCATCGACCAAAAGTTTTTATCCTTGGCTCGATCGAGTTTATGGAAACTCAATCCTGGGCTTGTTGGATCAAGCTGTAGATCAAATGCTGTCTGTTTGACAGCCTTCTGCTCATTTCCATTGAGCTTGGCAAGACTATCCGTAAATGTGTCTGCTATTCGAAACTCCATCATTCCACCCGAAACACTTTCATCACCTCATCACCAAGATGATTGATCACCTTCACCGCTATCCGCCCATTTTCCGGCTTACTGAATGGTCTCGACAGATCACTATTGAGTGTTGCCCAGGCATCAGCGTTGATCTCGGATTTGAGGGTGGTTTTGAGTGATTTGTACGGATCGTTCGCGCCAAGGAAATAGGCCTGGCGGACGAAGAAGCTTTCTTCGTTGTATTCCGTGTCGATGAACCAGCAGGCAATGCCGTCGGTGCTGTCGGAGCGGACTTCGCCGGTTTGGGGGTGGAAGACATCGACGCCGTTGATCTTGACTTGGATCTTGCCGTCCTCGGCATCGAGGATATCAATGTCCGGCTCGCCGAAGATGACGAACAGGTTGCCCTTGCCGGTGTTCTTGAGATCGTCGGCCATGTGCAGATCAGCATTCATCCGTGCCTTGAGCACCGGGATGCGTCCGAGCTTGTTGAACTCGGTTGCGTGGGCTTCGTAGTTGAACGCACAGGCGATCAGGACATCGAAATCGGCATCGCCCGCTTCACGCGCGGCGGTGACGAGGTCTTGCCTAGAAACCGTCCCGAACTCAGGGCCGATGAAGAGCCCGGCTCGTTTTTCGGTGCCGGTCTCGTCGTCGCCTTCCATGTACCGACCCTCGGCACAGATATATCCCCCAGGCCAAGGGGTGAGCGATGAGAACTTGATGCGGCC
>JAESRA010000052.1 GCA_016764895.1 Phycisphaerales bacterium | reverse complement strand
CAGTTCTTCCGAGATCGCCGGCCTGAAACTTACGGAGAGATCACCGATGTCTAACCTCCCTCTTGACCCTTCTCTCAATGCATCACCGCCAAGCCCGGCACTGCCTGCCTACAGCGTGACGCCGATACCCTATACCGGCCCCACCAAAGCCGAGGTTCTCGCGTTGCGACAGGAGTTTCTTTCGCCTGCGATTTTGATGTATTACAAAGACCCGGTGATGATCGTCGAGGGGTCGATGCAGTATTTATTCGACGAAACTGGGAGGCGGTATCTTGATGGCTTCGCTGGAATTGTGACGGTCTCGGTTGGCCATTGTCATCCAAAGGTCATCGAGGCGATCCGCGAGCAGAACGAACGGTTCCAGCACACGACGACGATCTATCTTCATCCCAACATTGCTCAATACGCAAAAAAACTCGCGGGGACCTTCCCCAAAGATTCCGGGCTCAGTGTCTGTTATTTCACCAACTCAGGATCAGAATCAAACGACCTCGCGTTGCTCATGGCCCGCGCATTTACGGGCAACTACGACATCCTCGCTCTCCGAAACGCCTACCACGGCATGTCCCCAACGGCGATGGGATTGACTGCGCTCAATACTTGGAAGACTCCGGTGCCTCAGGGGTTTGGGGTTCATCATGCCAAGTGCCCGGACATGTACCGCGGGCCGTTCGGCTATGACGATCCTGATGCCGGGGCAAAGTACGCGGCCGATGTTGATGAAGTCATCCGCTTCAGCACCACTGGACAAGTCGCCGCATTTATCGCTGAGCCCATCCAAGGCGTCGGAGGCACCGTCGAACTCCCCGATGACTATTTGAAGCATGTATACAAGTCTGTACGCGATGCGGGCGGCTTGTGCATCTCCGATGAAGTCCAAACAGGATTCGGTCGCACCGGGACGAAGTTTTGGGGGTTTGAGAATCAAGGCGTCACCCCCGACATTGTGACGATGGCCAAAGGCATGGGCAACGGCGCACCGTGCGGGGCGGTGGTGACGCGGGCTGATATTGCTCAGACGATGGCCCAGCGGCTGCATTTCAACACCTTCGGCGGCAATCCGGTTTCGATGGCCCAGTGCGACGCGACGCTCGACATCATCCTCAACGAAAACATCCAGAAACGAGCACACGAAATTGGTGGCTACCTTATGGAAGGGCTTCGTGATCTTCAATCTCGTCATGATTGCATCGGCGATGTGCGTGGCAAAGGGCTCATGATTGGTGTTGAACTTGTCGAAGATCGCACAACCAAAGCGCCTGCATCGGCGATGTGTGCTGATGTGTTTGAGCGTGCCAAGAATCTTGGTTTGCTTATTGGTAAGGGCGGGTTGTATGGCAATGTGCTTCGGATCAAGCCGCCGATGTGTATTACGCGCGAGGATGTGGATTTCATGATTCGTGTACTGGATATGGCTTTCACCGACGCTGCCAAGTAAGGAGATATCAATGCCACTGCTCATCAAGAATGGCCGAATCATTACCGCGACTGACGATTATTGTGCGGATATTTATTGTCAAGACGAAACCATCACGCGGATTGAATCGGGGATTGATGCCTCGACGCTTCCGAGTGATACAGAAGTGATTGACGCTTCGGGGAAGTATGTTTTTCCTGGATTCATTGATCCGCATGTGCATATTCACCTGCCATTTATGGGGTCAAATGCGATCGACGACCATGAATCAGCTTCCAAAGCGGCTCTTGTTGGTGGGACGACCACGCTGATTGAAATGATTTGTCCGGGGCCTGACGATGAGCCGCTGGCGGCGTTTAACGAATGGAATGGTTTGGCGGCTCCATTGTCGGCGGTTGATTATACTTTTCATATGGCGGTGGTTCGATTTGATGAACTTGCTCAGGATCAACTCAAAACAATTGTCGCCGATCATGGCATTGCGTCGTTCAAAATCTTTTTGGCGTACAAGGGTGCGTTGAATCTTGACGATTCGGATTTGTTCGATTTGCTCACGATGGCCAAGGGCCTTGGGGTGATTACCACTGCGCATTGTGAAAATGCTGATGTGATTGATGCGATGCAGAGGAAGCTCATCGGTGAGGGGAAGACTGGGCCGGAGTGGCATGAGCCGTCGCGGCCTGTCAGTGTTGAGGCCGAGGGGGTGCATCATTTGGCGACCTTTGCCGAGCTTACCGGGGCTCATATTTATGTTGTTCATACTTCTTGCACGCAGGCGGTTGAGGCGGCTGTTGGTGCTCAACTTCGAGGTGTGAACCTTTGGATTGAGGCTGTGGCTCCACATTTGACTTTGGATGAAACTTATACTCACAAGCCTGATTTTGAGGGTGCCAAGTATGTCATGTCGCCGCCGTTGCGTGAGAGATCGAATCAGGAGACGCTTTGGAATGGGCTCAAATCGGGCATCGTTTCCACGATTGGCACTGATCATGCACCGTTTAATTTTGGTGATCAAAAGAGTATGGGAAAGGATGCGTTTACTCAGATTCCCAATGGGATTCCTTCAGTGCAAGAGCGTGTGGATTTGATTCATACCTTTGGTGTGCTTGCTGGGAAGATTGACCTCAACACTTTTGTCAGTGTGTGTTCGACCCAGGCGGCGCAGATATTTGGGCTGTATCCGAAGAAGGGTTCGATCAGTGTTGGGGCCGATGCGGATATGGTGGTGTATGACCCCAATGCCAAGCACACGCTGAGCGTTGATACCAGTTTGTCGAAGGTTGATTACAACGCCTTTGAGGGTTGGGAGATGACTGGGCGGTCATCGGTCGTCACCGTTCGAGGCCAGGTCCAAGCACGCGACGGCGAGTTTGTCGGAACGGTTGGTAGAGGCCAACTCCTCAAACGCAAGCCAACGCATTTTTGATTCTCATCTTGGTAGAACGGGCTTCCAGCCCGTTTCTTTCTTGGCACTTGTAAATAAGAAACGGGCTGGAAGCCCGTTCTACCAGAATCAATCATCGTTGGAGACCAGTTTGTTGGATTGCTCGACGAACTTGTCGCCTTCCCATGCGGTGTCTTTGGTGACCATGCCTTCTTTGGCGGCCTTCTTCTCGGCTTTGGCATTCTTCTGACGCTGGACAAGGTCGGCGTGGGTGGTGAAGTATTGGAGTGAATGCCCACGGAAATCTTCGATGGTTTTGAAGTTGTGTTTGTCCATGAACGCGCTGAGTTCTTCGCACATGCGGCCGGCCATTTTGTAGCCATGGATCATCACGCCGGTGCAGACCTGGACGGTCGATGCGCCGAGCAGAATAAACTGGGCGGCGTCTTCGCCGGTTTCGACACCGCCGATGGCTGAGAGTGATCGGTCTTTGTATTCGCCTTCATGAGTTTCGTTGCCGTACATCATGGTGGCCAGTTCCATGACCATTCGGAGGGCGATGGGGCGCACGGCTTTGCATGAGTATCCGCCTGGGACGGAGTACCCTTCGACGGTGGGTTCTGGGCGGAGTGTTTCGAGGTTGACACCCATGACGCTTAATATGGTGTTGATTGCGGCGATGCCTTGGCAGCCGGCTTTGAGCGATGCTCTTGCGGGGTCTTCGATGTGGGTGATGTTGGGGGTCATCTTGGCCCAGACGGGGATGGTGGCTGCTTGGTTGACCCAGCCGCAGACCTCTTCGAGGAGTTCGGGGTCTTGACCCATTGCGGCTCCCATTTTGCGTTCGGGCATGCCGTGGGGGCAGGAGAAGTTGAGTTCGAAGGCGTCTACGCCGCAGGCTTGGCAGCGTTCGACGATTTCGATCCATGCGTCTTTGTTGTATTCTTCCATGATGGAAGCGATGAGGATTCGGTCGGGATATTTGTCTTTGATTTTTTTGAATTCGTCTTCCCAGACTTCAAAGGAGCGGTCGGAGATGAGTTCGATGTTTTGCCAGCCGATGACTTCTTTGGTGCCTTGGGCTCTCATGCGGGCGTAGCGGGGGGCGACATTGACGACCTTTGAGGCGTCTAGGCTGACGGTTTTGCAGATGACGGCTCCCCAGTTTTCGTCGAATGCTTTGCCGATAACATTGGCGTTGGTGCCTGGGGGGCCTGAGCCGATGACGAATGGGTTTGGGAGTTTGAGTCCGTCGACAACTACGCTGAGATCTGCCATATTCTTCCTTCCAAGGCCCTTGAGGGGGAATCTTTGAGTGTACCAGAAATCATTCATCACCGCCTCGATTTCCCCTTCAAACGGGATTTTTGCATATTTCTGTTTTTGTCGATTTGATGTGGTGGTGGACATATCTCATTGTTAAATCTGGACTTCCCGATGTTTGGGGGCTATTCTTTGCGACTCTGTGGCCTATCGGGATCGCAGAGCACATTTTCACGCCGGTGGCATTGCTTTCTTCGCATCAGGCGTCGAGTGACATTCCGGTATTTACGGGAACCCGATGCCCGATCACTCCGGACAAAGAAAAAACAACACATATGAATTTTAATGAACTGGGACTCGCAGAGTCCATCGTTCGCGCGGTAGCCGATAAAGGCTATACCACTGCGACCCCTATCCAGGCGCAAGCCATCCCTGTCGCCCTTCAAGGCGGCGACATCCTCGGGTGTGCCCAGACCGGTACAGGCAAGACCTGTGCGTTTGCACTCCCGATCCTGCATCGGCTGTCGCAGAATACACCGGTCGATCAGCCGCAGCAACACCGGAACAAAAAATCCAAGCATACCAGAAATGGTGGGCATGGTCGTCCGCCTCGCGCTTTGATCTTGTGTCCAACCCGCGAACTTGCGATGCAGATTTACGAGAGTTTCATTGGGTATGGCCGCAATCTTCACCTTCGCCACTCAGTGGTCTTTGGTGGTGTGAGCCAAGGCAAGCAGGTCCGCGAACTCCGTGCTGGTGTAGATGTCCTTGTGGCGACGCCGGGGCGTTTGCTCGACCTGATCAATCAGGGTCATATAAACCTGAGTCAGGTCGAAACGCTCGTGCTTGATGAAGCGGACCGGATGCTCGATATGGGCTTTATCAACGATATTCGCAAGGTTATCGACATGATGCCCGACCAGCGCCAGACGCTGTTCTTCTCGGCGACGGTTTCGAGAGAAATCCGCCATCTCGCCGATTCGATCCTCTTTGAACCAACAACAATCGAAACCGCACCCGAATCATCGACCGTCGAGTTGATCGCACAAAAGATCTATATGGTCGAGCGTCAGAACAAGCCGGTATTGCTTGAGCGGTTGCTTTTGGGCAACGATG
Organism: Phycisphaerales bacterium; assembly: GCA_016764895.1. GTDB lineage: Bacteria > Planctomycetota > Phycisphaerae > Phycisphaerales > UBA1924 > UBA1924. Next base: position 37,741 of record JAESRA010000052.1, on the reverse strand, counting down.
TCGGGCGTGTGCTGGTGTTTACCCGCACCAAGCACGGGGCCGACAAACTCGTCAAGTTCCTGCGTCATTCCGACATCAACGCCGAAGCAATCCATGGCAACAAGAGCCAGAATGCACGGACACGCACGATGCGTCGATTCAAGACTGGGGCGACACAAATCCTCGTCGCGACCGACATCGCTTCGCGCGGTATTGATGTGGACGATATCACCCATGTGGTCAACTTCGATATGCCGATTGACCCGGAGACCTATGTTCACCGGATTGGGCGGACAGCACGCGCGGGGGCTTCAGGGATCGCCCTCTCGTTCTGTGATCACAGCGAGATCGGGATCTACCGGGCGATTGAACGCCGGACCAAGATCAAGATTGAGATTGGCAGTGGCAATACGGATCTGACATTTGATGTTCCGCCGCCATCAGCCAGGCGGGCTCCATCTAAGAGCCATCAAGGTGGGTTCCGCAAAAACAAGCCAAACAGCCGGTTTGGCAAGCAGCGTTCAGGCGGCTCCAACAGCAGCAACTCTGGCGGATTCTCTGGGAAGCCGAAATACGCCAAGAAATCAGGCGGAAAACCCGACGGAAAGCCAGGCGGCAAATCAACCGTCAAAGCCAGTGGCAAACCAAGCGGTTCGTTCCCAGGCAAGTCCAATAAATCCAGTTCCACCCCCACCGGACGAGTCAAAAAATCGGCAATCAGTGGCGGTCGCCCCGGTTCCTCTCGCGGCAATAAGTCCATGAGCGGCCAGTGGTAAATACCGAAAAAACGCCCTACAGCAACTTGTGAGCAACTGAGCCCCAAACGGGGCCTTTGTTCATTACTGGGCTACGATAACCACACATGACAACCGCTCCACTCCCAATTATTATTCAAGGCGGCATGGGCGCAGGCGTCTCCAGCTGGACCTTGGCCAATGCAGTCTCTAAAGCCGGGCAACTCGGTGTGGTCTCCGGGACTGCACTTGATGTACTGCTTGCCCGCCGGCTCCAAGTCGGCGATCCGGGCGGGCATATGCAAAGAGCCCTAAGCCACTTCCCGATCCCAGGGGTTGCCCAGCGGATCATTGATCGCTACTTTGTTGAAGGCGGCAAAGACGCTGACAAACCATTCAAGGCCAAGCCAGTTCTCAGCATGAAGCCCTCCAAGATGCTCGAAGAGTTGCTCGTTGCTTCGAACTTCGTCGAGGTCTACCTCGCCAAAGAAGGGCACGACGGGCCTGTCGGGATCAATTACCTCGAGAAGATTCAGGTCCCGAACCTTCCTTCAATGTTTGGAGCCATGCTCGCGGGAGTTTCGTATGTGCTGATGGGCGCCGGTATCCCCAAAGCGATCCCAGGCATTCTCGATCGTCTTGCGAACAAAGAACCCGTTGAACTCAAAGTTGATGTCCAAGGAGCCGATGCCGGAGAATCCTTCTCGACATACTTTGATCCAAACACATTCTGTGATGGCCAGGTTCCTGATATCGAACGCCCAGATTTCTTGGCGATTGTGTCTTCTGCAACCCTCGCCAACATGCTCACCCGCAAAGCCAGCGGCAAAGTGAACGGCTTTATTATCGAAGGCCCAACAGCAGGCGGGCACAACGCTCCTCCGCGCGGAAAGATGCAACTGAGCATCGAAGGCGAACCCGTTTATGGGGATCGTGATGCGTGTGATCTCAAAGCGGTCAAAGAACTTGGGCTCCCTTTCTGGCTCGCCGGTTCATACGCCGAACCAGAACGCATCGCCGAAGCACTTGAAATAGGTGCTGCAGGTGTGCAGATTGGGACTGCCTTTGCGTTCTGTGAAGAATCAGGCCTGGATCCAGAGCTTCGGGATGACTCCGTTAAAATGAGTATCGACGGAGTCGCTAAGGTCTTTACAGACCCGGTCGCATCGCCCACTGGGTTCCCGTTCAAAGTGCTCCGGATGGAAGGCACGCATTCGGAGCAGGCTTCGTATGAAGCCCGAACTCGAATCTGCGACCTTGGCTATCTCCGCCATGCCTACAAAAAAGACAACGGCAAAGTTGGCTGGAGATGTCCGTCAGAGCCTGTTGAAGATTACATCAAAAAGGGTGGAAAAATTGAGGACACCGTTGGACGCAAGTGTGTCTGCAACGGCCTGTTGTCCAACATAAGCCTCGGGCAGATTCAACGGGATGGGAGTGTCGAAAAACCTCTGATCACTTCTGGCGACGATGTCGCTGATACTGCTCGATTCCTGAAGCCGGGCTCGGTTTCATATACTGCTCTGGATGTCATCGACTACCTGATGCCTCAAGGCTCTATCGTGGTGAAGAAGAAATCCGGCAACTGCGCCAGCACTCAACCCTGATAAGCCCTATGCCTACACAAGTAAATCCATCCACTGCGCGATCAATAGGTGGTCAGGCAGTGGGGCGGCCAGTGGGGCAGGCAGTAGGGCGGCGGCGCACAAAAAAGACTTGTAAAAACAAGCCTTTTTCAAACACCGTTAAAAAACTCCTCCGACTGGACTCGAACCAGTGACCTAGCGGTTAACAGCCGCTCGCTCTACCAATTGAGCTACGGAGGATCAGGTGAAAAATCCTAGGCCTCTCATCGTTGGTGTCAAGTGAGAATCCGAAAACCAGTCAGATTCACCAAGCGGGTTCTTATGAGACTATCGTGTGGTCATGACACAGACCGCCGCCCGATTTGTGCCCTTTGGTACCACTATCTTCGCCACAATGACCGCCCTTGCAAATAAGCATAAAGCCGTCAATCTCGCGCAGGGATTCCCTGATTTCGACGGGCCCGACCTTGGCAAACAGGCCGCCCAACAAGCCATCATCGATGGGGTCAACCAGTACGCTCCCCTTGCGGGCCTTCCGATGCTCAGAGAGGCCATCGCCCGATGGTCGGCGGATTACAACAACCTCCCCTGTGACCCCGCCACCGAGATCACCGTCACCAACGGCTGCACCGAAGCGATCGCAGCAGCATTCTTGGGACTGGTCAATCCAGGCGAAGAAGTCATCCTCTTTGAGCCTTTCTACGACTCATATCGCGCGGCTGTTGCGATGGCGGGTGCGATTCCTAAGTTTGTCACCATCAAACCCTCGTCCAATGGATTTACATTTGATCCAGAGGACCTCAAGGCTGCCTTTAGCGAGAAGACCCGGGCAATCCTTGTCAACACGCCTCACAATCCGACCGGGATGGTGATGACCGATGAGCAACTCACGCTCATCGCTGATCTCTGCAAGAAGCACAACACGATCGCATTCTCAGACGAGGTCTATGAACGGCTGACCTTTGATGGCCATACACATCGCTCCATCGCAACCATCGAAGGCATGCGGGATCGCACAGTGGTCATGTCGTCGCTTGGCAAGACTTTCTCGCTTACCGGATGGAAGGTTGGCTGGGCGATTGCTCCACCCGAACTCACTGCTGGGATCCGGGCAGCGCATCAGTTCCTAACCTTCTCGGTTCCAGGCCCGATGCAAATCGGAGCAGCGGCCTTGCTCGACAATGCCCGCGATGAAGTGGACAGAGTTTCAAAGCACTACACCAGCACCCGCAGGATTCTTTGTGAAGCATTGAGTGAACTGGGATTCAAAGTGCATGCCCCGGAAGGTGCGTATTTTATCATGGCCGAGCACCATCATGTCAGCGAAAGGCTTGGGCTCAAGACCGACATTGATCTTTGTACTTGGCTCCCAGAGCACGCGGGCGTGGCCGCCATTCCACCGAGTGCGTTTTATGACAATCCGGTTCACGGAGCCGGATTTGTACGATTCGCATTCTGCAAAAAAATGAACACCATCGACCAAGCCATTGATCGGCTACGGCTCGCCCTCCGAACATGATTCCCATTGAACTCTCAACCAAACTCGATATTGCGGTTCAAAAATTTACCCGCGAGTTTGTTTCTCACATCCTCACCCGCTGCGATCCGGGCATGCTTGTTTCGGAGTCGGCCGACTTCACTCAGTTCACAGAACAAACGCATGTTCTCGCTTTCGGGAAAGCATCTGCAAAGATGGCTCAAGCGTGCGAGCGAGGCCTTGGACAACACTTTGCTGGCGGGGTTGTCCTGGCTCCCGATTCCCAGATACCGCATCCGCTCACGGATTCGAGATTCCAATATCATGGAGTCGATCACCCGTCGCCCACATCCCGGAATGTCGCCGCGACCGAAGCACTTGTCCGATACGCCCGTTCGATCCCCGTATCTCACAACTGCATAGTCTGCATCTCAGGCGGCGGCTCTGCACACCTCTGCAGTCCCAAGCCCGGCATTACACTTGAGCAAATAACCGAAACCGCCAGCGCCCTCAACGCCCGCGGAGCGTCTATCCATGAGCTCAACGAGCTACGACGAGGGCTCGAAACCCTCAAGGCCGGCGGGCTGGCTGAGGTTCTTGGGCATGTCCACTATTGCCATGCCATTGTGCTGTCTGATGTTCTTGATGATGATCTGGATACAGTTGCTTCTGGGCCGATGATGAATCCGGAGTATGTAGTCGGGCACGAGATTGTTGGGAATCATCGAACGGCTCTGGATGCTGCTGCTGAGTTTGTTGGCAGGGATGAGATTGGGTTATCTAGATCAGGAATCAGCGGCGAATCATCTGACCAGGGGCGAACACTCGCTGGAGCGTATCGTAAATTTGGACCAGTCGCGTGTCTGATTGCTGGGGAAACCACCGTTGACGCGAGCAGCACATCCGGGGTAGGCGGGCCTTGCCTTGAACTCGTGCTTGCATGTGCCCTCCAACTTGCTGAATTAGGGTGTGCCGACTGGGTGGCTTTGGGTCTGGCCACTGACGGGATTGACGGGCCAACTGATGCTGCCGGGGCCGTCATCACCGCCAAGATGCTCGCTTGCCCAGAGCGTCAGTTGGCAGCCCGCAAAGCACTCCTAGGCCATAACACACTCCCATTCCTCGACTCGATTCACGCAACCATCGGCACCGGCCCCACAGGCACAAATCTAAATGACCTATGCTGTGTGTGCCCCTCAGACGCTCTCTGAACAAGCAATGGTTCAATCTGATCCGCCAATACAACCAGAAACCAGCCCAAATCATGGCGTTGATCCCCTAAATCACCACCTCGGCCAGACCAGGCGCGTATCCTTTGAACCCAGAAGCCCACGCCAGTGGCTCGAAAGAAAACGGAGACCGAAAGAAATATGGCCAAGCAAGACGACAAAATTACAATGGACGCGATCGTTACCGAAGCGCTCCCAAACGCCATGTTCAGGATCCGCCTTCCCAACGAGCAACAAACCGAGATCATCGGGTACATCTCCGGCAAAATGCGCAAGCACTACATCCGCATCCTCCCCGGCGACACCGTCACCGTAGAAATCTCTCCATACGACCTCACCAAAGGTCGCATTACCTACCGCCGATAATCGGTCTTTATCCAATGCAAAACTTTGTTCTTTAGTGCGCCATCCATATTGCTGGATTTGGCGTGTTGTAAAGCATTACTGACCAACATGAACAGTTCTGCCGACATCATTGAATCCCAATGAGCACGCCGAGGCGTCCTGTTCAACGGTACGCCTGCATATTCCACACTCGATCTTGATGGCTCTTCTTATCCATTTCCGAGATCGCCCGATTGTCAAAGGCCACTCGCCCAGCGGTGTACGATGCGATTGATTCGCTGATAGCCGAAGGCGAGCTTGTTCAGCACACTCGCCAGATCGAACTGGCCGAAGCGGCGTAGACACTGAATGTCCTCTGGTCACAGTGTTGGAGCGTCTCTGACACTGTCAAATGTCGGAATCGATTAGGTACTCCCGGGCGATCCATTTTTGTCGATGCCCGCGGGAACAGCACCCAATATCAACAGACTTTTTTCGCCTGTCCGGTCTGGTTTATTGACCGGAGATAACTCACGCATAAGAAGAATTTTGGGTGTAAGCAGAAAACTCGGGTTCAAATCGGTTATTGCCTATTCTGTCGCTCGATGACTCTTAATCCAGATGACAACCGATCGCTTGGATGGAGTACAACGCGGTCGCCTTCGGTCAGTCCGCTGAGTATCTGGATTGTTCGGCCGTTCTGGCGTCCGGGTTGGATATCTCGGAGCATGGCCCTGCCGTGCTCGATCACGAAGGTCGCCCACTGATCGCCTCTACGGAATGCGGCACTTGATGGGATTTGCAGGGTTTGGGGGTGTTCCCAGATCACGATGCTCGACTCGATGCGGAAGCCGTCGCCGAGCGATGCTCGGTCTTGGGGTGGTGTGAGGAAGTCGGCGATGACATTGACGCGTTGCTCTTCGATTCCCAGGGCGGAGACTTTGGTGAAGGCGGAGGGTTCGACGAGACGGACGGTGCCTTGGAGTGGTGTTGTTCCGCCCCAGTGTTCGATGATGACGGGTTGGCCGGGTTTGATTTTGACGGCATCTGTGGACAGAACATCAATGACCAGTTCCAAGTCGCGAGGGTCGCCGACTTCGATCAGGGGTGTGCCTGGCGTGACGACTGCGACACTTTTTTGCATGACGCGGAGGACTGCGCCGTCGATCGGTGAGTGCAGGGGCATCCTTGTTCGTTCGTCGCTCTCGCCTTGGCCTTGTGCATACAAGAGTGCGCTGCGGGCGACTTGGAGTTCGTACCGGGCGATTTCTTGGCCGTACTGAGCGACGCGGAAGCCCTCGGCCAATGTTCGCTCGTTGGTTCGTGCTTGATCGAGTTCGTGCATGTTGGCGGCGTTTGCATTGAAGGCCTCGGTCATCCGCGTCAGTTCATTCTCGGCGTAGTCGTACGCCATCCGGGCGCGTTCTGATGAGGCGCCGGCTTGGCGTAGTGCGGCCTCGGCGGCCTGGACTCGCCCAACGGCCTCGGCCAGGGCGCGAGCATCGAGCAGTTCAGGGTCGGTTGGCTCGATGACCGCCAGGACGGTCTTGAGGGCTTTGACTTGATCGCCCGGATCCAGTGTGATGCGTCTGAGGCGACCCGTCAGCGGGCTTGAGACGACATAGCGTTCTCGGATGCGCGTCTTGCCCTCTTCGTCGACGGTGACTTGCATAGGGGCGATGACCGCAATGGCGGCATCTACAGCGACGGGTTGGGGGCGAAGTGCGTAGACAATGGCCACAACCACGGCGAGCCCGACGAGAATCAACAGAGATGACCGGAGTTTGGGCATGGTGTATCTTACTCCCGCGACTTGAGAACGGAGATCAGATCGAGTTTATCAAGGTGACGGCCGACGACAAGCCCTGAGACCACCGAGGCCAAGGCCACGATGACCGCCGCCTGGACGAATGTTGATGGTTCGATGATAAACGGGATTCGGACGAGTTCAGACTCGGATGATTTTGAGGTGAGCCATGACAAGTAGTGTCCGAGAGCCAGCCCGATCGGGATGGCGATGGTGGTGAGGATCGCGAGTTCGCCGAGCTGGATCATCGAAACCTCGCGGCGGGTGAATCCCAAGACACGCAGTGTTGCCAGATCGCGGCTGCGCTCTGAGAGCGAGATTCTCGCGCTGTTGTAGATGACGCTAAAGGCGATGATGACGGAAAAACCGATCAGAAACGGACGCACCAACCCCAGATTGCGGGCAATGGTTTTGCGGAAGTTCTCTTCCGTGGCGGATTTGACATTCACGGCTGCGACGCGCGGCGTGTTGTGCAGTTCCTCGTACAACGCATCAACATACGCCGGATCGACCAAGAGAAACGCGCCGCCGATCGTGTGCTGCTGGCGCATCAGCTTGTTTATGCGATTGAGGTTCATGTACGCGGACAAGCCGGAAAAATCGTTGATGAGACCCGATACCTGGACTGACAACGATGGTCTGCGTCCTTCCAGAACATCAATGGTCACCGAATCGCCGGCTCGGACATGGAGTTCTTCGGCCAGTCTGGTTGAGAGGATAATTCCATTCTCTGGGAGGGTGATTGATCGTCCGTCCATGCTGAGCAACTGGAACAGCCCGTCGCTTTGGGTGAGCCCGAGGACGCCGGTCCGCCGGTCGATGTGCCCGCTTCGGAGGCGGACAGCCAGTGATCGGTACGGCTCGATTGCCAGGACTCCCGGCATGTGCCGGATCGTTGACAGGGCGGTATCGTTGGTTTGCTCGGCCAGCACGACATCAATGTCGTACTGCTGAATGCGATTGAACTGGAGATCGAGGAAGTAGTCGACCGCATCTTGGGTGAAGCTGCCGACGACGAGGATGGCGGTGGCCAGCGCGATCCCGAGGATGGAGAGCCCCGTCTTGATGGGCTGGCGCTCGAGTTGGCGCAGGATCATGCGGATGGGCGGGGGGACGATGCGATGGAGACCGAGGCGTTCGAGAATCGTTGGTCGGAACGAGAGGGGTGGCTGTGGTCGCATCGCTTCGGCGGGGGGGAGGCGCATCGCTACGCGCAGCGCGTGGGCGACGCCGAGTGATGCTGAGGCGGTGCTGACAAGGAACCCGAGCAACAGAACATGAGGCTTGAGGGTGTACTGGAGTGATGGGAAGTCGAAGTATTCGGTGTAGAGTACCGTCATGCTGCGGCCCATCCAGGCGCCAAAGAGTGATCCGGCAATGACCGCCAGGATGGTGATGAGCATGACGAAGCTGTAGAAATGAAGCCCGATCTCGATGTTTCGGTAGCCCATTGCTTTGAGGACTGCGATTTGTTCTCGTTGTGTGGAGATGATGCGGGCGATGACGATGTTGAGCAAGAAGGCGGCGACGCCGAGGAAGATGATGGGAACGATGATGGTCATGCCGCGGAGTCCGTGGATTTCGTTGGCAACGAACTTGTGGGAGAGTTGGTCGTCGCGTTGATATGCCCCGAGCCCGCCGTAGTGTTCGGTGAGTTGATCGAGTCGGGTAATGACCTCTGATTCGTTGGTGCCGGGCATGAGACTCAAGGTGACATCGTTGAACGCGCCTTTCATGTCAAAGGCGGCCTCCATCTCATGGCGTGCCATCCAGAAGATGCCGTAGCGTTTGTTGTCTGGGAAGATGCTTCCCGGGCTGATGAGGTAGATGTATTCGGGCGAGAGGGCGATGCCCACGACGCGGAGGGTTTCGAGGCGGCCGTTCATGATCGCCTGAACCGAATCGCCGGGTTCGAGGCGGTGTGAATGAGCGAAGCGTTGGCTCACCATTATCTCGCGTGAGCGTGTCCCGCTTGGAAACCGACCGGCGCGGAGGTAGAGCAGATTGAGCCCTTCTCGTGGGTTGGGTGGGAGTGAAATGATCTGTCCCGATGCGGGCTCGCGCAGGTCCGGCATGTCTAAGGTGATGCGTTCGACGATCCGGGTCTGGACATGGGCAACGCCTGGGATTTGGGCGATTCGTTCATTGAGGTTCAGCGGTGCGCGTTTGAGATGGGCGAAGACTTGGGCGAAGCGGTTCTGCTCGTAGTAGGTGTTGAGGGTGCCGTTGAGGGAGTCGAGGAGACTGAGCGACATGACGAAGGTTGCGACGCCGCAGGCCATGACCAGCCCGATGGCGGCGGCCTGTCCCTTGAGAGAGGCGATGTCGCGGAACAGTTTGATATGGATCGCTTTCACCAGGTAATCTCGTGGGCGGGCCTTTTGTTTTGATTGATGTGTATTTCTGCGATCTCACCGCCGGACATTGAGACAACGCGGTCGGCCATGTTGGCGATGGCGGCGTTGTGTGTGATGACGGCGGTTGTCGTGCCAAGTTGACGGTTGACGCGTTCGATCGCTTCGAGGACGATGATGCCGGTGGTTGAGTCCAACGCGCCCGTTGGCTCGTCGCAGAGGAGGACATCGGGGCGTTTGGCGATGGCTCTGGCGACGGCGACGCGCTGCTGCTCGCCGCCTGAGAGTTGGGCGGGGAAATGATTGATACGATCGCGCAGCCCGACGATCTCAAGTGCTTCGTCCGGGCTCATGGGGTCTTGGGTGATGTCGGTGATGAGGGCGACATTTTCTCGGGCCGTCAGATTCGGAATCAGGTTGTAGAACTGGAAGACGAATCCGACATGCTCGCGTCGAAAGAGGGTCATCGCCGAATCGCTGTAGGCGGTGAGATTATGGTCAAGGTAGTTGACCTGTCCGGCGGTCGGAACATCGAGCCCGCCGAGGATGTTGAGGAGTGTTGATTTGCCGCTGCCCGATGGTCCTAGGAGTACCATGAACTCGCCTTTGAAGAGGTCAAGGTTGACGCCTCGGAGCGCGTGGATTTCCAACTCGCCCACTTGGTAGGTTTTGGTGATGGCGCGTGCTGAGAAAACGGGTTGTGTGCGATCGGCAACCTTCTCGACGGGGCTGGTGTCCATGACCGTTATTATAGACGAAACTGCGGTCCATCAGCCATTGAGATCATGCGGTATCCTCAAGTTCGGTCTTGGCGGACATGAATCTCATGAGGTCCTTGAGACTCAGGATGCCCAGCAAATGCCCATCCTCGACGACCATGAGCCGTGAGGCACCGGCGCGATTGAGTTTGATCAGGGCCCTCATGGCATCATCGTTGGGGTGCACCGAGTTCATTGGGGTGCACTCGTCGATAATCTCGCGGATGGTTTTGGTTGCCCACTGGTCTCTGGGTATCGCCTTGATGCTGGCGATCGTCACGCAGCCACGCAAGGTTCCATCCTCGACCACCGGATACATTTTGAAGTAGTGATGGTAAAAATAATCATCGACCAACTCTCGGATCGTGATGTCCGGCGAAACGACCACAGGCGATTGGGTCATGAACCGTTCGACGGGCTCGCCTTCTAAGGCCCGTTTGATGAGCACCTGCTGGTACGACGAGGTGGATGCGGCCCTGAGGAATAGCCCGATGATTACCCACCAGATTCCACCGATGAAGTTGCCCATGAAGATACTGAAGATGCCGATGACGATGAGAAAGAATCCGAACAGCCCGCCGATGTCTGAGGCGATGCGGGTTGCCCAGCGGAGGTCGTTCTTCCAGTTCCACAGGGCGGCCCGGAGGACGCGCCCGCCATCGAGCGGAAATGCGGGGATGATGTTAAAGGCGACGAGAATCAGATTGATCCAACCAAGCCATCCGGTGACGGCCAAGACCTGGATCGGCCACTCCTGAGCGGTGCCCACCATCGTCAACCCCAGCATGAATACCCCGATGATGAAACTCACGATCGGGCCGGCGATGGCCATGAAGAACTCAGCCTTGGCGTTGGGCGGCTGGTCGGTCATCTCGGCGACGCCGCCGAAGATGAACAGGGTGATGCCTCTCATCTCCATCCCGAATCGGCGGGCGATCAACGAGTGTCCCAGTTCGTGAAGAACGATCGAGACAAAGAGTCCGATTGATCCAATAGCCCCCATTGTCCAGAGGGTTGGTTTGCTGAGTTGGACATCAGAATGGTACGAGGGGAAGTAGCCCGTTGCCAGCGACCAGGTGATGAGCAGTGCGAGGATGAACCAACTCCAGTCAATCCAGATCTGAAAGCCGAAGAGTTTGAAGAGCGGAACTCGATTTGTGAACATGCTGTGATCTCCAAGAGCCGGTTCGAAGAACATTTCCACGACCACCGACACGGCGAGTCTAGGAAACGCAAGATTCCTGGGTCATGCGATACCGATCCATCAAACCACAAGACAGGGTGGTTTCCCTATGCTTTCTGATGTTGTGGTTGTGCAGAATACTGTATTCAGTACAGACCATTGATCGATCCAGATGGTGTTGACACACTGAGTAGGTGAGGCATGAAATGCGCGTTCTCGTTATGAATACAAAAGAGTTTGAGCGACCTTTCTTTGAGACGGCATGTCAGGGGTCTGGACATGAACTGGTCTTTGTGGAGACGCCGCTCGGTGTCCACACCGCGCCGCTGGCGGCCGGGTATGAGGCGGTGTGCGCGTTTGCCAACGATACGATCGACGAAACGGTGCTCAGGCATCTCGCCAGCAACGGCACAAAGTTCATCGCGCTGCGCTGTGCGGGTTTCAATCAAATTGATCTTGTGGCCGCCCAAAAACTCGGTCTGGTGGTCGCCCGTGTGCCTGCGTACTCGCCTGAATCGGTGGCCGAGCATGCGTTGGCCTTGATGCTCACGCTCAATCGGAAGACCCATCGCGCCTACATCCGGGTGCGTGAGGGGAACTTTTCGTTGGACGGGCTCATGGGCTTTACGATGAACGGGAAGTGTGCTGGGGTTGTCGGGACCGGACGGATCGGCGGGGCACTTATTGAGATTCTCATCGGGATGGGGTGCTCGGTGCTGGCGGTAGATCCCTATCCCAATACGGCGTGTGAGCGTCTGGGCGCGCGGTATGTGGAGATGGATGAACTGCTGGAACACTCGGATATTATTTCACTCAACTGCCCGCTGACTCCCGCAACACACCATTTTATTGATGATGGCGCAATCTCTCGCATGAAGGCTGGGGTGATGCTGATTAATACGAGCCGTGGTAAAGTGGTGGACACCAACGCACTCATCGGCGGGCTCAAGTCGGGCAAAATTGGGTCGGTCGGATTGGATGTCTATGAAGAAGAGGCGGACCTGTTCTTTCGCGACTTCTCAGAAACGGTGATCCAAGACGATGTTTTTGCTCGTCTTCTGACATTCCCCAATGTGCTCATCACCGCACACCAGGGCTTTCTCACCCGTGAAGCGATCCAAAGCATCGCGGCCACAACCATGCGAAACATCGACGGCTTCGCGTCGGGTAATGTTCCAACCGAGAATCTGGTGACTACGGCGATGATTGCCGGTGCGGTCTGAAAAACACCCGTGTGGTGTGGGTGCTCACGATCTACTCAGCGTCGGTTTACTCAGTATCGGGAGGATTCAACCACCCAGAAGATGACCTTCGGAGACCGACGGCTTCGATTCATACGCTGCTGATTTCTTTCCGAGCCGGCGTGTCACCTCCAACAATGAATCAGGATTCAGGGAGATCGAATCGATGCCGATCTCGACGAGGAACTCGGCAAAGTCTGGGTGGTCGCTGGGGGCTTGGCCGCAGATGCCCACGGGACGCCCGCAGCGATGTGCCGTTTCGACGACCATCGAGATCATCCGCTTGACCCCCGGATCGCGCTCGTCAAACAGATGCGAGAGCATGGCCGAATCGCGATCAATGCCCAGGGTCAGCTGTGTGAGGTCGTTGGAGCCGATCGAGAACCCATCGAAGAGTTCGCTGAACTCCTCGGCCTGGATGACATTGTTGGGAATCTCACACATCACATAGACTTGCAGCCCATCTTTGCCACGCTCAAGCCCGTTGCGTTCCATCTCGGCGAGTACATCTTTGCCCTCTTGAATTGTTCGACAGAACGGAATCATCACCTTCACATTGGTCAGCCCCATCGTCTTGCGCACGCGAGAGATGGCGGCGCATTCGAGGGCGAACCCTTCGCGGTATCGGTCGTCGTAGTACCGTGATGCGCCGCGGAAACCGAGCATCGGGTTGGCCTCGGTGGGTTCAAAGGCCTGGCCACCGAGGAGCCCGGCGTATTCGTTGGTCTTGAAGTCGGAGAAACGGACAATCACGGGCCTTGGGTAGAATGCGGCGGCGATCTGAGCCACACCAGAGGAAAGCCGATCAATAAAGAACTCTGAAGGCGATTCATACGCAGCCGTCCGTTCGCGGATTTCTTTGCGCTGATGCCGATCCTCGACGCGCTCAGGATGCACCAGAGCCATCGGATGGATGCCGACCGAATCGGTGATCAGGAACTCGATCCGCATGAGCCCCACGCCGGCGCTGGGAAGCAGGGCGTGATGAAACGCCATGTCCGGCGAGGCGATATTGAGCATCAACGGCACAGGAGATTCTGGCAGGGTTGTGGGATCAATTTCTTCTCGTTCAAAGTCGATCGTGCCATCGTAGACCTTGCCAACCTCACCTTCAGCGCACGAAACCGTCACTTCCTGCCCAGAATGGAGCTTGCCCGTGGCGTCTTTGGTGCCCACGACGCACGGGATCCCGAGTTCGCGGGCAACGATGGCGGCGTGGCATGTCCGCCCGCCGCGATCGGTGACGACGGCGACGGCCCGTTTGAGAATCGGATTCCAATCCGGATCGGTCATCGCAGCGACAAGGACTTCACCATCTTGGAATTTGTCCATGTGGGTGCTGTTGTGGATGACACGGACAGGCCCGGACGCGATGCTGTTGCCGACGCTCTTTCCCGTCAGGATGGCGGGGCGGTGTTCCTTGACGCGGTACACCTCGATCAACTCGCGTTCTTGTGAATGGACCGTTTCTGGTCGGGCTTGTACGATGAACAACTCGCCAGTGATGCCGTCTTTGGCCCATTCGATGTCCATCGGCGTGGGTTTCTTGGCGACCGCTGAGTAGTGGTCTTCGATGGCCATTGCCCACTGGGCGAGTTGGAGGGCTTCGTCATCGGTGAGGGTGAATCGTCTTTGGTCAGCTTTGGAAACATGGAGTTGCCTCGTTGGCTTTGTTCCGCCCTCATCGTGCACGAGTTTGACCTTTTTATTTCCAAGTTCTTTACGGATCACCGAGCGATGCCCGTTCTTGGCTGTTGGCTTGTGGACCCAGAACTCATCGGGATTCACGCGACCCTGGACGAGCAACTCGCCCAGACCCCATGAGCCGGAGATTTCCACAACATCCCGAAACCCGCTCTCGGTATCGAGCGTGAACATCACACCCGCCGAGGCGAGATCGCTTCGAACCATTCGCTGGACACCCACAGAGAGCGCGACGTCCTGATTGGGGATGTCGTGTTGTTGGCGGTAGACGATCGCTCGATCGGTGTAGAGCGAGGCCATGCAGGCGCGGACGGCGACATCAAGATTCACCTCGCCTTGGATGAAGAGATAGGTGTCCTGTTGACCGGCAAACGAGGCGCTGGGGAGGTCTTCGGCCGTGGCGCTCGAACGGACGGCAACATGAATTCCGTACTCGCCATCGGCCTGGGACATTGCCTTGTAGGCCTTCATGACTTCATCGCGAACATCAGTTGGGAGCGGGGCATCTTGAATCCAGTACCGGATATCACGCCCGACACGGGCGAGTTCTTTGGTATCGTTGACATCCAAGCGGTCGATGTGTGCTTGGATTTCGTCGGTGAGGTTGTTCTGTGCCAGGTGTTTTCTGTAGGCATCGGTGGTGATGGCAAAGCCGCCGGGCACTTGGACACCGCTTGCATGAAGACCCCGGATCATCTCTCCGAGCGAGGCGTTCTTGCCACCAACGCGTGGGAGGTCTTGAAGGGTGAGTTGTTCGAGGGGGACGATGAACCTGCTGGTCTGTATGGTCATGGCTTGGGCCTCCGGTATTGTACTGCTTAAGAGTACCGGCACGATGATTCGTACGACACAGGGTTGTTTCCCTGTTTCTTAGATCATTGTGTTCCAGAGCCAATCCGATGCGGTGCTTACGCCTCGGCCAGACCCTCGCGGATCGTAAAGCGGACGAGTTCGCCCCGGTCATGGATGTCGAGTTTGTCCATGATTTTTTCGCGGTGCCCGTCGATGGTCTTGACACTCCGGCAGAGGGTCTTGGCGATCTCGGTGCGTGTCATGCCCCGCCCGATCATTCGGAGGACCTCGTGCTCGCGCGGAGTCAGTGAATCGAGCTTGGTGGTCAGCGGCTCGATCTGTCCCCGCTTGAGGCCCTTGGTTGGTGTGCAGCGGGCTTTGACCTTTGGGCTCAGCACGAATACCCCGCGCCGGGCGACCGTGCGGATGCCCTCGATGATCTCATCGGTCTCGTCGCTCTTTGAGAAATACCCGAACGCCCCGGCGTTGACGGCGGCGCTGATGTAATGGTCACGGATATAGGCACTCAAAAAAACGACGCGGCTGCTGGGGACCATCCGCATGAGATCCTCGACGGCCTCGAACGGATCGGGCCCGGGCATCTCGATATCCATCAGCACAATGTCGGGACGGAGCTCCACAGCTGTTGCGATCAATCCATCCGCCGATTCGAGGTGTCCGACGCATTTGATATCCGTCTCGATCTCGAATCGGGCGCGGAGCCCATCGACAAGAAACGCATGGTCTTCAACGCACAATACACGGATCGGAAGGTTGGTCATTGGGATACCTCATCAGCGGCCAACTCGATGGCCGCTCGCAGTTTGAAAAAGTCATTGGGATTTTCGACGACCTGGACATCCAGTGACTCCCACTCAGGCGGCAGCGCTCCGAGCACAATCACCCGGCACCCCTCGGTAAGGCACTGACGAACCCGATCTAGGTTTTGGGGCTGGGCTTGAACTGAGGCATCAATGATCCAGAGAGCAGCGTGGTCGGTTGCGTCGGCATCGGCGTTGGCGGGTTCTACATCAAACCCGATGATCGAGAGAAGACTCTCAGCAATCGAGCCGGTGCGAGGGTCTTGTACCGAGATGATCGCGAGCGGCGGGCGCCCGGTGCCTTGGGATGACTCGTTGATGGATTGCTGGGGGGCTTCGGGGAACTTGAGAATAATGGTTGTCCCCTTTCCTACTTCTGACTGGATTTCAATCGTCCCCCCGCTGGCTTGGACTACGCGATGGACGAGTGACAAGCCCAGCCCGGTGCCCAGCCCACGAGACTGGGTTGTAAAGAATGGCTCGATCGCCCGATGCCTGACCTCATCGCTCATCCCGCTCCCATTGTCGGTGACACCGAGCCGAACACACTGGTTGTCCTCATCAACATCGGCCCAGAGCTCAACGCGACCATCAGCGCCGACCGCTTTGCCCGAGTTCACCAGCATGTTGAGCACCGCCTGGGTCAGTTGGTGGGGCGCGACCCGGATCTCCGGGAGATCGGATGGGATTGACGCCGTGAAGAGCACCTCTTTGGGGAGTGCTCGCCCGAGGAGTGAATGCACCTGCTCCCACCAGTCATTGAGCGATGTCAACTCTTCTGATACCCCCGAATCTCCCGAATCCATGACCAGCAGATGAAGCCCGTCGGCCAGATCCTGGAGATACTTGGTCGACTTGCGGATCTCGACGAAGTGTTCTTGGACTGCATCAGGGAGCCCCGCGTGATCGATCAGGTCCAGCCTGGCCCGCACAGGGAGCAGGATGTTGTTCATGTCGTGCCCCAACCCAGCGGCGAGTGTGCCGATGGCGCTGAGGCGATGGCCCTGCATTAGACGCGCTTCGATTTCCTTGCGGTCGCTGATGTCGCGCAGGACGCCGGTGAAAATATGCAGGTGGTCGATCTCACTGATGGCCAGTTCGATTGGAAAGGTTGTGCCGTCCTTTCGTTGGGCAACGATTTCCATCCCTACGCCAATGATCTTGGACTGGCGTGCTTTGAGATACTGTTCAATATAATCGGTGTGCTTCTGACGGTAGGAGGGTGGCATCAGCATGCTGATATTTTGGCCGAGGATTTCATCGGGCGTGTACCCAAAGATATGGGCCGCGGCCCGATTAAACGAGATCACAAGACCACTGTGGTCGGCCGTGATGATCCCTTCGACGGCGGTATCTAAGATGGCTTGAAGGCGAAGTTCGCTCTCCTTGAGTGCCCGAGCGGCTTGGGCCAACTCGGTTTCGTCATGAAGGAGCCAGATTTCATGAGTATTCCAGCGAGAGCCGGTGAACTCAACCCGGCGTTCTTGGCCATCTTTGCGCACGATGAGCGTTGTTGATCGCGTGTCAAATCCACGCTGGCGATGCGATTCATATTTCCTGCGGACTTCCTCGCGCCGGTTTCCAAAGAGCACCGAAAACCACTCGTCAACGGTCGACAACTCATCGCCTCGGTATCCGGTGAGCTCTTCGGCGGCCGCGTTCATATAGAGTTGATCGCCCTCGATGAACACCGCCCCGGATGAGAGGTTCTCGACCATTTGTCGCAAGAGCGTGGCGTATTGGTCGGCGGATGCCTCAGGTGCTGAGCCGGCAGCGACACCTTCAACGGGAGAACCCGCTCGGGTTGGCCCGCCGGGCTTGGGCGAACGGTCAGGCTGAGAAGAACCCAAATGCAAATGCACCTACTCAATCTCGGCGAGTTGTCATTCCTCGCCGGGTATTCTTGACGAATTGTATACGCAAACTTCTACCCTGTTTGACCAATCCACAATCCATCCACACAAACAGGGTTGTATCCCTGTTGCTATAGAGGCCCCAAAGGGCGATACTAATCATGGTTCCGCTGATTCTGGCGACTCTCCGCGGGATTCGTCGGTTCTATTGGGTCGCTTTGTGTTTCTTCGAGGCCTGTGAGGTTCGATATGACAACTCAACATTGGGCACTTTTATGTGACGAGAGAGGCGGACGGTTGGTCTGTATTGATCGCACGGCTTCGGGTCATCCCCATGTGACTGAGCGCGACCGGCTTACAAACACCTGGGAACCACGCCAGCACACTCGCCCGTCACCGCTGGGCGAGAAAGACGGGCACACGAACGCATCGTGGGGGCATGAGGACGAGATGCAGCGGAAACGGTTCGCCAAAGAGATCGGCGTGTGGGTGGAACAACTCGCCGACGAGTTGTCTATTGATCGTTTGGCGGTCTTTGCGCCGCCGAAGTTTCTTGGGGTGCTCCGTGATTCGTGGTCACCCAAGTTTGCGATTTTGGTGAGCGACTTTCATGGGGAGTTGACTGGGCTGAGCGTGGGAGATCTTGAGCACCACGCCTCGATCGTCCACTTGTTGTCTCGGTCGGTTATTTAGGTCGGTGATCTAGGTTGTGCCGAGTGGCTCTGTTGTCGGCGTGCCGGTTGTAGGTGTTGTAGGCGCAGTGGTTGGGCGGACTGGGATTCAGTCGGTGAGTTCGGCCAGAATGTCGTCCATCCGAGCAATGGCCAGGCACACGCAGGTGTCGGCGGCGCCGTAATACATCCACAACTCGTCACCTCGCAAGACCGCCCCGGTGGGGAACACGACATTGGGCATGAGCCCGGAGACCTCATACGGGGCCTCGGCCTGAAAAATCCATCGCTTTGATCGTGCGATCACCTTGTTTGGTGTGTCAAGATCAAGCAACGCAACGCCAGCGCGGTACACCAAGTCACTCCCATATTGTTTGACGCCGTGATAGATGATCAGCCATCCGCGTTCAGTGAGGATTGGGGGCGGACCGACACCAACTTTCACGGCATCCCATGCAGGGCCAGAAGACTGCGTGAGCACACAGTGCGGCTTTCCCCAGTGAACCAGATCGGTCGAGGATGCCGACCAGATATCCTGATGACCGCCCGACTCAGGGCGGTGGAGGAGTACCCAGCGATCGCCGATCTTGGTCGGAAAGAGTGCGCCGTCCTTATCAGATGGTGATGGAAAGAGACAGATGCGCTCGGCGGCGATCAGATCATCCGACCACGCCAGACCGATGGCCGGCCCAGCGGGTGAATAGGCGGTGTAGGTAATGTACCAGCGTTTATCCCCCTGATCGTAGATCACCCGCGCATCTTCGCACCCCCATTGTTCATACCGCCAAGAGTCTTCATTATGCTTGAGAATGGGGGCAGGATCGGTCCGCCAATCGGTGACGCCGTCAGTGCTTCGGGCGGCGTGGATGCTCGAAAAACCGGCATCGTCCTCCACACGCAGCAGAAGAACCGTCTCTCCGTTCTGCATGGTGGCGCCCGGGTTGTAGACCGCCGCGGCGTGGAGTGGGAGATCGTCGTGGGTGATGATTGGGTTCATGGACGAACGATGGAAGATGTCACGCATCGGTAGGTGCCCTTTGGGGTTGACAGATCAGATTCAGGCGGTCAGCACAGCAGCCCGGTTGCTTCTACTTGAACGGGCGCGACGGAACGATTCGAGATACCGGGCACCAACCTCGCTCCAGATCATCTCTCGCCCATAGGCATGGGCGCGTCGTTGCATTGCCAGGCGTCTTTGGGGATCATCTAAGAGGCGCGTCACTGCGCCTGCGATCCCTGCGGGATCATTGACAGGGACAAGCACGCCGCGTCCGCTGGCGAGGAGTTCTTGGGCGTGCCAATAGGGCGTGGAAACAACGGCGTTGCCACATCCGAGGGCGTAGGCCAGCGTGCCCGAGCAGATCTGTTCGATATGTGGATATGGCGTGATGTACACATCGGCGGCCATGAGCAACATTTCAAGTTCTTTCTGCGTGACAAATCGGTTGTAAAAGAGAATGTTTGAACCGACATTGAGATCATCGGCCAACTGTATCAAATGTTCACGATACCGCTCGCCTTCATGTTGTACGAGATTGGGGTGCGTCGCTCCTACGATCATGTACTTCGCATCTGGATGCGATGCGACGATCTCTGGCATCGCTCTGATTGCGTGTTCGATTCCTTTTCCAGGGCCGAGCAATCCGAAGGTCATCAGCATCTTGCCATCATCAACGCCCTTTGATTTCAAGAAGTCCTGCTTGGAATCAAAGGGGATGTCGGGGATGCCGTGGTGGATCATGTCGATTCGATTGCGATCAAAGCCGTAGACATCGACCAGGAGTTGGACGGCCCGCTGGCTCATCACCACGAAACGCTGACACAGGAGGTTCAGTTGATCCATCACATACTGTTGTTCGTGATTTGGATCGCGGAGGATGGTGTGCAGGGTGGCAACGACGGGTATGTCCAAGTGTTTGAGCAGGGTCAGGAGATGGCTTCCCGCTGGGCCACCGAAAATCCCGAACTCATGCTGCAACGACACCGCATCGGCCCCTGAGCAGTTGATGTGTGCCGCTGCGGATTTGTACGAGGCGAGGTCTTGGTCATCAATCTGGAAATCCACCCGATCGGGGTAGACATAGCCCTCTGGCCTGTCGTTCATGCTGGTGACAGAAACCTTGAGATCGGGATCAACGCTTGAAACCGCATCGACAAGGTGCGAGGTGAATGTGGCGATCCCACACTGGCGGGGCCCGTGGTTGCCGATGAAGGCCACCCGTTTGAGTCCACGCTCTGGCACCACAGCAACCCGGACCGGAAGTGCGGGTCGCAATGGGTTGGACAAAAACCATTGTGATTCTTTCCGAGCTAAACGCTTGTCAGTCACGATCATGTTGTCATCCTTCCCCTGCCAAGTATCGCATGAGCATGCCGATACTTGGCAGGTTGTTTCCTATGTCTCCAACGGCGACGGCCCACCCGGCGTCCGTTCGGATGCAACTCGCATCGCACCCTTCAAATACAGTATTCACACACAGCCGAGACCTGTATATCGGGAAACCACCCTGTTCGGCGAGTTGGGGGAAAGCCCTTGTTCATCTCTGCATGGCGATGGAAAGGGGATTCATTCGCCGGTATGGAGTGCGTGGCTTTCAGGGAGCCCGTGACGATCAAGCCAGTCGAGTGTCCGCTGGATGCTTCCGGTCGCCAGGCAGATCGAAGTATCGGCGGCCCCGTAGTACAGATTGATCGTGTCGCCGTCGTCCCCGATGGTGTATCCACATGGGAACACGACATTGTCCACATCGCCCTCGCGCTCATCTTTTTCAAATGGTCCAAAGACCCACTTGTCGCCGCGAAGTATGCAATTTTCGGGATTCTCAAGATCGAACAGCGCGATACCAATCCGGTAGATGCTTCCCGAGGCCGTGGTGCGCACGCCGTGGTAGATCATGATCCACCCGCGCTCGGTTTCGATGAGTGGCGGAGAGAGCCCAATCTTCCCGGCGTCCCACCAACCGCCTCGGCGGGCTTCCATCAAGATGCGGTGATCTCCCCAGTGTCGAAGGTCGGGTGAGTATGAAATCCAGATGTGCGCGCCTTGATTGGTGACCGGGCGATGAATCATCGCCCATCGCCCGTCGATCCGTCTGGGGAACAGGGCCGCGTCTTTGTCATCGGGCGGGAAGATCAGCCCTAGGCGTTCGAAGTGAACAAAGTCCTCGGTCAATGCCAAGGAAACACCGGGCCCGCCCCACCCGAAGGCGGTGTAGGCCACCGCATACTTTCCGAGTTCCTCGACGAATGTGATTCGTGGATCCTCAACGCCCCAGAGTTCATCGGGATGATTTTTCGGATCCGGCATGAATGTCGGTGTCTCGCTGATCTCCCAGCCGTCGACGCCGTTGGTTGAGCGGGCGACATGCAGATGCGAGAGCCCACGCCGATCTTCCACGCGGCAGAGCAGGATAGTCTCACCGTTTGGTAGCCGGACAGCGGCTGGATTGAAGACGCTATTGGTCGCATAAGGCCATTGGGCGGCGGTCAGGATTGGGTTATTGCTGTGGCGCTCAAAGAGAATCTCGTGGTGCTTGTTCCGTGCTGTCATGATGTATCTCCTATTGGGCAAACATCGCCCAGTTTGTCTATGTGCGATCCTTGGTCACCGAGCTCGGCACGCCGAGGCGTGATTGCGCATCTCCGCGCAGCTCAGCAGATAGGCCAATGTGGACTCGGCACCCAGATTCAGGTTCGGGCGATCTTGGTGCAACCCGTCATAACACGCCCCGGTTTCGGGGTTCCCGACGGGAATGCCGAGGTGGTTGTGCCCGAGGAACCATTGGAATGCCCGAATCGCTTCATCGAACCAGAATCGATCTGATGTCAGTCGATACGCATCGAGCGAGGAGGCCACAATCGCATGGGCTTCGATGGGCTGCTGATCGAACACCGCACGGTGGCCGTTCTTTGGGTAGAACCCATTGGACCCGATGGGCACAAAGTTTCTCGTATCGCCCGTATGAATCTCGGCGAGCCATGTGATCATTCCGAGTGCTGTTTCGATCATGTCGTCTCGACCCATCGCATACCCAGATCGCAAGAGAGCGTGCGGGAGTTTGGCGTTGCAGTAGGTCAATACCTCCTCAAGCCAAGGCCAATCATCCGTTGCGATGAGTTGATAGAGATTGAGCAGCCGTCGCGCCAGAAGACTCCGATACTGTGCTGCGCAGCATTGATCTTCTCCGCTTTGCAAGTACTCATCGATCCCAAACAGGGTAAAAGCCCACGCCCGCGGGCTGGTGAAACTCGCCGTGGATGCCAGAGCTTCTTCAAAGCTGCTGCGAGCATCAGCGGCGATGTCGTTCCAAGCGGTGCAGTTGGCCGCGTGACCGAGGGCATGGAGTGCTCGCCCGTGGCAATCTTCTGATCCTTGTTCTTCGAGCCATTGGAGCTCGGCGGATTTAAAGTTCCGGAAGCGTTTGGACGCGGGGTTCCAAGCATCGGTGACATAAACAAGGTACCGCGATGCCAAGTCTGCTAAATCCGCATGGTCTCCATTTTCTTCTTGTGATAGATCGCACATCAGAGTCAATGCCCGCGCATTGTCGTCGATCGAATACCCTTCGTCATAAAAAGGCTCACCAAGCCTCGCATGCTGCACCAAACCAACCCGATCGGTCATGTGCTTGAGATGCCCAAGTGATGGGGCTACATGAAATGTTGCGTCTGTATGCTCCATGGGGCTATTCTTTGTTGTATTGCTTTGCATTGGTATTGACCTCAAGCAGAATCACGCAGGGCTCGTTGGTGCATGGTCACGCACAAACACCTGACCCGATCTACGGAACCTTTATCCAACGCCCCGATCGAACACGCATTCCTTTTCCGACTTTATTATCACAAGTTGCGGCGGCATGGGTAGCAGGGAAACCGCCCTGTTGTTGGCAGCCACGAACAAAGCACGCCTCGCGATACCAAATCCTTGCCACAATACAATACGGACTCTGATCGTGTCGTAAGATCGTGCGGCTGTTCAATGCCGTGTTCTTGGCAGTCGTGCGATTCAAAGATCATGGGGCTACATATGGGCAACATAGAATCGTCTACCGACCAAACGACAGAGTCACCTGTCCCACCCGGGCTGGAATCTCAAGAAGTCGAGGCCCTCCGTGCCCAGTTCGGATACAACGAAATCCAAGAACGAGAAGAGTCGCTATTTCGTCGGATAATCCGACGCTTGTGGGGACCGATCCCGTGGATGATCGAGATCGCTGCGATCCTCTCGGCGGTGGTGCAGAAGTGGGAAGACATGAGCATTATTCTCGTGCTCCTCTGCTTTAATGTGTTCATCGACTTTCATCAGGAATCCAAGGCACTGAGCGCGCTCAAAGCGATCAAGGCCAAGCTCGCCAAAAAGGCACTCGTGCTCCGCGACGGGCAATGGGAAGATATCGACGCTCGCGAACTGGTCCCCGGCGATCTCATAAGGCTCCGGCTCGGAAACATGGTGCCCGCCGATGCCCAGTTGATCGACGGGGGGACACTTCAGATCGATCAGTCGGCTTTGACCGGCGAGTCGCTGCCGGTCAACAAAGCGTCCGGGGATGTCATCTATGGCAACTCGATTGTCCGAAAAGGAGAGGCCGAGGCACTGGTGACCGCTATCGGGTCGAGCACTTACTTTGGGAAAACAGCATCACTCGTGGCCGAAGCCGGGCGCCAAGAACGCAGCCATTTTCAGAAGGCCGTGATTCGGATTGGTAATTTTTTGATCGTGTTGGCGGGGACGATGGTCTTTCTGATCGTGGTCGTGTCGTTGATCCGGCATGATCCGATGCTCGAGATCCTCCAGTTCTCGTTGGTGCTGACAATCGCGTCGATTCCGGTGGCTCTTCCGGCGGTGTTGTCGGTGACGATGGCGGTTGGTGCATTGCATTTGGCCAAGCATCAGGCGGTTGTCAGCCGGCTTGTGTCGATTGAGGAACTCGCCGGGGTCGATGTGCTCTGTTGTGACAAAACGGGCACACTGACCAAGAACGAGATGACACTGGGAACGGTCGCGTGCTTCGGTGGGGTTTCCGAACAAGACGCCGTTCTCTACGCCGCACTTGCGAGTCGGCAAGAGGACTCAGACCCGCTGGAACTTCCAATCTTCGAGGCCCTCGATCAACTCGGGCTTCGTGAATTACTGGGTCGATACGCGGTGCGTTCGTTCACACCGTTTGATCCGATTGGCAAACGAACCGAGGCGACGGTTGAGTTTCAAGGTGGTGGGCAGATGGTGGTGTCCAAAGGGGCGCCCCAGGCCCTGCTGGCGATGTGCGACGAATCGGACGCGGATCGAAAGATGATCCAGGATCAAGTGCAGCGTTTTGCGTCAACGGGCTACCGAACCCTTGGTGTCATGGTTCAGCGTGAGGGGGAAAGCAAGTTCAGGTTCGTGGCCTTGCTCCCGCTCTTTGATCCGCCTCGGGACGATTCGGCGAGCACCATCGCAGATCTTCAGCATCTGGGAATTGATCTCAAAATGATTACCGGCGACAACATCGCCATCGCCAAACAGATCGCCAAAATGGTCGGTCTACGCGAGGATATCCGCAGCGCCGAAGAGTTCACCGATGGGATGAGCAGCGACAACAACGATGAGATTCTCGTCAAATCCGCGGGCTTTGCCCAGGTCTTCCCGGAGCACAAGTTTGATATCGTCAAGCGGCTCCAGCACAGCGGGCACATCGTGGGCATGACCGGCGACGGGGTCAATGACGCGCCGGCGCTGCGTCAGGCCGATGCGGGCATCGCGGTTTCGGGGGCGACCGACGCGGCGCGGGCGGCGGCCGATCTGGTCTTGCTGGCTCCGGGACTGGGTGTCATCGCCGAGGCGATCCGCGAGGCCCGCCAGATCTTCGGACGGATGATGAGCTACGCCATCTTCCGGCTCGCTGAGACGACGCGGGTGATCCTGTTCATGACCCTGGCGATCGTGGTATTCAACTTTTATCCGGTCACCGCGATCATGATTATCATTCTGGCGTTGCTCAACGACATCCCGATCATGGCCATCGCGTATGACAACGCCCGCATAGAGCCGCAACCGGTACGATGGAATATGCGAGAAGTTCTCACCATCGGCGGCGTACTGGGCATCGCCGGAGTCATCGCGTCATTTACCCTTTTCTTTGTGCTCCAGAAGATGGGATTCGAGCACGCATTGATCCAATCCATGATCTTCCTCAAGCTCAGCGTTGCGGGGCATTCGACGATTTATGTCGCTCGGACACGGGAAAAACATTTCTGGCAGCGGCCTCTACCATCACTCAAGTTCTTTGTACCTGCGTTCGGGACCCAACTCATTGGGAGTGTCTTTGCGTGCTTCGGAATTTTTATGGAATCCATCGGCTGGAAGATGACCATCTATATCTGGATCTATGCGGCGATCTGGTTCATTTTCAACGACTATATCAAAGTTTGGGCGTACCGGATATTGCTGCCGGTTCCATCGGATGACCAGATACTCCCAGAATCTCGATAATTCGAATGGATCAACATTCAGAGCTTTAGCTTTCGGCATCGACGCTATGATCGTAGGCCAACGGAGAACTACTTTGTTTCAGCACTTCATCCATGCCATTGTCGCGATGCTGGCGATCGCCAATCCGATCGCGGCCACGCCTCTGTTTGCAGCGATCACCGAGGGCATGTCAAAGTCACAGCGCCGACACTCGGTACTGGTCGCGTGTGTGGCGGTATTGGTTATCTTGGGCGGGGCGGTGCTGGTGGGCACCTTCATTCTTCAAATCTTCGGTATTGGGCTCGACGCCTTCCGATTCGGTGGTGGGCTCGTTATCGTGTTGATGGGATTAGAAATGCTGCGCGGCAAGATATCGACGGTCCACGATGAATCAGAGCATGAAGCCGATCAAGAGGACCAGATTCTGGTGCCCTTTGCCATGCCCCTTGTCGCCGGACCGGGATCCATCGCCACCGCGATCACGCTCTCAACTCTCCCACATGGGTGGAATGGGATCGTTATTGCATTGGGGGCAGTAGTGATCACCGTCGTCGTCCTGGGTATCAGTCTTTTGCTGGCATCCCAGATCACCAACCGGCTCGGCGGTCGATCCCTCCGCCTAATTACCCGGTTCATGGGGCTGATTCTTGTGGCGATGGGTGCTCAGTTTCTCTTGGCCGGGTTCAGTGGTTTCATGTCTTCAACGAATATACACATCAGTCCAAACACATTTACTACGCCATCGAATTAGCATCGGAGTTTTCTATGGACAGTGCTGTTGCCCTTGTTGAGAGCTACTTGAAAATCAATGGCTATTTTGTCGTCACAGATTATCCGATCGTCGAACTCATTGGGCGCGGGCAGGTGCGTTCAATAACAGACATTGATATTCTGGCGGTTCGATTTCCTGGAGCCGGACGCCTTGTTCCTCAAGGACGAGGCGGCGCCATGATCGGCAAGGTTGATCCTGAACTCGGCGCCAGCGATGACCATGTTGATCTCATCATCGGCGAGGTCAAACAAGGCGTTGCTCGGCTCAATCGCGGTGCCCACGACCCTTCGGTGATGCGCACCGCACTGGCGAGATTCGGCTCGTGTCCACACCAACACACCCAAGAGGTTGTCGAACACCTCCTCGACACCGGGCATGCGATCACACCCAACGACCACCATGTCCGTATGCTCGTCTTTGCCTCCTATGTTGAGCATAGCCCAGGGCCTGGCGTTCAGGTCATCACACTCGATCATATCAGCAAGTTCATCACCGCCTACCTCCGAGACCACTGGAACACCCTCCATGAAACACAGTTCACCGATCCGGCGATGAACTTTTTGATGATGCTTGAAAAAATGAGACGGCATACGCATAGCAAACACAAATAGCATACGCAGCGTCTATGTCCAACCGACCTTTGTGCCACACCTCAAGATGCAGCCACAGAGTCGAACGAAAGGACTGTTTCAGATTTGAAAGGCACCAAGATCATTGCGATTGCCCGCCGTGCAGGGCCGATGGTCACCATCGGGCTCTTTGGCATCGCGATGCTTGTGATCCATCACGAACTCAAACTCCATCCGTGGAGCGACATCGTTGCTGTTGTTCATGACACAGCATGGTCCAAGATTGGTGCTGCGGTTGGACTGACGGCGATTGGATTTGTCACGCTCATCGGGTATGACTGGCTGGGGTTCAAATATGTTCAGTACAACCTGCTCAAGCGCAAGATTGCGTTTGCAGGGTTCATTGGGTACGCGTTTAGTCAGTCGCTCGGGCAATCACTCGTGAGCGGCGGCTCTGTTCGGCTCCGGTTGTATTCGAGTTGGGGTGTTCCGCTGGGTGACATCTCACGGATATTTCTCTTTGGATGGATGACTTTGTATATAGGATTGATTGCCCTTGGTGGATTCTTGCTTACCGTCGAGGCCCAGAACGCCGCTCCATTTGTGCATTTGCCCGTGGATATCACCCGCGGCATCGGTATCGCCATGCTGGTCCTGCTTGGGTCTTATCTGGCTTTATCGCTTCGACGAAAGAGGCCTTTGCAGGTTCGTTCCATCGAGTTTCGGGTCCCGAGCTTTCGTGTATCGCTGCTTCAGGTGTTGCTGGCATCGATCGATCTGGCAATCGCCGGCTGTGTGTTGTATGTGCTTCTTCCCGACGGGAGCCCGGTGAGCTTCCCGGCATTCCTTGCGGTGTATCTCATCGCAGTCGTCGCCGGGTCGGCCAGTCAATTGCCCGGCGGGATCGGCGTGATCGAAGGTGTCATGCTCACCCTGCTCACGCCTGAGCTCTCGCATGCGTCGGTGTTCGGCGCGCTGCTGGTCTATCGCGTGGTGTACACACTTGGTCCGCTCGTGCTGGCGGCGTGTATGCTGGCGGGCTATGAACTCCTTGAGCGAAAAACCGCATGGGTTCAAACGAGCCGAACACTTAGACGCACCGCCTCTTGGCTCATCCCCAACGCCTTGGCGATGAGCACATTCATCGCCGGCGTCATCCTGCTGTTTTCTGGTGCAACACCGGGTATTCAATCACGGATGGAATGGATTGAGTTCTTTCTTCACCTTGCGTGCCCGCTGCTTTGATCCCAGCCGTGTCGCTTGCTGCTGAACTGCTTGTTCTTTGGCGAAGTCGAAATGAGCCGCATCGGCCTCGGCCAGCGCCTGCCCAAAGTCATTGAGCCACTGCCGGGTCGTGAAGATCCGACTCCCGAACCGCGTATGCTTGAGCCGAATGCGATCGCCCGAAGCCGACTTCACCCCCTCGCGGCACCACCGCCAAACGCAGTTGGCCGAAGGCCGACCCGGTGCGATCTTGGCGGCTTGTGCAAGTGTCAGATGTTCATCAAGCGAAGGCCCTTCTGTGCCCGTTCGGTTTGCTGATTTCGATGATTCTTGCTTGTCCATGTAGATCTCCTCGCCTGTCTGGCCCGTCTTTGGGCTGCTTGCGATGAGAGAAGGATCTACTGCTTTTTTGCATGGTTACAAGGTTACATTTGTAACCCGAGAGCCCACCAACGAAAATGGCCCTCCCGAAAAGGGAAGGCCGGAAAAAGTGTGCAAGTTTTTTACTGTTTGGAATGACTGGTTACAGAATCGGGCGTTTTAGTGAAGTTCGATCGCAGATAATGGTCAAATCATCAGTGCGATTTCTCTCCGATTCGCGCCTTGAGCCTTACGGGTTGACACGCGTCCAGATATCTCAAGATTGCGTAGGCTATTTCTCAGTTGAGCCCTCGAACCGCCCGATCGATCGGCGAGCCGAAGCTCACTATGGCCAGCATCCTTGTCGAACCGAAGCGATGCAAGAATCGACGCGCGGAGATCGCCACGGAAATCTGCCTGCGTGACAAACTCAGGATGCCGACGCATCAACCATGAGGCGGGGCGAATCGCGTCATCCTTGAACTCGATCGGCTGGCACCACAGATTCCACCTGCGTGAGATGGGCGATGCCTTATGCTTGGCCAGTTCCCTGAGCTTCGGGTTCTTCGAAGAACTCTTAAACAGCGGATGGGGCCGTGGGGCAGGTCTAAGTATCTTGATGACCGTTTCAAACTCGGGCGGATGCGTCCCTTGTTGGGCGATCTCAAGCAACAATCCGAGTATCGGCTGGTATTCAAGCTCGAGCTCATCGCGGATCAGCCGTTTGAGCCGATGCTTGGCAAGCAGATCGCCATAGGTATGCAGCCAAGTCGTGGCCATGACAAACAGCCTCGCCATGCGGGGTGCATGGCGAGCGGTATCAAGAATCAATCGCTCAAGATCAATAGCGCCTTGTGATGGCGTCGTGTTGAACAGAACGCCAGCGTTTGTCCACTGCTGAACCAAGATGTCGATCTGCTTTGTCAAATCTTGTCGCCCCCTTTCATTCGTGGTAACGATCCGCGACCGACCTACTGTCAGTAATATCGTACAGTATATTCACAATCTGTCTCAAATTGATCAAATCGTGAAGGGGTTTCACCCGACCCGGCGGATTACATCCTCAATTTTGGCCATGTCCCGCTCGGCGTACACAGCGTCCGTCACGACCGCAGATGAATGCCCGAGCACTAGCTGGGCTGCTTCGAGCCCGAACTCTCGGCGGATTCGGGTCGCAGCGTTGTGGCGGAGCTGGTGTGGATGCCAGCGGTGATCCTTACGCCATTGGGCAAGCTCGTCGTTCTGCTTGGGCGTCAGCCGTTTCTTCCACGCGGCGAGCGTTTCGCCTTCCTCGAGTCCGAGCGGTGGGGGTGCAGGGAACCCTTTGTCGCACGCTCGGCGGATAGCGACATAGTAACTCTGCGTGGTATATCGCTCGCCCGCTGATCGCTTCGGGGTGATCTCGCGGTTTGTGCCGACCCGGTTCCCGCACGATATCGGCGTCACGCGGGCAGCGTTGAGTGCCGCCCTTCGTTCGGCTTCAGCTTCAACGGGGCTGAAGAGAAACGCCTCGGGATCACGATTATTGAGGAGCGGGATGAGAATCTCTTGAGCGCATGGCCCGATCATGATCGTGCGTTCCATGTCCCGGTATTTGTTCTTGTGCTCGATCGGCCGATAGACCCACACGCTCGGGCCATCACCATCAGTTGGGGGGCGGTCAATATCGATCGATCGCATCCCGAGTAGTTCGCCCGAGCGAGCGCCGGTCAATAGTGGCAGATCCACGACGGCCTTGACCTGACGATTCAGGAACGGCCGAACTGCGTCTATGCACTCGATCGGTACCGGCATGACCTTCTTGCCCTCGCGTGCGTTCGTCCGCCCGCGTTTGAGCGATTCGACCGTGTCGAGAGTCTGGTGTACAGATGCCGGGATCAACTCCTGTGACGCGGCCCAGCGGAACATCCGCCTGATTCGCTGGGAATGCTGGTTGATGTACTTGCGTGACCACGCGGGCCGGGGCGGGTCCGCAGCGGAATCGCCTCGCGCAAAGCACGCAGTTTCCGAGGCCCGAACTCCTCGGCGGGTTCACTGCCGTGGTATTGAACGAAGCATTCGGAGCACCACCCGCAGCGTCCCGGACTCGTTGGGCTGGTAGTACCGCCTCGCCCATTTCCAATACTCGGCGATGACCATCGCCACGGTGGGGCGGTCGTCGTCTAGTGCCGAATCAACGCGGCGTGCAGGAACGATGCCCGCGTCTTCGGGTTCGGGGTGTCGGCGGTCGTTGGCTTCCCACGCGGCAACCAGCCGGTGGTATCGCTCTCGGCTCTCCGGCGTGTTGTACTCGCCGAGCCAGTAGTCGCGTCGGCGTTTGGTGGCGCGATCTGTAAGTGTGACGATGGCCTGGTCGTATCCAGAACGCTTACGGTACGAGGGTGTGCGTGACGATATTGTGCTCATTGGGCGGCTCCGAACGCTGGAGCGCGGTGTAGCACCGCGCTAAATTGGGCGTTTCGGGCTGCGCCGTCGGCTGACGGGTTTTCGCAAGTAGCGAGCTCAGCCAGATTTATGAAAAAAGCGGGTGGACGGGATCGAACCGACGACATTCAGCTTGGGAAGCTGACGCTCTACCACTGAGCTACACCCGCAGCAAGAGTGATTATTGGCCAGCCGATCTCGGCTGGCAAGTCCTCAAATAGCCCCGCCCGGATTCGAACCGGGGACCGAGCGATTATGAGTCGCGAGCTCTAACCGCTGAGCTACGGGGCCACTGTGGCGATCTTAGCACAGGCAACACAACTGTGCCTCCTTTTTCTGGCTCAGGACGCCTCCCATATCTATAATCTTGGCATGACCACCACCAAAGAGCAAACTCCGCAGACCCGAATCGCCCCAACCTTCAACTCGATCCTTGACGCGATCGGCAATACCCCGCTTGTGCGGCTCAACAAAGTTGCCGACCAGAACGGTGCGAGTGTCTACGCCAAGTGCGAGTTCATGAATCCCGCCGGATCCATCAAAGATCGTATGGCCTTGCACATCATCGAAATGGCTGAGAAAGATGGCCTGCTCAAACCGGGCGGGACAATCGTAGAGAACACATCGGGCAATACAGGCATGGGGGCCGCGATGACCGCCGCTGCCAAAGGATACAAGTCCGTCTTCACGATGCCTGACAAAATGAGCCAAGAGAAAATCGACGGGCTCCGTGCGTATGGCGCTCAGGTCATCATTACGCCGACGGATGTTCCGGGTGACTCACCAGAGCACTATGTCAATGTTGCCAAGAGGGTCGCCGAGGAAACTCCAAACTCGTTCTATATGGACCAGTACCATTCACAGTGGAACATCGAGGCTCATGAAATATCAACCGGCAAAGAGCTCTACGAGCAAACCGATGGCGGGCAAGTCGATGCCATTGTCATCGGAACCGGAACTGGCGGGACCGCATCAGGGATCGGCCGCTACTTCAAGAAAATGGGCGCCAAGACCCAGATCATTGGTGTCGATCCGCTCGGTTCAGTTCACTACTCGATCTTCCATACCGGCAAGCCCAGCACGCCATATGTCTACAAAGTTGAGGGGCTCGGCGAAGATATCGTGTGCCGAGCGTTTGACCCGTCGGTGATTGATTCCATGTATCAGGTCAACGACTACGAATGCTTCACCATGGCCCGCAGGCTTGTCCGCGAAGAAGGTTTATTCTGCGGCGGCTCATCAGGCGGGATGGTTCACATCGCCTGCCAAATCGCCAAAGCGATGGGGCCAGACAAAAAAGTCATTGCGATCTGCCCAGACTCAGGAACCCGGTATGTCACCAAATACCTCTCCGATGAATGGATGAAAATGCACGGCTTCCTCGAACCCGACAAAGGCCTTGGGCTCATCGAAGACCTGATCGACCGTTCCAAACCGGTCATTTCAATGGCTGATTCTTCGACAGTGGGGGAGGTCATCGAGACTCTCCGCACAAAAGGAATATCCCAGGTCCCGATTACCGACTCAAATGGAAAACCAACCGGCATCATCCACGAAGTCGACATCCTCCGCGCTCTCCAGAGCGGTTCGGCGACAGTCGATACCCCGGCCAGCGTTATCGCAAACCCGCTCGACGGGCTGCTGCATCCCAAAGCACGCATCGAAGAACTCTACGGCGTCTTCGGCGCGGGCCAAGTCGCATTGGTGTACGAATCAAACCAAATCCTTGGCGTCATCTCGCAGATCGATCTCATCGAACACCTCGGCAAGCACTCAAGCTAAAGCCAATCCAGCACCTCTCACACACCCGGTGCATCGCCGGGAGGAGCCTTTCGTATGAATGTTAATGATTCCCATAAGTTCGGTACTCGCGCCATCCATGCCGGCCAAACTCCAGACCCTTCCACCGGTGCGATCATGACACCGATCTACCAGACCTCCACATTTGTGCAAAAATCACCCGGCAAGATCGTCGGCGAATACGACTACTCAAGAGCAGCCAACCCGACCAGGGCAGCACTCGAAGCAAATCTTGCCAATCTTGAAGGCGCCAAGCACGGGCTCTGCTTCTCCTCAGGCGTTGCCGCAACTGGTGTGGTTCTTCACCTCTTGAGTTCAGGCGACAAAGTCCTGCTCGGCGACGATGTCTACGGCGGAACCAATCGCCTATTCCACCGTGTCTTTGCCCAACTCGGCATCGAAACCGTGCTGGTTGACATGACCGATCTTGACGCTGTAAAAAACGCGATCGATGACCGTGTCAAACTCATCTGGCTCGAAACCCCGACCAATCCGACACTCAAGATCACCGACATCAAAGCAGTGGGGGAGCTCTCCAAAGCAAACAATATCATCCTTGCGGTCGATAATACTTTCGCAACCCCATACCTCCAAACACCGCTCTCGCTCGGCGCCGACATCGTCTGCCACTCGACCACGAAGTACATCGGTGGGCACTCCGATTCCATCGGCGGCGCACTGCTGACCAACGATGACGCGATTCATGAACGGCTCAAATTCATCCAACTCTCAGAAGGCGCGGTCCCCGGAATCATGGAATGCTTCCTGCTGCTCCGCTCGACCAAAACACTTCATGTTCGTATGCAACGCCACTGCGAGAACGCCGCCAAAGTCGCCGCGTACTTGGACAGCCATGATGGTGTCGAGAAAGTGATCTACCCGGGGCTCGAATCCCATCCCCAGCACGAACTCGCCAAAAAACAAATGCCCGGCTTCGGCGGCATGATCACCATGTACCTCCAAGGCGGGATCGAAGAATCCCGCACCATGCTCGAAAACACCAAACTCTTCGCCTGCGCCGAATCCCTCGGCGGCGTCGAATCACTCATCGAACACCCCGCCATCATGACCCACGCATCGGTACCCGCGGATCAGCGAGCCAAACTGGGCATCGACGACAATCTAATCCGTTTGTCAGTCGGGATCGAAGACGCTGAGGATC
The DNA here is from genome assembly GCA_016764895.1 of Phycisphaerales bacterium. Lineage (GTDB taxonomy): Bacteria > Planctomycetota > Phycisphaerae > Phycisphaerales > UBA1924 > UBA1924. The sequence continues at coordinate 3,467 of JAESRA010000052.1, read as the reverse complement.
TGATAGCAGATCTTGATCAAGCAATTGCTATTGCACTCAAATCGTGCAGTTCAACCTGCCAATCAGTTGGTCTTGGCTCTACTACTTAACCATTCCTATTTTTGTACAACCAGACCGCGCGCCCGATAACGAGTTGTCTCTGTCTCCGTTTTGCAATCCGTATTTCAAATCTAACCCTTTCGTCTTTAAGATTCGTTGGCATTGAGCCGAAGATTGTTCTTAGCATATTCAGGAGGCCCGCGTCCTGTTTTGCTACTGAACAGGAGCCTTCGGCATGTCCATCCGTATTAAACTGATCATTCTTTTACTCTTTCCATCGATTGCCTTTATATATTTTGCATCAACTGCGTTCATTGATTCAAAGAATCAAGCATCAGAAAGCGCAAAGATTGCAACGCTGAGTGAATTGGCCACCACGATGAGCGAACTTGTTCATGAGTGCCAAAAAGAACGCGGATATACTGCCGGCTTTCTTGGTTCCAAGGGTGCCAAGTTCTCTTTGGAGCTCCAGCAGCAACGAGTTGAAACAGATCAACGGGTCGCAAAGCTGAATGGGTTTCTCGAACTGAATCCGCTCGATACTCAGCCCGAAAGCATGTCATCGGTCGTCTCAGATGCGATTGAAATTGTTTCAAAAATCGAAAGTATTCGTCAAAGCATCACTGCTCAAAGTATTCCAGCAAAGGATGCCATCGCGTACTACACATCGATGAACGCAGTCTTCCTCGATGCGATCGGAATAATATCGCACGAGAGTTCCGACGATATGTTGGCTCGGGAACTCGCGGCGTATACAAATTTCCTTAAATCCAAGGAACGAGCAGGTGTCGAGAGAGCCGTATTGTCCAATACATTCGCCCAAGACCAGTTCGGTCCGGGGATGCACGCCAAACTCATTACGCTTGTCGGAGCACAAAGCAACTATATGGACTCATTCCTCGCGGGCAGCTCAATTCAAGCCGCGGATCCATACTACCAGGCACTCAAGAAATCTTCATTTGCCGAAGTAGAACGATATCGACAAACTGCCTTTGATAAAGCAACAGTCGGTTCCTTCGGAATAAAAGCCGAAGAGTGGTTCAATGTTTCCACGGACAGAATCAACGAACTCAAAGGTGTTGAGGATGCACTTTCAATGCTCATCATGGCACGCGCCCAAAAGAATAAGTCGCAAGCAAACGCATCAATGATATTCATTGGATCTGTCGGATTTGTGGCCTTCCTTCTCACGAGTGTCGGCGGGTTCATTGTAATCCGCTCGATCATCAAACCCATACTTGAAACGATCAATGCATTGGATCAAATCGCAGAAGGCGATCTAACCATACAACTCCAAGACGGACGCAATGATGAACTTGGTGCTATCGCAAAGGCCTCAAATAAAATGACCAAGGCGCTATCCGGCGTGATTAAAAATGTCATTTCAGCGTCTCACGATGTCGCCTCTGCCGCCACAGAAGTCTCTGCAAACGCAGAAGAACTCTCCAACGGCATGTACGAACAATCTTCAAATCTCAACCAAGTATCTGCCGCCATTGAAGAAATGAACGCCTCGATCAATGAGGTTGCTGGTAAGAGTTCGCACGCCGAATCGTTGGCGAGCGAATCGGGAAACCTTGCCAAATCTGGCGGCGAAGTTGTAGGTCACACAATCTCAGGAATCCAAGGCATTGAATCCCTCGTGGATCAATCCGCTGGAACCGTGGGCAAACTCGGTTCCAAGAGCCAAGAGATTGGACAAATTATTAACACCATCAATGATATTGCGGACCAGACCAATCTCCTCGCACTCAACGCAGCCATCGAAGCCGCGCGTGCCGGAGAGCATGGCCGAGGATTCGCTGTCGTCGCCGATGAAGTCCGTAAACTTGCCGAACGCACAACAGAAGCAACTGCAGAAATTACTCAGTCCATCAGTGACATCCAACACGAAGCCCAAGCCGCGGTGACATCCATCAACGGATGCCAAACAGAAATGGCCACCGGTGTAGCGTTTGCCAGAGAAGCGGGCGACTCACTCGAATTGATCGTAAAAGCAAACTCTTCAGTCAGCACCGAAGTCTCTGGAATAGCGGCCGCCACAGAGGAACAATCCTCAGCATGCGCCTCAATCAGTCAGAATATCGAAACCATCAGCGGGCTCATAGAGCGTTCTACCGATGGCGTCCGTGAAGCAGCCACCGCATCTTCGATGCTTTCGACAAGTGCCGAGGAATTGCAGTCGATGGTTGCACGATTCAAGGTTGAATAAGCCAGTATCTAGAGCAACTCGTCCATTGAAAGCGATCCAACCGAGAGTTCAGTAAGAAAGACCTCCGCCTCCAAAGCGGGGTCTTTCTGCAGTTCATGAGCTTCCACTAATCTCCGAACAAGAGCACTCCCAACGATTGCCCCGTCCGCATATTGGATCACAGCCTTGACCTGTTCCGGACTCGAAATGCCAAAGCCGCACGCGATCGGGGTCGTTGATTTCTGCCGAAGAGTTCTTACCCGGCCCCCGATGTCCGGGATATCTGATCTCTCACCTGTGATTCCTGCGCGGGCCAGTAGATAGACAAATCCTGTTGATGATTTGGAAATCTCTCCAGCGCGATCCGCAGGTGTTGAAGGCGAGATCAACATGGTGTTGGTCAGCCTGTGCTTCTTGCACGCATCACGAAAAGGCCCGGACTCTTCAAACACTAAGTCAGGGAAAATACACCCATCAAACCCGGCCTCGCTCGCTCGCCTGCAGAACTCATCAGGCCCTCCAAGAGCAATCACAATACTCGATGACACCATCGCCACCAGTCCCAAATCAATCTGGTCACGCACCGAAGCAACCTGCTCAAATATCAAATCGGGGTTCATGCCTTGCTCGATCGCTTCGTGCATCGCCGCCGCGATCGTTGGGCCGTCGGCGACAGGATCGGAATACGGGAACCCGATCTCAACAATCGACGCTCCGCCCGCTTCAAGCGCAGGGAGTATCGTCAATAATGAATCAACAGTGGGGGACCCCGCGCACACAAACGGCAACAACACAGGGAGATTCGATTCCTTGGCACGCTTAAAAATGTCAATAATCCGGTTCATCGTGTAATCACATCCGTCACTTGTTCAAGACCGGCCGTCAAAGTCTCAGGGCCATCATCAGTAATCAAAACATCGTGCTCATAGTGAACAGACATCGAGTGGTCAGCCGTGTAGATCGGCCAGTCTTTGTCTGCCTGTTCGATCTGTCCAGTCCCCACACCGATCATCGGCTCCACCGCAACAATCGTTCCTGCTTCACAAGGCAAATTCCCGTCAGGCCACTCGCCGGGATAGCTTGGCACCACATTGGAAATCCAAGGCGGCGAATGCAACTTCCGCCCGCACCCATGACCGCCGAGCCCGCGAATCAGATGGAACCCATATTCCCCCTCAACAATCCCCTGCACCCGCTTGGCCCACGCCATATAGGTATTGCCCGGACGCAGTTCTTT
>JAESRA010000051.1 GCA_016764895.1 Phycisphaerales bacterium | reverse complement strand
TTCCTCTTCCTCTTCCCCTTCCCCTTCCCCTTCCTCTTCCCCTCTTCCTCTCTTCTTCTCTTCCTCCCTCTCCCATTCTGATGGGAGAGGGCCGGGGTGAGGGCTCCCCGCCTTCTCCCTCTTCCTCCCTCCCCTTCTTCCTCTCCTATCTTCCCCCTCTTCCCCCAATCCTCTCTTCTCTGTGCCCTCTGTGATCTCTGTGGCAAAAAAAACTCTTCTCCCTTCTTCCCATTGCCTATTGCCCACTGCCCTCTTCCCCCAGCAACCCCCACACCAAACTCACCCCAAACCCCCATCTCCGTGCGCAAATCTCTCCATTACCAAAAACAAACACCCAAATCCTGCAGTAATCACCCCCAAACCCCCGAATGAAAAACTACGGGACTACGCTTGCTTACCAATGTTCCACATGGAACAATTGGAGATACCAATGCACGAACACACCATTGACATCCAACAAATCTTCGAATCCGCCGGCGGCTACTCCCCCGCCTGCTTCCCATTCATCCGCGACGGCCTAGCACACACCTCAAAACTCGTCCACGGCCAATCACAAGACCAATCAACACTCGACCTCGGAATCATCGACGATTCCCGACATGTCGACGGCACACAACTCTGCCTAGGTCTCCGCGATCACGCCATCGCTCGCTACGGACTCTTGGCAAAATCCGTCCTCAACAAATGGGGCATCTACCAAACCCGTGATTTCGGCAACATCATCTTTGCCTTGGTCGATGCAAATCTCATGCGCACCACCAACGAAGACTCCATCGAAGATTTCGATAATGTCTACGACTTCGACGAAGAGTTCACCACTCCCGCCGCCCAGCCATCGCCAGAACCCGTCGCCACCTGATATACTGGCCCTATGGCCAACGATCAAAAATCAAAACCAAATCCAACATCACCCGCCTGGTCCAAACTCCATCTCTGGCAGATGCAACCTGTCCGTGATATTTTAGTCGCCTTGGGCATCTTTGCTATTTTCCTGGTTGGTCAAAAGATTTCCGTGGTGACGGTACCATTGTTAATTGCACTTTTGCTGGCGTATCTGTTTGAGCCGGTGATTGCTTGGTCGATGAAAAAATTCAATATTGCTCGCCGAACTTCGGTGGTCGGGATTATTGCCGGGGTGATATTTTTGGTGGTCATCCCATCGACCATCGGCGCATCGTTTGGCATTGCCCAGACTATATCGTTTGGCCAGGGAGTCTTGGACAAGATTGACGCCGTCCAGCAGGCGCAGCAAATTCCTGATATCGAGATGGCTCACATGGCCCTCAAAGATCAAGAAGTTGGGGGCGCATGGATTACCATTCACGATTCGATTCGGACGGCCGAGGACGAACACTCGGCGATCGGCCAATCACTTGCCGCAGCAAATAATTGGATTCTAGAAAACCGAGAGCAGGTCGCCCAGACCGCCGCGACGGTTGGAATAGAGACTGTGAGTCGAGTCCTTGGTTTGTTGGGGGCTGTTTTTGGGCTTGGATTCATGGGGTTTCTTGTGGCGTTTTTCTTCTTCTTTGTTTCGACGGAGTGGGTTGGTGTGAAGGGGTTTGGCGCGGAGCTTTTGCCGGATAAAAACCGTGATCGGATTCTTGATTTGTTGACGAAGTTTGATGCCGTGATTTCTGGGTTTATTCGTGGACGGCTGACGATTGCTTTTATTCAGGCGATTGTGTTTTCGGTGGGATTTTATTTGATTGGGGTTCCGGGTGCTTTTATTCTTGGCCCTGCGGTGGCGATTCTTTCGATCGTGCCGTATTTGGCGTTGATCGGCGTGCCGATTGCCATTTCACTTTTGTGGCTCGAAGCGCACAGTGGCATCCGGGGAGAATGGTACTGGATTGTTGGGGCACCGACGATTCTGTATTTCTTTGGGCAGGCGATTGATGATTATGTGTTGACGCCGATGATTCAGGGCAAGAGTACGGGGATGGATACGCCGACGATTCTTTTCGCATCACTTGCGGGCGGCGCATTGTTTGGGGTGTTTGGATTGTTGATTGCGATCCCGATCGCCGCGTGTGTGAAGATCCTGATTCAGGAAGTATTCTGGCCCAAGTTCAACGACTGGGCCGAGGGACGGACGGCCGATCCGCTTCCGATCGATCGCTAAATATGCAGAATACCCGGCAAAACAAGGGCGAACTCATCGAGTTCGCCCTTGTGATTGATTGGTTGGTTTGTGATTGATTGAAATGTTTGATTAGCTGCGTCGACGCTTTGTGGTCAAGAGTCCGCCGAGTCCAAGTAGGGCGATCGCTCCCGGTGCAGGAACGGGGGTTGTAGCGATCTGGAAGTTGTCAAAGAGTGCGTCGCCGCTGCCGCCTCCGGAGCCGCTGAAGTCTTCGAGCATGAGCCGAACGGTGTTGCCGATTCCAAGATCAGCAACAGTGAAATCAAAGGCGTATGAGTTCCACTGGCCATCGTCGATGAGAACATCGCTTGCGCCTGAGACCGAGCCGGTCGCCCAATGCCAGCTATGAGAGCCGGGCATGTCAACCGAGAAGCCGACATAGCCGCCGGTGTCATTGTTGTTTTGGCCGAACTCGTTGTTGAGCCCAAGATAGTCAAATGAAAGGCGATAGGTTTCGTTTGGATCAAGTGTCAGCGCGTCAACTGTGAACATATCGCCAGCGTAAATGAGCTGGCTGAACTTGAGGACAGTGTTGCTGGATCCCAGCGGATCGTTGACAAGGATACCACTGTGCGGGCCGCCGTTCTTTCCGGTCCAGAGCCCGAGTCCGGATTCAAAGTTATCACTGAAAATAACACCCGCGCTTGCGATGGATGAAACAGCGGCACAGGTCAAGGCGGCGATGGCGATTGAAGTTGTTGTGTTCATGGTGGGCACCTCTTCGTATTGAGATTGATACTTGCCCCGTGCGAACGATCTGCACGATGGACTTGCAATAAAAAGATACAACACGGTCAAGAGTGTGGCCAGTTGTTTGGATGAGGAACACGCAATGGAGGTAAATGGGGGAGTGGTTGTGCGGGGGGCATGTCCGGTAACTTTCGGCAATCTTACTATACCAAAGGCATTGCACGATACCAAAGACACTACTACGCATAAGAATACGAGTAGTGGCACCCTTTAGGGTAATACGATTTTATGAGACATCCTTCCCCCGGCATCCACTCCCCCGGCACCCATCGCATGCATAAAAAAACGAACCCCGAAGGGTTCGTTTTTATATTGCATAGGTCGTCGTGCTTTTTAGCGGCGACGGCGTGTGGCAATGAGGCCACCAAGACCGAGTAGGGCCATGGAACCTGGTGCGGGAATCGGATCGTACTTGTAGCCGACCGTTACGATGATATCAGCGACTTGTGGGTCAAACTGACCTGCGACGCCAGAAACACCACCAAAGTCGATGACCTGGTTGATGTCGGCGAGTATGTCGAAGGTGCCTAGGCCGATGTAATTGCTGAAGAAGGCCGCCAAGATCGCCGAGCTCGTTGAGCTGGAGGTCGCAACGCCAGAGAGCTCGTCGTAGTCTGGTCCTGTGGTCTGGACACCAGGGCCGTCGAGATCATCGGCGGCGAGGTTGAAGGTTGCCGAGTTCGATGTGGTGAGTGAAAGGAAGAGACCTGGCAACGAGGTTAGTATGCCCGAAGCGCCGAACTCGACATTGACGACAGCTGGGTCGATGCCGTCGTTATCGACTCCGAGGAATCCGCCACTGATGTCAAGCTGAAGCGTGACATTGATGCCAGTCAGGGTGCCAAGGGCGCTGTCGAACTGGTTAAAGGTGAATGTTTGGTCGTAGTCGGGGATTCCCGTGAACGACTGTGTTTGGATGAGGGGGCTGGCTTGAGCCGCTCCCGCGAATCCACAAATGGCAATAAGTGCGATGATTTTCATTAGAACTCTTCTCCTGTTTCTTTTCAATATTGTTCACTCATCTTTTGGAGTCATACATCCCCATACACGATCCAGAGTGAAACACATGAGGTAATATACCCGGAAATGGAGAGTTTGCATAGAGAATTCTCCTGTGGTATGATAAAAAAGTGTTTTTCCGGCGAATGAATGCCGATTGCGACATGTACGGGTAATGTTCATGTCGAAATTGGTGCTGCTTCCAGAGGCTCAGCGGTGGGGTGTGGGGGG
>JAESRA010000050.1 GCA_016764895.1 Phycisphaerales bacterium | reverse complement strand
TTGCGTAAAAAAGCCCCGCGTCGGGGGGATCGACGCGGGGTGGTAGCGGGCTTGCCCGGACTACGCGGCGGCTCGGCACTGCCGCGTGTTGTGGACGCCGGGCGTTTTGTGCCCGCTGGGACTCGTAGTGAATATGTCAAATGGGAGGGGCTTTGTCGCGTGGAGATATGAGTAGAGTTGTGACTTTGGTGGGTATGTGCGGTTTGTAGTGATAATGGGGCATAAAAAAGCCCGCGGCTGGCGCGGGCTTGTGTGTTTGGGGTATCAGGGTGTTTTGTTTTAAGGTTTGATGTTGTGGTGGAGGCGTGAGGGGCGGTCGAGGAAGAAGACGCTGTCTATGTCGTTGCGGAGGGATCGCATATTGGTGTCGATGACATAGGCGTGTGTGTTTGTGCGGTCGCTTGCACGGCGCGCGAGAGTTTGCATTGCTGGGGAGGGGTTTGTGCGGATGGAGTTGATGTTTCCGGCGTGCTTGGGTGAGGAGGAGCTTGTGCAGGCTGAGAGGGTAAGGAGGGCGGCCGAGAGGAGGATGGTGGCGGCGGCTTTGGTGGATAAGTTTTTCATTTGAGGGGGGTCCCTTTGTTTAATGGAATGTGACGGGGTCACGATAGCGCGGTTGATTCGTGATGTGGGAGTATACGAGTGAATTGGGTGGTGTGTTTCGTATAGTTTGGCGTGGGCTGAGGTTATCCACCGGTTGTGCTCAATTATTTGAAAAATTGCTCGAACTGGATGGTGGGCTGTTGCGGATGTGGTAGTGTTGTATTGACGATTCGTTACAGCCGGCAGGGGTTGATATTCGATCCCTTTGAACCTCTGAACGGGGGCCAAGGCGTTTCCGGGCGAAGATCATGCCTCCATTGAGTGGACGATCGGGACTTGGGCTGAGGCACCCACCTTGAATTCAGGGCTTCGGATGCTGCTGCTGGCTGTGACGGGTCGTTTTTTTTGTGGGTTGGGGGGGTTTGGGTGGCAGCCTGGGTGGCAGGGTTGGGGATTTTGGCAGGGGTGATTGGGGTTTGGGGGCTTTTTAGATTGATTTGGTGTGTTTTTTGGTTGGCGCGCGGTTTGCAAATGGTGTGTTGGCCTGCGGTTGTGCGGGCTCGAAAAGGAGGATGTACTCATGATGGACCGAATGACGACTTTGGCGCAGCAGGTTTTGGCTTCTTCGCAGCAGTTGGCTCTTGGGGGCTCGCACCCTGAGGTTGGATCGTTGCATGTGTTGTCTTCGTTGATTGAGGATGAGGGGGGGCCTGGGGTTGGGATATTGAACAAGGTTGGGGCCGATGTGGTGCGGGTGCGGGCGATGCTGACTGCGGAACTTGGGCGGCTGCCTACGACGAGTTCTGGGGCGGGGGCGAGCGGGCGCGAGATCATGGAGATTTTGGGGAAGGCTGATGCGAGCGCTAAGGCGATGGGGGATTCGTTTGTGTCGTGCGAGCATTTGCTTGTTGCGCTGACGCAGGTATCGGGGGCGGGGAAGGAACTTTTGAAGATCAATGGGGTGGAGACCAAGGAAGTTGAGCGGGCCATTGGTGAGATTCGCAAGGCGTCGGGGGTTGAGCATATTACGGATGCTGGTGGGGAGGCGTCGTTTGAGGCTCTTGGGAAATACTCGATTGATTTGACGGAGCTTGCGTCGAGCGGGAAGCTTGATCCGGTGATTGGTAGAGATGAAGAGATCCGGCGGTGTATGCAGGTGTTGTCGCGTCGGACCAAGAATAATCCGGTGTTGATTGGGGAGCCTGGGGTTGGGAAGACGGCGATCGCCGAAGGTTTGGCACTGAGAATAGTTCATGGGGATTGCCCTGAGGGGATGAAGGACAAGCGGATTATGGCTCTTGATGTGGGGCAGTTGTTGGCTGGAGCCAAGTATCGCGGTGAGTTTGAGGATCGGTTGAAGTCGGTTTTGCGCGAGATCGAGGCGAGTGATGGGCGGGTGATTTTGTTTATTGACGAGTTGCACACGATCTTGGGTGCCGGCGGCGGCGAGGGAGCGGTGAGTGCGGGGAATCTTTTGAAGCCTGCGCTTGCGCGTGGGGGGTTGCGGTGTATTGGGGCGACGACGCTTGACGAGTATCGGAAGCATATTGAGAAGGACGCGGCGTTTGAGCGGCGGTTCCAGAAGGTTTTGGTTGAGGCGCCGAGTGTTGAGGAGACGGTTGCGATTTTGCGTGGTTTGAAAGAACGGTACGAGACGCATCATGGGGTGCGGATTCTTGATAGCGCGATTTTGGCGGCGGCGTCGTTGAGTGATCGGTATATTACGGATCGGTTTTTGCCTGATAAGGCGATTGATTTGATTGATGAGGCTGCGAGTGCATTGAAGATGGAGATCGAGACGATGCCTCAGGAGATTGATGAGCTTCGTCGGAAGATTATGCAGCTTGAGATTGAGCGGGAGGCGTTGAAGCTTGAAGAATCTTCGGAAGTCAGTGCTTCGGAAGTGACGCGGGTTGAAGGGGAGCTTGCGGGGCTTCGTGAGAAGAATAATGCGCTCAGTGCTCGGTGGGAAGAGGAGAAGAAGGACCTTGATGTGGCGCGGGGGATTAAGAATGAGATTGAGCAGAAGAAGATCGAGCTTGACCGGGCCCAGCGGGTTGGGGATTTGGAGACGGCTGCGCGGATTCAGTATGGGGAGTTGATTGAGCTTGGCAAGGGGCTTGAGGAGGCCGAGCGGGTGATTGATGATCGGCGGGAGTCGGGGGATGTGTTGATTAAGGAGGAGGTTGATCCTGAGGCGGTGGCGCAGATCGTTGGCCGATGGACGGGGATTCCGGTATCGAAGTTGATTGAATCGGAGCGTGATAAGTTGGTGACGATGGAAGAGCATCTTGTTGAGCGGATTGTTGGGCAGGATGAGGCGTTGCGGGCGGTGAGTGATGCTGTGCGGCGGTCGCGGGCGGGCTTGGGTGATCCGACGAAGCCTATTGGGAGTTTTTTGTTTCTTGGGCCTACGGGTGTTGGGAAGACGGAGACTTGCAAGGCGCTGGCGGAGTTCTTGTTTGATACCGACGATGCGTTGGTGCGGATTGATATGAGTGAGTACATGGAGAAGCATTCGGTGTCGCGGATGATTGGTTCGCCTCCGGGGTATGTTGGGTATGAGGAGGGTGGTTCGTTGACTGAGGCGGTTCGGCGGCGTCCTTATTCGGTGATTTTGTTTGATGAGATTGAAAAGGCGCACCCGGATGTTTTTAATGTGTTGTTGCAGGTGCTTGATGATGGTCGGCTGACTGATGGTCAGGGTCGGACGGTTGATTTTAAGAACACGCTTGTGGTGATGACGAGTAATATTGGTTCGCAGAAGATCCTTGAGATGGCCGAGCGTGGTGCGGAGGATTGGGAGATTGAGGCGGCGGTGCGTGATTTGATTCGGCGCGGGCCTGGGGCGGATCTTGATGCTTCGGGATTGAAGCCTGATATGGAGAGCGGGCGGATGAATGCGAATTTGAATGTTGGTGTTCGTGAGCAGTTCTTCCGGCCTGAGTTGCTTAATCGGATTGATGAGACTGTGGTGTTCCATCAGCTTGGGAAGGACACCCTGCGCGGGATCGCTCGGATTCTTTTGGGCGGACTTGAAACTCGGCTTGGGGATCGGGGGATGGGCCTTGAGTTGACGGACGGGGCGTTTGAGCGGTTGATTGCTGAGGGATTTGATCCGGCGTATGGGGCCAGGCCATTAGCGCGGACGATTCAACGGCAAATCGAGAACCCGCTGGCGACGAAGATTTTGAGTGGTGAGTTTGAGCGGGGGGATACGATTATGGTGGATGATTCGGGTTCGGGGTTTAGCTTTGTGAAGGGTGAATCGGAACATGCGGCTCAGTAAGGCGGTTTTTTTAATCCAATAGGCGTTGGGGATATATTTTGGTGGTGTTCAGAATTTGTCAGTTTCGGTCTGCATGTTTGCAACCGGTGGTTTTGGGGTGCGTATGTTTGGGCGTGGCCCGTTCGGGTTGGATCTGATTTGCGTTTGTAGCCGGTATGTTTGTTCGGTGTGGATCAGAGATTGAATATAGACATTTTGGATGGTTGTGATGCTCGGGCGTGCTGTATGTGTGTTCGTGTGTCTGGATGAGTATTGCGACTGTTATTGTGTGGTCGGTTCTTCGGAAGAAGGATTGATTATGTCATCCGGCTCCGGGTGGGTAGGACTTCTCGGAGTATGCCTGTGACGCTTTGGCGTTGTGTGTGCGGTTTCTTTGACGCTGCGTTATGGGTGAATCATCTAAGTGTGCGTGTGCTGCCTGGGGAGAGACGGTGCCCTGCTTAGAGCAAGAGCGGTTGGTTGGATGACCAACTGCTCTACTGGCCCGGTTGGGAATGTCCCCCTCAACCGGGCCTTCTTTATTTTTGGGAAGGGACTGGGGACTAGCCATTAGCCATTGGGGAAGAGGGAGAGAAGAAAGAGGGGCAATGGGGAATGGGGAATGGGGAAGATAAGAGTAGAGAAGAAAGACCCCCTCCGACCACTGCGTGGCCACCTCCCCCGCGGGGCGCGGGGGAGGGGGAAGAGAAGATCATGGGCGGGACGCCTGTGCCACGGGTTTTTGGCGTATTGTTGGGGTATGGGTGAACGGTTGTTCTATAGAAAGAGGCATCGGGTGAAGGGCTCTGATGAGTTTGCGGCGGTGTTTGCGTACAAGATTCGTAAAACTCGTGGAGCAATGACGGTGTTTGTAATGCCCAATGGATTGAGCGAACACCGGTTGGGGCTGTCGATTGGACGGAAAGTAGGGAATGCAGTGGTGCGGGGGAGAGTTAAACGGATGATTCGGGAAGCGTTTCGGCATGAGCGGGGAGGGGTGCCGATGGCGGGTGATGGGGGAGGGTATGACCTTGTGGTGGCGGTGCGGGGGCATGAGGCGATTGGGAGGGTGAGGCTTGAGGTATGGCGGGAATGGCTGGTATCTGCTGCGGGGGCGGCGGTTCGGGTGGTGGAGAAGCGGGGAGGGGATGGAAATGGGCAATAGGCAATGGGCAATGGGCAATGGGGAAGAAAAGAGAAGACCCCCTCCGTCTGCGAAGACGCAGACGCCTCCCCCGTCGGGGCGGGGGAGGAGCAAGAAGGAGGATGAGAGAGAAATGGGAGAGAAGAGTGGAGGGCAGGGAGCCCTCACCCCGGCCCTCTCCCCGAGGGAGAGGGAGGAAGAGAGCAGGGAAGACAAGGAGGAAGAGTTTGGAGAAAGGCGGGGAGAAAAGAGAGAGAAGGGGAGGGGAGTAGAGGGGGAGTCGATGGTAGTGTCGATGGGGTTGGCGGCTTCTTCGCGGGTGGAGTCTGAGATTGGTTGGTGGGGACGGGTGGGGAATATGCCGTTTCTTTTGGTGATTCGGGTCTATCGTGTGGTATTGTCGCCTGTTGTTGGTGGGCAGTGTCGGTTTGAGCCGACTTGTTCTCGGTATGCGGCTGAGGCGTATCGGCTTTACGGGCCGATGACTGGGACGAAGATGGCGGCGGGGCGGATATGTCGGTGTCATCCGTGGAATGCGGGTGGGTTTGATCCGGTGCGGATTCCGGGTGATGATGGTCTGGGCCCTGATGAGGGCGATCAGGAAGGTGATGCGGATGGCTCGACTGCCGGCGGCACAGAGGCGTGAACAGTTGCTCGATGTGGCGGCGCAGTTATTCTCTGCCAAGGGATATGCGGGGGCGACGACGGCGCAGATCGCCAAAGAAGCGGGGGTGACTGAACCGATTATCTATAGACACTTTAAGAGCAAGCGAGACCTGTTTGTCGCGCTCATCGAGCGGACGGGGAAACAGACGCTTGAACAGTGGGAGGCGGATCTGAGTAAATCAGAGAGCCCGGCGATCCGATTGGCTCGATTGCTTGGGGAAAATCCGATGGTGTCGAGCGATGGTCAGGTTGGGTATCGGGTGATGCTCCAGTCGGTTTCTGAGATTGATGATCCGTTGATTCATGCGGCGGTGTCGAACCATATGACGGCGCTCCATGCGTTTATATCCAAAGAGATCGTGCGGGCTCAGGAGAATAAATCGGTGGATACCCGGTTTAGTGCTGATGTTCTGGCGTGGGTGCTGGTCAATATTGGGATGGGCTATGGCGTGCTTGAGGCGATGGGGGTGCCTGGGCATGGGCGTGATGAAGAGGGGGTTTCTGTGCGTGAGGTTTTGGCGCGGATATTGGTGACGCCTGGGATGAAGCGGGGCGGGGAGTAGGGGAAGAGGGGCAATGGGAGTAGGCAATATGGGGAAGATGAAAAAAGAGAGGGTGGGAAGGGAAGAAGAGAAGTCTGGGAGCCCTCACCCCGGCCCTCTCCCATCAGAATGGGAGAGGGAGGAAGAGAAGATGAAGAGGGGAACAAGAGGGGAATAAGAAAGACCCCCTCCGGCCTCGAACACCCGGCTACCTCCCCCGCAAGCGCGGGGGAGGTGGGAAGATCACAGGCGGGACGCCTGTGCCACGGCGGCTTGTATTATCCGCCATTGCCCATTGCCCATTGCCCATTGCCCATTGCCCATTGCCCATTTGAAGACCCGACGCGCCGAAGCGGCGGGTCGGGGCACCCGGCAACTTGTAGAACCTGCCATTGCCCATCCATTGCCCAAGACCCGCAGGTGGCAAAGCCCACCAGCGGGGCACCCGGCTCTTTCTTGTTTGGTAGAACGGGTTTTCAGCCCGTTTTCTTTTGTGTTGATCCCTCAAGAAACGGGCTGGAAGCCCGTTCTACCAAGAATACACAAGGGATCAGACATGACCTAGCTGCGCAAGGAAACTGGTGGGGTGCTTGAGAGTTGATTTGTAGAGTTGGTGAGGAGGTCGAGCATGGACTCGACTTGTTTGCGTTGAATGAGCATGGATTGGGTGGTGGCTTGTTCGAGGATTTGAGCGCGGACGAGTTTGGCGGATTCGACGGCGAAGTCGGTGTCTTGGATATCTGAGAGGACTTCGGTGGTGTTGGTGAGTTCGGATTGGAGGATTCTTGATTCGGATTCGATTGATCTGATGCGGTTGCCGATGGCGCCGCGGCGGCCTGCGATTTTGCTGATGGCTTGTTCGGCGAGGTCTTGGGCGGCTTTGGGGTTTGTGTCTAAGAGTTGTGGGAGATCGGCGAGGGTCATTTGGACCATTTGGGGATCGCCGGTTTCGGGGTTTGTGGTTTCGACCATGATTGAGCCGAGGTTTGCGGCGGCGAATCCGCTGAGGATGTTTGAGCCTTGGAAGGTTGTTGAGTTTGTGATTTGGTTGATGGCGTTGATGATTGAGCTTGCGCTGTCTTTGTTGGCGTCTTGTTCTTGTTGGGTGGTTGTGGCGGTGCTGGCTGATGAGACGGTTAGGGCGTTGAGGTCGATGAGGAGTTCTGAGAGGACTGAGAGGCCGCCTTCTTGGGCTCCCATGTAGGAGGATTCGCGTTCAAAGCTTGTGAGGCGGCGTTGGAGGGAGAGTTGGCTGGCTTTGAGTTTGGTGGAGACGATGAGTCCTGAGGGGTCGTCGCTGGCGCGGTTGATTTGTTTGCCTGTGGAGAGTCGTTCGAGGGATTGGGCGATGTTGGCTTGGTGCTGGCCGAGTTTGCTGATCCCGAAGGAGAGGGATGAGAGGCTGAAGGATGAGGAGCTATAGATGGACATGGGGTGGGTATCGGAGATTATTTGGGGGTGCTTGAATGATGTTGGTGGATAAGGAGTTATGATGGATGATTGATGAGTGGAGGTGATGTTGATGAATGTTGATGCTGACTGGGATTTGGGAGAGGGGCTCGATCCGGAGGGGCCTAGTGGGGCGGATTTGGACCGGTTTGGCGATGAACTTATGCGATGCAAGCGGTGTGGGGCGCAGATGTATGACCAGGCGACGGTGTGCCATGAGTGTGGTGAGTATGTGGTGGAGGGGGAGAAGTCGTTGTCGGTTTGGATGATTTTAGGTGTTATTGGGCTTGTGGTGCTGTTTTTGGTTGTGGTGATATAGGGATTGGCGGTCTGGGGGTTTTGGGGGGGCATCCAATTGGGGATTGGGTGCGTATAGAGTAGTGGGGATACGCTGTGGTTGAGTGGTTTGGCTGTTGTGCCGAGCGGCGCGGTTGTGGTGCTTGTAGGCGGGTCTTTTTTGGTATGGATATAGATATTGGAGTGCAGGGTATGGTCGATCGTGGAATGAATGTGGTGCGTGGTGTTGGCGAGGGTCGGCGGGATGGGTTTAGTCTCGTCGAAATGCTGCTGGTGATTGGGGTGATTGGGTTGATGATTGCGTTGTTATTGCCTGCGCTTGCTGGGGCTCGGCAGAGCGCGATGAAGGTAAGCACGCAGTCGATGATGGCGGATTTGACCTCTGCTGCGCAGCGATTTGGGAATGATAATTCTGGGCGGAATCCTGGTTATTTTTCTGAGGCGTTGATGGGGCATTCAAATAATTTGGATGTGGGGATGTCGGCGATGGAAAACGCGATGCTTGATCTGGGTGGGTCTGCGGCGGTGCTTGCGCGGGCTGATGATGAGAATGCTCCTGATGTGAATCCTGAGGAGGGGATCATTGAGATCGGGCCTTCGGAGGAAATGGAAGATCGGGTGATTGTGAATATTAATTTGATTGGTTCGACGGGTGCGTATTACACACCTGATGCCAAGTCGTTTGTTGCGGCGGCTCATGGGGATGACGGGCAGGCGGGCAGGCCTGGGGGCGAGGCGTTGAGTGATGGGATTGAATCGTTGTCGGTGGGGCAGGTTTTGATGCCTGATCTGGTTGATGCGTGGGGGAATCCGATGCTGGCGTGGTCGCAGGATCAGTCGGCGCGTGGGTCGATTTTGGTGAGCCCTGGTGCGGCCGGTGATGGTGTGTACCGTCAGTTTGTGCGGGTGAACAGTGATGGGTCTGGTGGTGAAGACAGTGACGCTGGGCCGGCGTGGTTTTATTTGGTGTCGAATGCTGCGTTTTTAGAGGCGACGGAGTTTGGTGGGGGAGGCGTCAATATGGCGGGCGATCCCAATGGTGGCTCGACGAGCGTGATTGGTGGCGGTGTGAATGATATTGATCGCATCAGAACTTTGGCAACGGTGCTGGCATCGCCTTCGTCGTTTTTGCTTGATCCGTCGGTCGATGGGCTGGGCGATGCGGAATTCACACAGGTGTTTCCATCGACGCCTCGGGGACGGTTTATGGTGCAGTCTGCCGGGAGTGATGGGATTTTCCTGAGCAATACAAGTGATGGGTGGGCATCAAGTGGGAATACCTTGGGCGGATTCAGCTTGGACTTCGGGAATAACTACATTTCGCAGAATGATGCCCGAATCACAGATGACAACGACGCATTCACCAACATCGACCTGTTCGAATCATTCGACGACCTACTAACCGGCACCAAATAACTAACCGGCACCAAATACCCCCCCCAAAAAAAAAAGTGAAGACTTCCAAAGTGAAGTTTCTTTAAAGTGAAGACCCTTCCAAAGTGAAGCCCCCCCAAAGTGAAGGTGTTTCCAAGTGAAGACCTTTCCAAGGTAAAGATCACGCCGATTGGCGTGATCTTTACTTTGGGGGGCAAGTCGGATAGGGTTGGGGTATGACACAGATGCAACAGTTTGATGGGACCGAACATATCACGATGTATAATGAGCCTGAGCGGACGAGTATCGCCGCGATTTTGGGGTTGGTGTTGAGTTGTATAGGGTGTTGTGGCGGGATCACTGCGATTCCTGGGGTTTTTCTGTCGATTTTTGGGATTGTGGGGATTTCGCGGGCCAAGGGTCGGCTTGGGGGGATGGGCTTTGCGATTGCGGGGTTGTTGATTGGATTGCTGACGCTTGCGTTGTGGGGGGGCATAGTTGGTGCGGGAGTGTTTGGGGTCAGGCAGATGGATACGGCGGTCGTCCAGCCGATGTTTGGGGTGTTGGGAGATATTGAGTCGGATGATTTTGATGCGGCTCGAGCGGGGTTGGGTTCGCCTGCGGCTGATGCGAGCGATGAAGAGATGATTGCGTTCCGGGAGGGGTATCAGGCGATGCTTGGGTCGGTGGTTTCTACGCCGAAGGGTTTGGTCGATTGGGTTAGGGATGTGATGGAGTTTGGCGGATCGATTTCTCAGTTCTCGGGGAAGAGTAATATGATTCCGATTCCAATGGAGTTTGATCAAGGGAAGGGGCTTGTGCTGATTTTCTTTGATCAGAACCAGGCCAATAGTGGGGCTCCGGTCGCTACTGAGATTGTGGTGTTTGATGAGTTTGGGAACTCGGTTTCGCTGCCGGCGGGGATTGTGAAGTCTCTGCCTGTTGTTGTTCCTGAATCGGGTACTGATTCTGATCTTCCGGGTGATGGCGATGGTGCTGGTGATGATTCGGTTGATGGGCCTTGATGTTGTGGGTGCTTTGAGCCGATGGTTCTGATTGAGTCGATTTTGAATAAAGGGGCTTTGATTGGATGATTCGGACGGGAAACTTGGGTGCGATTCGGCTGGCGGGGGTGGCCGTGGGGGTGGCCGTGGGGGTGGTCGTGGGGGTGTTGAGCCGGTGGTTCGTTGCCGGGGTGTTGTGAAGAAGTTTGATGGGGTGACGGTGCTTGAGAGTATTGATCTTGATGTGTATCCGGGGGAGACGATGGTGGTGATGGGGGGGTCTGGGTCTGGTAAATCGACGCTTTTGCGTTGCATGATCGGGACGCACGAGGTTGATGGGGGTTCGATCGAACTTTTTGGGCAAGATATTTGCGGGCTCGATGAGGAGGAACTCAATGAGGTGCGTAAGAAGTTTGGGATTCTGTTTCAGAGCGGGGCGTTGTTTAATTCGATGACGCTGGCGGAGAATGTGGCGTTGCCTTTGCGTGAGCACACGGAGCTGGATCAGGAGATTATTGATATTCAGGTGAAGATCAAGCTTGAGCTTGTTGGGTTGCGGGAGCATGCTGATAAGTTTCCGGCTCAGATTTCTGGTGGGATGAAGAAGCGGGCCGGGCTTGCGCGGGCTCTTGCGCTTGATCCGAAGATTTTGTTTTATGATGAGCCCAGTGCGGGGCTTGATCCGGTGACGAGCGCGCAGATTGATCAGTTGATGATGGCGCTGTCGAAGCAACTCGGGGTGACGAGTGTGGTGGTGACTCATGAGATGGATTCGGCTTTTACGATTGCTGATCGAATGGCGATGCTGGATCAGGGGCGGATGCTGTGTGTTGATGAGCGGAGCTGGTTTGAGCATTTGCGTGATCTTGATGATGAGCAGGCCAAGGGGATGGATGAGGATCGGCGGCTTGTGCGTCAGTTTTTGCGGGGGTCTCCTGATGGGCCTTTGACGGCTCGGCGTGATGAGCAGGGGTATTCAGAGGATTTGTTTGGAATGACGATGGATCGGGTGACGCGGACGCCGAGTGTGGAGCCGACGCGGGGCTGAATGTTGTATGATATTGATCGGTTGCCTTGTTTGGGTTGCTGGTGTGTCGGAGGGTATTGGCTATGAGCATGCGTGCGGTGAATCAGAATAATGTACTGGCGGGGAGCTTTGTGATTGGCGGGGTCTTTCTTGCGGTTGCGATTTCGTTTATATTGGGTGATCTTGCTGGGAAGTTTGGTGAGAAGAAATCGTATGTGGTACGGTTTCCGACTGATGTGGGGGTGATGGGGCTTGAGGCGGGTGCGGAGGTGACTTTTGCGGGGTTGACTGTGGGGAGTGTGGTTTCGGTGGGGATGCATTATAAAGAGGATTCGGCATTGGGGGTGCGTGTGCCTGATGCGATGGATGTGGAGATTGCTCTTGATCCTGGGTTGGTGTTGTTTGAAGATGCGATTGCGGATTTGTCGCCTCCGATATTGGGGGGGATTTCTCGGATCAATATTGCTTCGGCGGGGACTGGGGCGGTTGCTGCTGATGGTGACCGGGTGGTGTATGCGACTGATGCGGGGGGGGTGCTTGATGAGGGTGAGATTCTGATGGGACGGTTTGCGCCGTCGATATTGACGCAGATGGGGCTGGGTGCTGAAGAAGCGAAGAAGATCAAGGATGTGATTACCAAGTTCCCCGAATGGACGGCTAAGGTTGATGAGACGGCCGAGAATGTCAAAGAGACTTCGGCGAGTGTTCGGCGGATGACCGAGAAGTTGGAGCCGGACTTTTATGAAGGTGTCGATGATGGGACGACGACGATGGCCAATGTTCGAGAGTTTTCTGAGAAGCTCAATGGGGATGATGGTTGGGGGGAGAAGATTGATGTTGTGGTGGGGAATGTGAAGGATGTGTCTGAGCAGATTGGTCCGGTGATTGAAGATGCGAAGGGGGCTTTGGCTTCTGTACGCGGAACGGTTGATGAGAACCGTGATAAGGTTGGGCGGATTCTGGATAATGTTGAGCAGTCTACTGAGCGGATCCGGTTTGAGACGATTGATAGGGCCAATGAGTTGTTGGCTGATGGTGCCCTTGCCCTTGGTTCGGCCAAGGAGACGCTTGGTGAGGTTCAGGGTTTGGTAGCTGAGAATCGGACGACGATTTCTGCGACGCTGGTGAATGCTCGGCAGTTGAGTTTGCAGGGGAAGTTATTTCTTGAGGAGATTCGGTCGCAGCCTTGGCGGTTGCTCAATAAGCCGAGCAAGAAGGATTTGCGACGCGAGCCGATGTATGAGGCGGCGAGGACTTATGCGGGGGCGGTGGCGGATTTGAGGTTTGCCAGCGAGTCGCTTGATACGGCGGTGCGGATGTCTGGGGGCGGCGAGGTGAGCGGGGATGAGTTTGCTGTTGAATTGTTGCGGTTGGCGTCGGTTGTTGAGCAGGCTTATGGACGGTATGAAATTGCTGAGCGTGGGTTGCTTGGGTTGCTTGCGGAGTCGCCATGAATCGGAAGGATGATGGTGGGTCCCATGTTGATGATTTGATGGGGCTGGTGATTGGGGTTGTTGGGGTGGTGTGTGTTTGGGTTGCGGGGATGGTGAGTGGTGGCGTGGGTGCGGGGGGGTTGG
>JAESRA010000049.1 GCA_016764895.1 Phycisphaerales bacterium | reverse complement strand
TCGCATTCACCGCCAACGCAATACAACACAATCGTCCCGTCCATCGGGATCGAGTCCATCACCGCATTGGCCCGCTCAATATCAGTATCAAACAACTTTGATTCGAGGAACGCCGCGTATTTGATATGTCCAGCATCAAACTCATATTCATGCCTGGCATCAATAAAGTAGACGCCCAAATCCCACAGTTCCTTGGCTTCTCGAAGGGTTAGCGAACCTTCAGGCACGGGTGCATCAAGCAAGGAGTCGGCCGCCGCTCCTGTATATGAAGCCACAGGCACTCCATCAAGCGGATTGACGACCGGCTCATCAATCTGCTCATCAATCTGTTCGTCAGCCGGTTCATCAGCCGGTTCGGCAGGAGTGGTCTCTACGATCTTTCCCCCCCTAGTGGGGTCGCCCTTGGAGTTCTGCGTCCCGATTGTAAGATTGGCCGGCCCAAGCGTCACAGGCCCAAAGATCATCGCCTGAACCGTCCCGATCAAAAACGCACCGCCAACAATCGCAAGCACCTGCTGTAGAGTTTTCATACGCAATAATCCTCAAGTCAAAAAGCCAAGCCAATCCAGATCAAGGCGTACTCTTTTTAGGCTGCAACTGACCGTACATCTGCACCGTCACCATCTCTTCGTCGGCCACATCAGTCACCACACTCATCTGGGCATTAAACCGCTGGGCAGGATGCACAACAGTCCCCTTGACCGTGATAGTCCACTCGTCACGCTTCTCAGCATCAACAGGCTCAGCCGAATAAGTCGCATCAAGAACCACATTAACCGAATTGACTGATGTGATCTCAAAAGCATTGCCCGAGTTAGATCGCAGCGTCACCTGGCGTTCAAACTCATCACCAACGACAAGTCGCCCCATCGTCATTCGCACAGGGGACAACTCAAGATCACCGATCACTCGCCCGACAACTGCCAGCGAGAAAATCTTCTTATGCTCTTCGTTTGTCCGAACCGTGATCTCGGTGCGGTGGCTGTTGGGCTTGGCACTTTCAAGAATCGAGACGCGAATAATCTGAAGCCACATATCCTCGCCATCTTTTTCAACCTTCCCGCCGTCAATGATCTCAACGCTAAAGGTATCAGAATCCTGGGTCGTCGCTCGGGCGACCTTGAACCCCTCGAACCGGCCAAATATTTTGAACTCCTTGGTTGCACTGTGCCCCTTCCGGGTCAGATCAAACGCAAGAATCCGAGGCTCAGTCAAAATCACAGGCTTGACAAACGAGTGAAGATTGATCGTATGGACAGGCTTTGTTTCAGAGTTGGTATAGATCGTGATCTGACGAGAGAGCGCGCCCTTCTTCCCAGACGGATCAAAAGTCACTACCATAGTCCCAGACTCGCCCGGCTTGTACACCGTTTGCTCCATATCAGGAACAGTGCAGCCACAAGAAGGCTTAATCAACTGAATCTCAAGGTCCTCAGAACCCGTGTTCTTAAACTCAAACTTTACAGGAACCGATTCGGTATCCAGAATGTGACCCGTGCTCACGGTCGTTTCCTTGAATAACAGGATCGACTTGGCCGAAGGGCCAGCAACCGGCTGGGCAGCACCGTGCCCGGCCTGAGTCTGAATAGGACGAACCGACGAGGGCACCACACCTCCAGCCCCCCCAGCCGCCCCAACCCCCCCAACACCATGATTGTGCCCCTCATGCCCAGGCTGGACAGCGGGTTGCGTGGCTTTGGTTTTTTCCTTGGCCGCGGGTTCACTCGTCTGGGCATTGGTTGCAAACGCAACCAATCCCAGCATTGAGCCCAGCATCGAGACAGAAACAGTGCACAGGCGTCGTGTCGTGTAGTTCATAGTTATGGATCCTCTCATCCGTGTCGTATTCTCAAAGTCGTGTTCTATAAAATCGTGTTCTATAAACAGGTGGCAGGACTCTAGGTCAGTCACCCATTGCACATGGTCTTAGCTCAAAGACCCAAAAAACAGATATCAGCACTCAAAAAACCGCTATTGCAGGAACCAGATACATCGGTCAGTCCACACAGACAAACCAACCATCCTGTTCCATCTACCAGACCAACGCTGGCCGAGCCCGGATATTGCACGCCATCGCGTCCGAAAACACAGTTTTGTCGCCCAAATGGCCAAAGGCCCATAGCTGTCCATAGCCCAGATAAACCTGATCCCGGCCCTCTATGGACATCCCGCAGCATAAGTGCCCAAGAACATCGAAATATCAAAGAAATCAAGCGTCCCGTCCCCGCTGAAATCAGCCGCCAGATCCCCCGCACTAAACAGCGTCAAGAAGGCCGAGATGTCAAAGAAATCAAGAACCCCATCCCCATTGATATCCGCGCTGCACACGATCGAAGGGATCGTGTACACCCGCTCCTTGGTCATGAACTGATCCCGCATCGCCTCATTGCGGACCCAGTTGATCCCATCAACCACAACCACCCGAAGCTCATGTTCTTGGTCATCGAGCCCAAGTGACGCAATATCAACAGTTTCATCACCAATCAAATCCGCCCGAAGAACCCCATCAAGATACCACAGCACCGTCAGATCATGATTCAAAGGCCGCATCGGAACAATCCACGCCGAATCATCGCGCCCAAGTTCAGTCCCATCAGCCGTCCCGTCATCAATCGGACTCACCTCGCGATAAATCTCCTTGAGCAACTTCTCGGCGTTCACCAGATTAAACGGCCGCCCAAGCGCACGCATCATCGAATTGCTCGATGGACGGTACACACCAAGCTGTGAATAATTCCCGCCTTCATATGCACCAATCGGATTGTCAAAGCCGCTGGTCGAGGCCCCCATCCAGTTGTACCACTTCCGGCTCAAAGCAACCTGCTCGCTCTGGTCATAAATAGACACATTCACAGGCACCAACTCCCCCCCCGTATAAGTCACCGGCCCGCCATAAGTATATTCATCCGCAAGATCCCCCAGCGAATGCCCAAGTTCATGAATCGCAACATCCGCCGCCGCAGAGTTCTGCCCAGCAGCGGTTCCAAGATTGTTGCTCGAATACCCCGCGCCACCATATTTACTTGAGTTTGAAATCGCAATGATCTGATCAATATCCGGTGCCGCCGCCGCAGCCGTATACGCCTTGCCCACATTGATACACAACAGCCGCTCAATATTTGAACACCAATACAACATATCCAAAGCCGTGTCCCTAAAGATCCCCGGCGAAGGATCATTATCAACACCCGACTCATTGGAAACCACCTCCACCTTGGTCACCCGAAAGTACGATTGATAACTCGTAAACGGCTCATACTGATACAGCGAATTCACAATCCCATCGGCATCCACATGAAACTGCCCCATCTCCCCAGCCGTGTACCCATCCCCCACAATCACAAGATCCAAACGATTGTCCAATGCCCCCGCACTGGCTCGGTCCATCGCCTCAAGAAACTCAATCACCTCACCATCCATAGGCACCTGGAAAATCCCCCCAGACAAGTTCCCGTTCTCATCACCAAAGCACCCATGCACCGAGACCAACTCCTCATCACGCGCATCCTGAACAGACACCGGCCCCGCCGCCAGACATGTGCCAGTTGCAATAGTAAAAAGTGCAGTACATGAGAGTGCATATCGCATAAAAACGCTCCTAAAGCAGTTGAGCAAAGTGTTGAGTCAGAACAACCAGTAGTACGAATGTACCCTCTGCATCTAGATCCGTACATCGACAAAAAAGGTTCCAAAAAACAGTCGATCATCCAATCAAGGGCAACCAAGCCCAAAGATCGTCAAAAACAACGAAATATCAAAGAAATCAAGCTGCCCGTCAGCGTTCATATCCGCAGGAGAACACCCCACAACCTCCGGCTCAATCACCCGAACATTGTACCAAACCCGCCCGCTGTACCCAGCCGAAGGCGACCACGATGCATGCGAAGACGCCCCGGTCATCGACACAGTGATTGTCCCCGTCACAGAGTCCCCCGCCCCACCTGCAAACGCATACTCCGCAGGAGTGTCAGGCAGCGAAGTCATCCCAGCAGAGAACCCACCCGCAGGCGAATCGACTACAAAAAAAACATCCGAAGACGCATTGGCGATCGTCAGCGAGTATTGATCGCTGTCCGGGAAATAGCTCAGACCCGAAAACGCAAGATTCGTAGGATCAAACGCAAACCCAGGATCATCATGAAACGGCGTCCCAAGCTGCGCCTTGCCCGTCCCCGTATAGAACGCCCCAGACTCAGGCAAAAACACCGGCGAACCCCCAATCACAAAGTCCGGTGCCTTGTCCGTATCAAACACCAACACCCCATCAGCCACCCCCCCATCCCCAAACCCACTCCCAGTCACCGAAAACGAAATCTCAATCAACACCCCCTGAGCCGACGAGCACATCCCAATTCCGATAATCCCGGCCGTAAACAAATTCAGTAAGTTCATTGTCAATCCTCGCTGGTATCCAGTGTTAGTACGGGTCCAATCCGCTACAGACTACCAGAAAAATACCAGGCATTCAAGTACCAAACCCGCAGCTCGCACGGTTTATTTACTCAGTAAATTTCGAGAAAACAGGGTCTTGCTTGTACTTCTCATCAGGCACCCGCTTCTTCGAATGATGCCGACGCGATCCAGTCGCCGGATCCCACGCCAAACCACACCCCCCGCACACCAACGCCCCATCCACCGGATGAGGCTCATTTTCGAGCGGCTCTTCACACGAAGGACACATCCGATCATCAATCCGGTCCCGAACAAACCGTTGCAGCCGTCGTTTCCAAATTCCATCCTGCGTGACAATCACCGCCATGAAGGCGATCAGTACCAAAAATAAAACCGCAACAGCCAGTGCAATATTCCCGCCGAGTGTCTGATGAAAGCTCATCGCCAAACCAATCGAAACAGCAATCCCCGCGATGAGTATCAGCAGGATAAGAAGCAAAAGAAACCCGTCCCACAACGCCAACCGTGTTGGACGCTTCCGGATTTCCTCGACCCGCGATTCCTCAGACTGCAGTGTCAATACCTGCATCATCTGCCCACGCCCATCAAACAAACACGAACGCTTCCTGCATCTTTTCTTGAGGTCTTTGAGCAACCCCGCCCGTTCAACACGCAAAAAATTCTCCCAGTACGCATGGTTCCACGCCGCCCCGCACTCAGGGCATCGGACACACCCATCCTCCTCAGGCTCAAACTCTTCGATCGAAAACCCACACGCCCCGCACAAACACTCCTGGTCCACCGAATAAAAAATCCCGTGAAGGTCTTCCAGATTCTGCTTCCCCTTCTGGGCCCGAACATCTCTCCGTGCGTTGGTCAACCGATTCCCAAGCAGTGTCAGCACGATCAACGCAGTCAGGCACGCAACCACACCCGCAATGTTCCCAAACACTCCTGAAACGCCCAAATAGTTGTGCCCGACCCAACCCCCAACATCCCAAGCAATACTCAGAAACCAGAGTGTCACAACCAGCCGAAGGATCAACTTCCCCCCAAAGAAAAGGACATCCCACGATGTCCGCAAGAAACTCTTCCGAGGACCATCCGTTTTATCCGCCTCTTCAATACCCTCTTCAGCATCCCGCTCCCCGTGTATCTCCGTATCAATCACAACCCCCCGGTCATCCAAGACCCCGCCCCGCCCCTGTACATACGCGACCAACAGTGCAAACATCACCCAATCTCCTCAGCCGCTGCATGACTGATCACCCGCCAATCCTCAATCGCCCTCAGCACCTCCTCAGGCGTCTTGGCAACACGAACCCCCTCCTTCAACCCCCGGCAGTGCCCCCCATTGATCGTCCGTCCAAGCCAACTGATCTTCATCCCAATCACATGCATCGCGTGTTTCACATCCCGGTACTCGATCATGCGTTCAAAATAATCCCGCACAAAGTCCAGCCGTTCATCATCGCTCGGCTCAAGATCAGAAACATCAATCCCCGCGATCCCCTCATCATCAAACCAATCAATCCCCATCGAATCAATCCGTTGTTGCAGTCCCCACGCTTGTCCGAATATCCACGGGTTCCCAAACGCCCCCCGCCCGATCATCACACCCGCGCACCCCGTATTGCGCCGCATCACAATGACATCCATCGCCGATTTAATATCACCATTGCCAAGCACAGGCACCCCCCCGTCACCCCCAATATCAGCAGTCCCGTCATACACACCCGTCGCCTCGCGCACCGCATCAACCACCCGCTTGATCCCGTCATGATCACACGACCCCTTAAACTTCTGTTCCGTCGTTCGGCCATGCACCGTAATGCACGCCGCCCCGCGTGCGCATAAACCCACCGCAAGATCACACGCGACCCCAGCTTTACGCGCCTCATCATCCCACCCAAGCCGCATCTTGGCACTCAGCGGGATCGAGTCAGGCAACGCCTCGCGCACCGCTTCAAAAATTTCAAAGGTCCGAGGCAAGTCACACATCAACTTCGACCCCCCCATCCGCTTGCACACCTTATCAACCGGACACCCCATATTGATGTCCACCACACTGGCCCCATGCTCGGCGCACCACCGCGCGCCCTCAGCCAAAATCTTCGGATCAGCCCCATACAACTGCATCCCAATCGGCTGATCCAAATCATTGGTTCTTGCCAAATCCCGCGCCGCATCGCGACCGCCAACAAGCCCCTGCGGATTAAGCAAATCCGTACACGCCAATCCCAGCCCAACATGTTTGGTATTGAGCTGGCGCACCGATACCCGCCAAGCGAGTTCACACCAGCCAGCAATCGGGGCCAACATCAAATTACTCTCAAGACTAACCAGCCCACCCGGCGTCTTCAGTTTCAGCGACAGTGCGCGCATAAGTATATTCTACCCAAAGGAATGAAGCAATCAAAAGCCATCGGCTCACAACCAAATATGAACAATCCAGATCACCACCCCCGCCATAAATCCAGCAACCCAGTCATCCAATAAAATGCCCCAACCCCCCCGA
Source organism: Phycisphaerales bacterium (assembly GCA_016764895.1). Lineage (GTDB taxonomy): Bacteria > Planctomycetota > Phycisphaerae > Phycisphaerales > UBA1924 > UBA1924. Next base: position 8,581 of record JAESRA010000049.1, on the reverse strand, counting down.
ATATTCTGCATCGCCCCCGCAGGCCAAGGCTTCAAAATATCAAACGCCCGAAACAACAAAAAAGCACCCAAAAGCGTCAAAAACGCGGATAACGGAGTCCCCAACATCGCCGTCGGGATCATAAGCAGCGTCACACACTGCCCCGCCGTCTCATCGGCCACCACCTGCCCCGGATCCTTCTTCCACCGCGCCTCAGCATCGGTCCCCCAAAGCACACACGCCGCGCTGAAAATCACAAAGATCAGCACCATCAAGACATCATAAATCCCACGCACCGCCGGGTTTGTAATCCCCGCCGCCGTCACCACACCCGCCACAATCACCGGAGGCATCGACCCCCAAGTTCCTGATGCGGGTTTCCAATGCCCCAGCCCAAATGTGGTCAGCAGTCCTTCAGCCGTTGGTGATATTGTGTTCATGCAAATCCCTATCGACGCTTTTTACTCTGGCCGCCCTTATTGGACTTCGGCCGATTCTTGGCACCAGGAACACCCGCCGATTTCGTAGACTTCCCGGCCTTTTTCCCCCGCATGATCTCCATCATCTTCGCATTCTCATCAATCGTGTGTTGCAACGCCTTACCAACATAAGGCAGCCCCGACACCAGCGTCACCACAACAGTCGCCCACACCAACAACACAATAATCGTCCGCTCCCCACTCTCAGGCCCAGGCGATCCAAAAGCAATCACCAACAAAATAATCGGGATCGTAATCGACTGCAAAACCATCTTCGCCTTGCCCATCGACCCCGCCGAAAAATCAACCCCCTCACTCTCATACATCCCCCGAATCGAAGTGACCAGCAACTCCCGCGCAATCATCGCCACAACCATCCACCCAGCCACCGCCGAGAGTTGCATCGAACCGCCTGAAATCAAAGGGCTTACAAAGTTCGGCCCCGCCAGCATCACAAACCCGCCAAGAATCAAAAGCTTGTCGGCAAACGGATCCATAATCCGCCCAAACTTCGTCTCGGCCTTCCATTTACGAGCCAAATGCCCGTCTAAAGCGTCCGTCAACGCCGCAATGATGAACACCGCCGTCGCGATAATCAGGATCGTCGTCGATCCCGACGATAACTGCCCGATCCGATCACTCAGTGCCGTTTCTGCGTTCATCACAGGTGCCGAAACACTCGAAAGGAGCCCAACAAACACCATTGCAAGCCCGACCCTCCCCATCGTCAGGAGGTTGGGGATGTGAACCTTGCGATCTTGTTGTGTCGCCTGCATCATTGTTTGCATTTGTGCCATAGCACGATCCTATGGACGCAGATCCCCCAAAGTAAAAACCATTGCAAAGGAAACGCTCGAATGTCCCCACCAACAACAAACCTATCAAAGACACCTTCAACACCCTCTGGGAGTTGAAGAAAGCCGCCTGTTGAACTATCCTGAGGGTCAATGATCTCGCGCCCGTCGTGGCGTGTATCTGCGATGGGTTGTCTGAACCGGAAGATACCCCCTCGGCCTCGTGGCAAGAGTTCCAAAACCGGCACCAACGACCCGAGGACAACGCGGTGGACACCATCATCAGCCCGATCGCTCTCTACCTCATCTGCGTCCTCGGAGCAATAGGCCTAGCCCTAGCCCTCCCACGCAGAAACAAAATCTTCGAAATCACAGGAGGCCTCCTCCTCGCCGGCTCAATCGGACTCGCCGTCCTCGTCCTCGGACTCAGCGCAACCGAATCAGGACAACCACTCCCAAACTTCTTCTTCTACCCCTTCGCCATCCTCGCACTCGGTGCCTCGGCCCGAATGATCACCCACCCTCGCCCAGTCTACTCCGCCCTCTACTTCATCCTCACCATCATCGCCTCCTGTGGCATGTACCTCCTCCTCTCCGCCGAGTTCATGGCCTTCGCCCTGGTCATCATCTACGCCGGCGCAATCCTCATCACCTACCTCTTCGTCATCATGCTCGCCACCCAAGCACCATCCTCAGCATCCGAGCAACTCATCGACGAAACCGACGCCGTCGCACGCGAACCAATCCTCGCATGTGTCATCGGCTTCGTACTCCTGGCCATCCTCACCACCGCCATGTTCCGAGGCATCGGCGATCTCCCACAACCAACCACCGCACAGCAACAACTCGCCCAAGACTCCGTACTCATCAATCTCCCCCGCAAGGTCGACCGCATCCTCGATCGCGCAGGCGTCCTCCAAGATCACGAACGCGTCGTCCGCAACGACGACGGCACCGCCGCCCTGGACATCGCAAACCGCACCATCACCATCGAAAATACAGACCTCGGCACCATTCGCACCGTCGGCCCAGACCAATGGCCAGACAAACTGATAGCCGGCAACCTTGATCGTCTCGGCTACAACCTCATGAACGATCATCCCATGACCATCGAAATCGCAGGCATCATCCTCCTGATGGCCATGCTCGGTGCAGTCGTCCTTGCCCGCAAACACATCGAACTCGAAGACGACCTCAAAGCCGCCCAAGCGAAAAAACTCGGTGAATCCATGAACCCAACAGTCGAAGCAGGTAAAGCGTAATGGAAATCACACTCGCACAAATGGCCTTCCCCGAAGCCCTCCCCGCCATCACCATGGCCCACTACCTCTTTGTCTCGGCCGCCATGTTCGTCATGGGGCTCATCGGCTTCCTCACCCGCAAAAACATGATCGTCATGTTCCTTTGCACCGAACTCATGTTCCAAGGCGCCGGGCTCGCGCTCATCGCCTTTGGTCGTCATCACTTGGCCGCCGATGGCCAAACCTTTGTCATCTTCGTCCTCTGTGTCGCCGCCGCAGAAGCGGCAATGGCACTCGCACTCGTCGTACTCCTCTTCCGGCATAAAGAAACCCTCTCGGCACAAGCCTGGAAGGAACTCCACGGGTGATCAACACAACGCTCTTGACCAATCAAATTTCCACCATCCTCGCGATGGCACCCGACACAACCGCCTCGGTTCTGTCCCAAACGCCCACAGAAATCGGCACAGGCCCCAAGTGGATCCTCCTGATCATCGGCCTCCCGATGCTCACCTCCCTCCTCTGTGGCCTCTACGCCATCATCGGAAACAAAACCAAACTCCCAGCATGGACCACCGTCGCCGGCGCAGGCATCGCCTTCCTCGCCACCGTCGCCATGTACCTGAGTTTCGACGGCACCCCCTACACCGTCCACGCATTCGACTGGATACAGGTGTACTTCGGCGACAAGGCAATGATCGCCAACTTCTCCTTCTACATAGACACCCTCACCATCTACTGGATGCTCTTCGTCACAGGTCTAGCAACATTGATTGCTCTCTACGCCTCTGAATACATGTCCCACGATGTCGGCACCAGCTACTGCCGCTTCTTCGGCGCGTTTGGTTTATTCGTCTTCTCCATGGCCTGCCTGGTCATGGGCGACAACCTCCTCATGCTCTACCTCGGCTGGGAAGGCGTCGGGCTCTGCTCCTACCTCCTCATCGGATACTTCTACAAAAAACCAGAAGCCGTCGCCGCCGCCAAAAAAGCGTTCATCGTCAACCGCATCGGCGACCTCGGCCTTGCTCTGGGCATCTACCTCACCTTCGTCCACTTCGGCACCCTCGAATACGCTGTCCTCTTCAACGACCCAACCCTCCTGGGCTACATCGAAGCCGCCAAGACCGGCAACTTCGAAGCCATCCCCGCCATCGCCCAGTGGATTCCCATCCTCTTCATGATCGGCGCCTTTGGTAAATCCGCACAGTTCCCCCTCTATGTCTGGCTCCCCGACGCCATGGAAGGCCCCACCCCAGTCTCGGCCCTCATCCACGCCGCCACCATGGTCACCGCAGGCGTCTACCTCATCGCCAGAACCTACCCCCTCTTCCTCACCAGCGAGTTCGCCCTCCCCATCGTCGCCTGGGTCGGCACCATCACCGCGCTGCTCGCCGCCACCATCGCCATGGCCCAGTTCGACATCAAACGAATCATGGCCTACTCCACAGTCTCCCAACTCGGATACATGTTCGCCGGGCTCGGCGTCCTCACCCCAACCGGCGGCGTGTACCATGTCCTCACCCACGCCTTCTTCAAAGCACTCCTCTTCCTCTGCTGCGGCGCCGTCATGCACGGCTTCGCCGGCCAACTCGACCTCCGAAAACTCTCAGGACTCAAAAATGTCAAGGGCTGGGGCATCGTCACCATCGGCATGCTCATCGGCTGCATCAACCTGGCAGGCGTCCCCTTCACCGCAGGATACTTCTCGAAGGACACCATCATCGCCGAGGCCTTCGTCACCCCAGGCACCTCGATGATCGGATGGATACTCCTCTTCACCGCAGGCCTCACCGCCTACTACACCTTCCGCGTCTTCTTCCGCGTCTTCATGGGACCCGTCGAATACCACCCCGGTGATGAACACCATGATGATGACGGTCACGATGACGGACATGATGGTGGGGGGGTTGGGGGGTTCCATCCCCACGCGCCCGGCTGGGCCGTCAATTCCGTACTCATCACCCTCTCGGTCCTCTCCATCGCCGCGTCCGGTTTGTACTTCGTCGGAGGCAACAAAGAAGCCCACACCAAGCACTACGCCCAAACAATGGTCATGTCCTCAACAGCGTCCTACGACTCCCCCTATTCAAAGCACGCCATCCACGCCGCCCAAGAATCAAACGATCCAAACGCCGGGGTAGGCCCACGAGGCACCATCGACAAAGCACTCGAAGTTCCAATCATCGGTGGCGACCCGCACAAAATGATGTACTACATCTCCGCCGTCGTCGGCATCGTCGGCATCGCACTCGCATGGTTCCTCCACCTCTTCGGCAGAACCAACGCCGCAGAGTGCAAGATGGACCCCATCGCCAAACGCTTCGGCCCCATCCCCAAGATGGCCGAGAACAAATGGTATGTTGATGAGTTCTACGCCATGATCTTCGTCACTCCCCTAAGAATCATCTCCCACATCTTCCACTGGATCGACAAACTTCTCGTCGACGGCATCGTCAACCTCTTCGGCTACCTCCCCCGCATCTTCGCATGGATCATCCGCCCAAGCCAATCCGGCATCCTCCAGGGCTACGCCGTCAGTATGGCCGGAGGCCTCACCATCCTCCTCCTTGTCGTCTTTGTCATAGTCATGCAAGGAGGCGTCTCATGAGCCCCGTCTGGACCCTCCTCCTGATCGCCGTCCCACTCATCGGCGCCCTCATGGTCGCCTTTGGCACCGAAGACCGCGCCTATGGCTCATCCCTGCGCACCATGCTCGTCACCCTCATCCCCGGCGCCATGATGCTCTGGCAGTTCGATTTCTCGATGGGCGCCGTCCACCAAGGCGCCGCAAGCGTCAACTGGATTCCCGATCTTGGAATTAAACTCTCCATAGGCACCGACGCCATCTCCCTGTTGCTCATCATCCTCACGGTATTGCTCGGCCCAATCGTCATCGCCGCATCCAAGACCGCCATCAAAGACGACCGCAGAAAATACTACGCCTGGCTCCTGATCCTCCAAGCCGCCATGGTCGGCGTCTTCGCCGCCCGCGACCTCATGCTCTTCTACATCTGCTTTGAGTTCACGCTCCTGCCGATGTTCATCCTCATCCGCTGCTATGGCTCAACAAACAGAGTCGCCGCGTCCACCAAGTTCTTCCTCTACACCTTCACCGGCTCCATGATGACCCTCGCCGGACTCATCTATGTCGTCTACTTCGTCGCCCAACAAACCGGCACCTGGACTCTCGACATCGCCACCCTCACGGCCATCGCACCACGAATGCCCATCGAACACCAAGCATGGGTCCTCCTGGCCATGCTCGCCGGCTTCGCCGTCAAAGTTCCACTGTTCCCCTTCCACACCTGGCTCCCCCTCGCCCACACCGAAGCACCCACCGCCGGCTCCGTCATCCTCGCAGGTGTCCTTCTCAAACTCGGGACCTATGGCATCCTCCGCTTCGCCATCCCCATCACCCCCGCAGCATTCATGGAATACGCCCCAGTCCTCGGCGTCCTCTCCGTCATCGGCATCATCTACGCCGGTCTTATCTGCTGGGTGCAGGACGACATCAAGAAACTCGTCGCCTATTCCTCAGTCTCTCACCTCGGATTCTGTGTCCTCGGCCTCGCCGCCCTCAATGTCTCCGGCTTGTCCGGCTCCGTCCTCTACATGCTCTCCCACGGCCTCTCCACCGGCGGCCTCTTCCTCATGATCGGATTCATGTACGAACGCTACCACACCAGAGACATGCGACAAATCGGTGGCCTCGCCAGCAAAATGCCCGTCTGGACCTTCTTCATGGTCTTCTTCACCATGGCATCCGTCGGCCTCCCAGGCCTCAACGGCTTCCCAAGTGAAGTCCTCTGCCTCATCGCCTCATTCCAGTCCGACGCCGCATGGACCGCCGCCGGCGAACCCGGCGCCTGGGGCACCACACTGGGCCCATGGTTCGGTGTCTTTGCAGGCACAGGCATGGTCATCGCCGCGATGTACCTCCTCATCATGGTCGGCAAAATCTGCTTCGGCCCACTCCGCGAGCCCAAAGACCACCACGCCCACGAAGAACTTCCAACCGATCTGAGCCGCCGCGAAATCTGGACACTCATCCCCCTCGCCGTCGCCTGCCTGGTCTTTGGCCTCAAACCCGTCTACCTCCTCGACGCCATCTCCGATCCAATCAACCAAATCGTCTCCACCGCAACGGCACATAGCGTTCAACCACTCCCAGAAAATCATGAAACACATACCATGATGGACATGATCCAAACCCAGATCCAAACCCAGACCGAGGCCACGCCATGACCGAAAAGCTCGCCCTCGTCCTGCCCGAACTCGTCCTCTTCATCGCCACCTGCCTGGTCATGATCACAGGCCAATGGCCCGTCCGCGCCATCAGAAACTTCACCCCCTGGATCTGCGGCATCGCCCTCCTCATCGCCGGCATGCTCGCCACCCAATACCCCGGCGACCCACACGCACTCTTCCCAAACCTCGTCCCCTACGCCAAGTTCATCATCGCCGCAGTCGCCATACTCCTGCTCATCAACCTCACAGGCACCGTCGACCGCGACCTCGAAGACGATGTCGACCAAGGCAAACCCTTCCTCCCCCTCCGCTCCACCGGCGGCGAGTTCTACGCCTTCTTCATGTTCTCCATCACCGGGCTCATGCTCACCGCATCCGCCGACGACCTCATCTGGCTCTTCTTGGCCCTGGAACTCACCTCCCTCCCAACCTACATCATGGTCGCCATCTCCACCCACAAAAACAAATCCCGCGAAGCCGCCGTCAAATACTTCTTCCTCGGCGCGATGGGCGCCGCCATCTTCCTCTACGGCTTCGCCCTCATCTACGGCGCCGCCGGCTCGACAAACCTCGCCGACATCGCCGCGGTCTTTGCCAAAGATGGCCTAAGCACCCTCGGACTCGCCGGAATCCTCCTAGCAATCCTCGGCATCGGTTTCAAAATCGCCGCCTTCCCCATGCACTTCTACACTCCAGATGTCTACCAAGGCGCCGCCAGTTCCGTCAGCGCGATGCTCGCCTTCGTCCCCAAAACCGCCGGCTTCCTCGCACTCATCTTCATCGTCGCCACCGTCGGCTGGAACGACTCTGGACGGCTCCCAGAATCCGTCGAAGCCATGATCTGGATCATCGCCGCCCTGACCATGTTCGTCGGAAACACCCTCGCCCTCCTCCAGAACTCCGTCAAACGAATGCTCGCCTACTCCTCAGTCGCCCACTCCGGCTACATGCTCGTCGGCATCCTCGCCGGCCCAGGACAACCAGACTCTCCCTTCTACCGCAACGGCATCGCCGCCATCCTCTTCTACCTCCTCACCTACGGCATCATGACCGTCGGCGTCTTCGCCGTATTAGGAGCCCTCGAAAAACGAAACACCGACGGCTCAACCTCCGAAGCCGACGACATCGAAGACCTTAGGGGCCTCTGCAAAACACACCCCGTCCTCGGCTGGACTGTGGTCCTCTGCGCCCTCTCCATGCTCGGCTTCCCACCACTGCTCGGCTTCATCGGCAAACTCGGCCTCTTCTCCTCAGGCATCAGCGCAGGCCAAATCCCCATCATCATCATCCTCGGCATCAACTCGGCCATCGCCGCCGTCTACTACCTCCGCATGGTCGCCGTCGTCTACCTCGACAAAAAAGACCAATCCGACACCAAGCCCGCAAGCATCATCACCCTTTCCCCCTTCCCATCGCGCCGCCTGGCCGGAGCATGCTCAGCCATCGCCGTCGTCTTGCTGTTGGTCATCGCCCAACCCTTGATCTCCGCGGCCCACAAAGCCGCCAACTTCAACGCCCCCATCCCCGATCAGATCGACCACACCCAGCACGACCAACCAACCGAGCACGCCCGAACCGATTACGAAGAATAATCACCCAACTCCCCCCATCTTTCACACCCTCCAATCCGGCAAGTTCCATCGCTGACCCGCCCCGCCCGCCCCGAACCGAACCGATCCGACCCAATCCGACCCGGACCGACCCGAACCGAGTTGGCCCGAGCTGGTCTGATTCAGGCACCCTCGCCGAGGACATTGACGGCGGGCTTCTTTCTGATTTCCGTTCCCCCTCCTTCTCCCATTCTGATGGGAGAAGGTGCCCGCCTTGCGGGCGGATG
>JAESRA010000048.1 GCA_016764895.1 Phycisphaerales bacterium | reverse complement strand
CCCAAAGCCGACCCCCCCAAGGCCGACCCCCCCAAAGCCGAATCACACGACGACGGGTTTGAGGCCACCACCTTCCGCACCATAGATCAGGCAGAACTCCAAACACCAGCTCTGGTCAAGGGCCAGTTCATTCTTGAAAAACCAAAGGCACCCAAACCCGAAGAGTTCAAGCTCGTCGAACCAAAGCCGCTGATTGAGCCAGGCAATGAAGAGGTCTTCGAGACGACTTTGCCGCATCAGGTACAAAACCAAATCAAGCCCGAAGCCAAACCCAAACCCGATACATCAAAGATGTACGAAACTGTCATCGCCCAGAACTCTCCAGAGTCCAATGCACTCCAATCTCAGATCGACACGCTCCAGAAAATGATGGGCCAGGTGCTCGATACCACCCGCCGGACCGCTGTTGCCGTCAACAAAACCAATCAAGACAGCACTCTTCCGCCAGTTGAGATGTCTGAGCCTCTGCATGCGATCTACACAGCGATGATCGACAACGATGTTTCCATCGAGCTTGCTGATCGGTTTATTGGTGCAGTCCGTGATCGTTTGGATGCCGACGAACTCGGCGATGCCTCGGTCATCCGCCATGCGTTGCTGCGTGAGATTGAATCCTCGATCCAAACCGTATCAGATTCGTTGATCACCAGACCCCGCACCAATGACGGAGCAGCCAATCCCAGGCCTCATGTCATCGCCCTCATCGGCCCCACCGGAGTCGGCAAAACCACCACCGTCGCCAAGCTCGCCGCCACCGCCAAGCTCCGCCATGGCAAGCGTGTCGCTCTGATCACCTCAGACACCTACCGCATCGCCGCAGTCGAGCAGCTCAAAACTTACGCTTCGATCATCGGGCTCGAGTTCCGGGTCGCCAACTCTCCTGAAGAGATGGAATCGGTGATTGATTCACTCGAAGATGTTGATTTGGTCGTCATCGACACTGCGGGTCGATCCCAGAACAACCACGCCAGGCTCGACGAACTCGGCCAATTGATCTCCGCCGCCAAGCCTGACGAAACGCATCTCGTGTTGTCATCAACAGTTGGAGACAATGTACTCCGCAAGACGGCCGAGCGATTCATGGGGCTCGGTCCTGATCGCTGTATCCTGACCAAGATCGACGAAGCCGTCACAACCGGAATGATCGCGGGAATGAGCGACCGAATCGGATTACCACTGAGCTTTGTGACCGTCGGCCAAGAAGTTCCCGATGACATCCGCCCCGCCCGCGCCGAGCGATTGGCCCGTGCCATACTCGATGGCCCCGTTGCGGTGGTTCCCAGTTTATAAGTGTCTAGTATAACAGGCATACCATTTCTAAGACCCCTCGTCTATCCTGAATCTTTTATTGCGAGATTGATTGATGACTCAGTATGTTTCCACATCAAACCCACCCCCTCCCCAAAAAAATCAACCCCCACGATCTGGTGACGACGCGCACCATCAAGACGATCAAAACGATCAAGCATCGCGCTTGAGGCAACTCGTCTCAAACTTTGAACACGCCGAGGGACTGGGTCAAACTACTCAAACCCAACGCCCCGAATGGACGCCGCCAGTCCGGCGCATTCCCGTCATCGCAATCGCATCAGGCAAAGGCGGCGTCGGCAAAACCACAACCTCAGTCAATCTTTCAATCGCACTCGCAAGACAAAACCGAAAAGCCGTTCTTCTCGATGCAGATATCGGATTAGCAAATGCCGATGTCCTCTGCGGCCTCATGCCCAAAGCACGACTCGAAACCGCACTCGATGCAGAAGCACCATCACTCCAAGACCTCGCAATCGACGCCCCAGGCGGTTTCAAGCTCATCCCAGGCTCCGTCGGCATCGGACGCGTCGGCGAACTCGATCACAATGAACGCGCCACCCTGCTCCACCGCCTCGAAGACCTCCAGCCTGACAACGATGTCATCCTGATCGACACCAGCGCCGGACTCGGCGATTCGGTCACCACCTTCATCGACGCAGCCGATCTGGGCTTAATCGTTGTCACACCAGAACCCACAAGCGTCGCCGATGCCTACGCCCTCATCAAAGTGCTCATCATGAAAGCCGACGGGCTCGACAGTTCAAAGGACGCCCACCCGCGTCCAAAGCTTGCCATCATCGTCAACCAAGCGATCAACGAAAAAGAAGCCCATCAGGTGTATCAACGCATGGCCGGGGTGTGTGACCGGTTCCTCGGATACAAAATTCCGATGCTCGGCTATATCCGGTCCGACAAACGCGTCGTCAAAGCTGTCAAAGCCCGGTCACCCTACATGATCCAGACCCCCAAAAGCCCCGCCGGTCGAGATATGACCCGGCTCGCCGCGTCCCTCACCGAGTGGGCGGGGATCGAAGGCCGTGCCACAGCCGCGGCCACCAAGCAGCGATTCTTCTCAAGACGATAAATAAGCCCTGTTGATGAGCCGATGAACCCATTGGATCGAGTCCGATCATGTGTTGGCGCGGTGTATGCGTCATGTATCACAAGCCTTTGCGGTGCGCATCTTCTGCGCATCGTGATGTCAAGAACGGCTTGTATGTGAATGGATTGTGGATCGGAGTGCCCAATGAGCGATGTCGAGATCATCCAAAATGAATACGCACATCTCGACGGCGATGTCATGCCCGATGTCCCCGCAAGGGTCATCTCAAGTCTGGTGGGGCTCATGGGATTCTTCACCGCTTTGCTTGTTGGATTAGTCGCCGGCAACCCAGGAGTGATCATTGTGCTCCGCGCCCTGCTCGCGATGGCTATTTGCGCTGTAATAGGGCGGATCATTGGGACAGTTGGAGAAATCTGCGTGCGTGAGTTCCTAACCAACTACAAGAAAGATCGTCCAAAGCCCGTGCTCCCCGAGCAACTCCAACAGTTATACAAAACCCGTGCCGATGATGATGCGATCCGGGAGCAACTCAAGAAAGCCGCATGATGAAAAAAAGTTCAATAAAAACTATTGAAAAGCTACCACAAGCATCAAGAAGATTTGATATACTCTTGGCAAGGGCAAGGACTGCCCTGATAGATCATTGTTTCACGGCCAGCACACTATCGGACATCGTGCCAAACCGTCAAACATCCATATTCTTTCAGTCAATGGGTCAAGGAGTCGACCAATGACAGCGATCCGTTCTAGAACACGAATGTCTTCCCGTGCTACTGCCCGCCACGCAATGCCATCTGGTGTTGCTACGCGATTCGATGATATCGAAATGGCAGACATCTGGGTCATGTATAAAGAGGACTACACGGAAGATCTCAGGAACTTCCTCCTCGAAAAATACCTCCATCTCGTGCGTTACAACGCAGAACGCATTTACCAGCGTCTGCCCGACGAGGTCGATATCGAGGACCTCATGAGTGCCGGCCTGTTCGGGCTCATGGACGCGATCTCTGCCTTTGATACAGAGCGAGGGGTTAAGTTTGAAACCTACTGCGCCCCCCGTATCCGCGGCGCGATCCTTGACGAACTCCGTTCGATGGACTGGGTCCCCCGTTTGGTTCGCCACCGGACCTCTAAGGTCGAGGGTGCCCGCCAGCAGATCGAGATGGCCATCGGGCGCAAGGCTACCGATCAAGAAATCTCCGACAAGCTCGAAGTCGATTCAGATGAATTTGTCAAGCTCAAGCGTGATTCGAGTGCAGTCACTGTTTCCTCGATCACTCGCAAATGCTTCCAGTCCGACGGCTCCCGCGAGCTCCGCGAGATCGATGTCATCAAGGACAACACCCAGGTCACCCCCGTCAAGGTGATCCAGCGCAACGACCTCAAAGACCTCATGACCAAGGGGCTCACCCGCGCAGAACGCCTCATCGTGATCCTGTACTACTACGAAGGCATGACAATGAAAGAAATCGGCACCACGCTGGATCTCTCAGAATCTCGCGTCTCCCAGATGCACTCTTCGATCTTGGCCCGTCTCAAAGCCCAAATGCAGCACCGCATGCGTGAGCTTGAGCCAATGAAATAAATGGAAATAAATGGAAATAAATCGAAGCAAATCGAAGTAAATAGATTCCATATGATCTCTCTCCAGAGCCCGTCCGTTTGACGGGCTTCTTTATGCCCGCACCACTGGACTCAGCAGGTTCACAAGCCTTGAGTCAGCCGTGACACACGACGCCTACATTGCGATTGGATCAAACCTAGGCGACCGCCAAGCGACCATCACCAACGCCATCGGCGACATCCAAGCACTGGAAACAGTCACCCTTGTCGAGCAATCCTCAATCATCGAAACCCCCCCAGTCGGAGACATCCAGCAAGGCCCATACCTCAACAGCGTGATTCATGTCCAAACAACGACCAACGCTCGCGATCTACTCGAATCCTTACTCAACATCGAAACAACACACGGCCGGAACCGAAGCCAAGAACAACGGTGGGGCCCCCGGACTCTGGACCTTGATCTCATTGTGTTTGGCGATCAGGTGATCGACCAACCAGGATTGCAAGTCCCGCATCCCAGAATGCATCAACGGTCGTTCGTGCTGATCCCGCTCGCCGAGATCGCTCCAGACATTCTGCTCCCAGTCCACAACGAAACACCCCGCCAGTTGCTCAAGGCACTTGACGGGGCGGGGTAGTACAAGAATTTCTGAAAGCACTGATCTGGGTGCCGATCTAGGTGCCCCGCTGGTGGGCTTGGGGGGTGCCACCTGCGGGTCATTCAAAGCTCGGAGTTCATGCAGGCAGCAAAGCCAACGAGCATGGCACCCTTCATTCTTCTGTTCACCCGGCCTCAGCGCGGGGGTGTGCTTGATTGTAAACTTCTTCAACACGCGCAGTTGACAGGTGTGTGTAGACCTGCGTGGTCGAGAGTGATTGGTGTCCCAACAACTCTTGCACAGAGCGAAGATCCGCGCCGTTCTCAAGCAAGTGGGTCGCAAACGAGTGGCGCAGCGTGTGAGGCGAGATCGTCGAATCAAGTCCGACAATTCGCAGGTATTTATCAAGTTTCCGGCGAACAGAGCGGGACGAAAGCCCCTTGCCGTGCTTGTTGAGGAACAATGGCAGTGGTTCTTCGCCGTTAGCGCGGTTGGCCCAGATCGGCCCAAACTTCGGATCAGCCGAGAGCAGTTCGATATAGCGTGCAATCGCGCGGATCGCGTGGGATCCCAATGGCACAATGCGTTCCTTTCGGCCTTTGCCTCGAACATGCATCGCCTCGTTCTCCATATCTATATCATCATAACTGGTCCCGACAAGCTCAGAAACACGGATGCCCGTCGAGTACAAGGTTTCAAGCATGGCGCGGTCACGGCGTCCAAGGACATCGTGATCGTTCGGTGCTGAGAGCAAGCGTTCGACTTGCTCGACAGAGATTGCCTTGGGGAGACGCTTGGATTGGCGTGGTGTGCGGATAAGTACCATCGGATTATTGACGGAGAATTCGTTGCGGTGTGCCCATTTGTAGAAGGATCGGAGGGTCGCGATCTTGCGGGCCATGGTTGCTGGTGAGTAGTTCTGTTCGCCGAGGAATCCGAGATAGGCGCGGATGAGATCAGCGTCGGCTTCGCAGATGGTCTGGGTCAGTGTAGAGCCCTTGACCATTTGGATCGCGCTCGAATCGGTGCGTGCTTTGAAAGCGAGTTCTTCGTTGGGTTGATCGATCGGATGGCCGGCTTCATCTATCAAGTATTCGATGAACTGACGCAGATCGGCGCCGTAGCAACGAGCTGTGTATGGACTGTAATGGCGTTCATCAGTAAGGTAGCTTGCAAAGCTCTGGGTGATGGGAAGTGTGGTCATCCGTGAATCTCCAACATATATAGACACTGAGGTCGGGGGGCTTTATTCGGTCTCTGAAATTTACTATCGGGCGTGTTCGGGGTCGGCTTGAGTCCGATCGCCGCCATGATGCAGAACTATTTGCGAAGCGATCAACTCAGCATCATCCCATGTCAAAGGCGATTCCTCGGTGTCAGCAAGATCAGCCAAAGTTTCGAGTAGATCACGCGAGTCACCAGCCGCACACGCAAACCGCCAAAAATGCGGTGGACGCTGGAGCGTTACGCAAACCATCTCGGCACCATTATCTGGACCTTTGTCTGCATTCTTCGTATTTCGGAGAGGTGATGTGTTACTCGGCTCAGGCTGCTGTGGCTTGTTCATTGCTCTTTCCCTCGATGCACCCGACCAAATAAAGTCGGGGATGCTCACCGGGGGAAACGGACACTAATCACGAGTCCTGGCGTATCGAAGCCATTCCTCGTCAATCAATCTCCCGACCGTATGGTGGGCAACAAACTGTGTGTACAGTTCCATGCTCGCGGTATACACCCTCCATCGAAGGGCACTGTTCTGATCCGATCGCCCCTGGGCATATCGCCTGAGATCCATCAACACCGCGTGGTCCCTGGCATCAAGATGCTGAGACACAGAGTTCACCGGATCACCAGCAAATCGTGACCCATCAAAGGAACCAAAGTCGGTATACGCCATCGTCAGAGCCCGAGGATCAAGATTCGTCTTAGGCCCCCGTTTCATAGCACCCGGGCGAGAATACAACGCCAAAGCCAATCCAAGCGTCGGTGGATCATACGGGTCATACGCAGTAATCGATCCGGCAATGATCCCGTCAACACCCAAAGCATTCGCCAGAGCGATCGCCTCATTGGTCGAAGTAATCCGATCGATTCCCGTCGCCCGCATCACTTCAAGTGTGCGATTGATCGGAAGGCATCGGACGCCCCGAATCCCTTGGATCGCAGCGACAATCGAGTCGCCGATTTCATCCTCGCGGAGACTTGAAACACCCGATTCATTCCGAGGCGGGATCACCGCCCAGAGAACTTCGCCCTGTCTCGTGTCATAGGGAGCCACAAGAACTCCGGGGACATTGAGCCGGTCACGAGGATCGGTGGTTTTACAACCCGTGAGTCCCAAGAGGACACACGAGAGCAAAAAAGCAAGCATGGTCTGTGCACTTGTCATGGCGTCCTTGCCGGTTTACGAACGAGCCTCCATGCTCATCCAAAGATCATTCCCTCCCTCCAAAACCTCGCTACGCGTGATCTTTACTTTGGGGGGTGTTGGGGGGTGGGGGGGAAACGGCGAGTTCGCGTCTTTCGACGCGACCGCCGGGTGGGTGGGTGGATATGTATTTATTCGCCGGCATCCGGTGTGTTGGTTGGGACATTGGCAAAGGTCGATTCAAAGTTCGGGTTCCTCAGGCTGGCTGCACGAACAGCAGGTGAGAGTTCCATCGACCAAAGGTGGTCTTGACCATCCATATTAGAGACAAAGAAAATATTGTTGTTGCGTCCCCATGCAGGCATGAGGTCAACAGAGGTGCCATCGGTGAGCTTAACCTTGTTGGTCCCGTTGATCGAAACCATCCAGATTGTGGACATATCCGGGCGAGCGGTGGTCGAGTTGACCCATGATTGTGAGTATGGCACAGCCGCGAAACAGACGAACTGCCCATCAGGCGACCATGTCGGATTGATCAACGCTTGTTCAGAACCCGAAGCAATCTCGGTCTCCCGCCCTGCGGTGCCTGGATTTGGTGTGTAATCGATGGTCCAGATCGAAAAGGCCCGGTCGCCACGCTCGCGCGAGCGTTGGAACAAAATCTGGTCGGCCCCGTCGATCCCGGTCCCCGCAATCGGGCACCATTCTGGAAAGAGCCCGAATCCGATGAACTGGGCACCATGGCTCGAAGCCACATCAGTAATCCACATCTCCCAGCGTCCGGTCTGCTGACCGAGACGCGAGAAGACGAGTTTGGTGCCGTCGGGTGACCATGATGGGTGAAGGTCATGAGCGGATTCATTGGTGATCTGAATTTTGCTACCACCCTCAGCAGGCATCAAGAAGATGTCCCATGAACCATTCCGATCAGTCGCAAAGGCGATGGTCGAACCATCAGGCGAGATCGAAGGCATGACATCCTGCGCAGGATCATCAGTCAAACGCGTGACGACGGCTCCTCGTATGGACTTGGTGTAAATGTCAGCCGTTGGACGGTGCTGAGTTGAAGCATAAATAAGGCGGTTGCCGTCGGGAGTGACGATCGGATCAAAGTCAGACCCGGCGTATGAATCGGTGATCTTGCGGACATTGACAGTCGCGCGGGTCGCCGGGGTGGCTGATTCGGTTGGGAGTTCGATGCCCATCGCGTTGGAATAGATCCAAGCGCTCAGGTCCCCGCCTGCGACGGAGTTGGCTTCAGGTTTTGGGATTGGTGCGTATGGATCCGGGGCCGCGCTGGTGATGGGTTCATCGGAGATTATGGATTCAGGCGATGCGCTGGTGGAAATAGCCGCCGAAGAGTTTGATTGTGATTCTGAACTCGCAAAGCTGCCTGAATCCAACGCGGGTGCCGATTGGGTGACTGGCTGTGGTTCTGGAGCGGTGCTTGCAGAGACCGCGGAGTTCTGAACCGCCGAGCCCGATTCGACATGCTCAGGAGTGAAGTACGAGTTTGAGCGGGAGTCTTGGTTTGCCTGGGCTTGCTGCTCAGCTTGTTGTTCAACTTGATGTTGCTTGGTCCGGTCCCAGAACCCAACACGCTTGGCGCATGCGGGGAGAGTCATCATCGTGCCAGCAAGGGCCAGAAGTAGGATTGGACGCGTGGTGGTGGTCATGGGCATGGAGTCAACTCCGTTCAATTCCCTGCATCGCAGGTTCGCCCTTGTGGGCGTGAATTTGGTGGTCATTTCGGCTCAAATGGGCTCCGCCCAACTCGATCCGGTTGCAATTTCTGGATCCTTCCGTGGATCGCTTACTGAACCATGCCTGGGAAGGTCCCAGTGCTTGATAACTGCCTTATCGGACGACTTGGGGTAACGACTTGAAGTGTGGAGCTCAGGTTCGGGCAGATTTTGTATTTTTTAGATGTTGTGGGTGATGGTTTCCATGAATATGTAGTAGAGTTCCCGGTTTTCAATGGGGTCATCATTTCAAAAAAAGCAAGAAGGCCGGCGAGCCCCACCACAGGCCCGCCGGCATTCAAAATAGAGGATTGGTAATAATGGGCTCAGACCACGCGTTTGCGGACCATGATTGCTGGGGCATCGCCTGGGCGTTCCCAACCGGTTTTTCCACATCGTGGTTGACGGGTAAAACGAAGGTGGTCGAGGTATTTGCCCAGGAGTTCATTGTCAAACTGGGCAAGAAATTCACAGGTCGCTGTATTGTTGATGGAGATGATTTCTTCGACGAGTTGCTCATGGCTCAGCGTGGCCGGGGGGGCTTCTGGGAGAGGTTCACGGCTTGATTCAGAATTGAAACGATTGGTACGCGCGATAGAAAACAGATCCGGCATGTCGAGTCTCCATACTCACAAATCAAAGCGACTCTCACGGTTGAATGCCGTGATCTTCACTTTGGGGGGTGCAGCTTGTCGCCGGGAGGAAATCCTTTTCCTACCGGTGGTGCTTGCCTGACATCGGGGGATTTGGCCGGAATTGATGAGCATGTAATGCGCTCGGACCTACAATTCTGTGCGCGGCCAGCGCAGGATCGGCCTTTCCAAAAAATGAAAATTGTAGTGGGGTGCCCCGACTCGCCGTCTTCGGCGCAGTCGGGTCTGGAGTACATTCCGTTTGGAGCAATCAAAGACCGCACTGCGCCGAAGACGGCGAGTACGGGCACCCAATCTAAACAAAATCGGCGATGGGTCGATCCGCGTTGTCTGGGGAGCCGGGATCGGTCGACGGGTCGTAATCGGGGTTGATGTTGATGATCGGCTCGTCGCCTTCCATATCAATCAACACCCGCTGATCGCGGACCAAAACCAAAAGAGCCAAGAACAGCCCAACCATCTCCTGGCGGGGCTTGTTGGTAATCAGCGAGCGGAGCGTCGTCGGCGTGTGTGCAGACAACGAAGTATTGAGCACATCCACAATGTCGCTCGCATACACCTCGATCGGCGTGTCATCGGACATCACCTCATGCTCGCCGATGCGGGAGAAATCCACACTCTCGACAATGACCCGGAACGCATTGACCAGATCACTCAGATCAAGGTCCTCAATCTCAAGCTCGCCCATATCGTCCATCGCCGCCCGTACAGATTCATCATCAATCGCAGCACTATGGACCGGGGCCCGTCGCTCCCATTGCGACTTGCGATCACCCAACATCGTCGCCGCGTCGCGGTACTTTTTATACGCAAGCAACTGGGCGACCAGCTCGGCGCGTGGGTCGCTCTCAGGGTCCTTGACCCGTTCATCCTCGACGGCGTCGGCTTCATTGAGCCCCGCCGCCAGCATCCGTGATTTAAGTTCCATCAGCGTCGCGGCCGTCACCAGAAACTCCCCAGCCAAATCAATATCAATCGAATCAAGTTCCTCAAGAAACCCAAGGTATTGATCGGTAATCAGCGAAAGTGGAATATCGTGGAGATCGACCTCATGCTTGCGGATGAGATAGAGCAAAAGGTCCATCGGCCCTTCAAAAGCATCGAGTTGTACACGGTAGAAGTCGCTCATAGGGATAGTGTAGTCGAATACCCTCCGGGTGGCTGGGTGGCCCGACGGAGTCGTCTTCGACTCCTTCGGGGGAACGATCCTCCGTTCCAGAACCCGAAGGAGGATAAGAATCCTCCGTCGGGCCACCCGGATTGTTTGGTATATCCTTATGTATGAGTCCCCAGACCGACCAATCGACCGACCAAGAACGCGAATTCATGTCACGGGCCCTCACCCACGAGGCCGAGGCGATCGCCCGGATCGCGGCACGCGTCGATGACGGGTTTGTTGAAGCCGTGGATCTGATCGACCGCTGCGCCGACCAAGGCGGGACCGTCGTCGTCTCCGGGCTCGGAAAGAGCGGCTACATCGGATCCAAAATCTCCGCAACCCTCGCCTCGCTCGGAATCCCATCGCATCCGGTCCATCCCACCGAAGCCGCCCATGGCGACCTTGGCCGTTTCCAATCCAAAGATGTCGTCATCTGCCTGAGCCATTCCGGGGAAACCCAAGAACTGGTCAACCTCGCTGCGATCCTCCGCCAAGACAATCTCCCGATCATCGCCATCACGCGAGGCGTCGTCGATGGCTCACCCGAATCCGCACTCGCCCGACTCGCCACGGTGGTTCTGAGCGTTGGAGTCGTCGGCGAAGCCGGGGACGGGGAATACCTCGCGCCGACAACCTCGACGACCGCAGCCCTCGCCATCGGCGATGCGATCGCGCTGGCCGTCGCCCGCCGCCGGTCATTCTCACACGAAGATTTCCACGCCAGGCACCCCGGCGGCCAACTCGGATCACTGCTCCGCCCCGCAATGGAACTCGTCCGCTTCAAAGCCGGCGAGAACCTGCCGATTGCAAATGAAACCGATACGGTGCGTGACGCACTCGAAGAAGCATCAAAAGTCGTCCGCCGTCCCGGCGCGCTGCTTGTGACAGATGCCTCGGGCATACTCACCGGCATCTTCACCGACTCGGATCTCCGCCGATTGATCCTGAATAATCCTGACGATCTCGGCAAGCCGATGGGCGAGGCGATGTCGCGCGATCCGCGGTGTTTGCAGGGTGATGCCAAGGCCAGCGATGCGGTGGCGATGTTTCGCGAATACCGGGCCGATGAAATACCGATTGTCGACAGCGATGGCAAACCAATGGGCCTGCTCGATGTACAAGATTTGATCGCAATGAAACTTGTCCGGGAGTCGTCATGAATATCAGTGAAATCGAGATGATAATCTTCGATGTCGATGGCGTACTCACCGACGGCACCATCAACATCAACGACGATGGCTCTGAAACCAAACGATTCAATGTCCGCGATGGCTTTGGGATGCGGCTTTGGCTCGATGCCGGGTTCAAGATCGCGATCATCACCGGGCGGAGTGGTGAGGCCCTCAAACACCGGCTCGCATCGCTCAAGATCGATCCAGAACTCATCATCCAAGGCTCACGAAATAAATCCGAAGCCCTCGACATCATCCTCAAAAAAACCGGAATCAACCCCGCCAACACCGCCTACCTCGCCGACGACTGGCCTGATCTAGTGGCCATGGAACGGGTCGGTTTTCCAATGGCAGTCCACGACGCCGAGCCCGAAGTGATCGAGGCCGCGGCCTTCGTGACCAGCCGAAACGGCGGCCACGGCGCCGCCCGCGATGCGATCGCCCACCTACTCAAAGCCAAGGGGCTTTACAACTCGGCGTAATCTTCACTTTGGCCGGTGGTGGTGGTGGGGGGGCACCCGTTGTCGAGATTCATTCAGGAACTTGTGCGGTCGACGATTCGGTAGTCTTCCCGTTCGCCTCGGCCACGCAGCGGATAATCCTTGCGGAGCGGATGGGCAGGGTAGTCTTCCCACAGCAAGATTCGGCGGAGGTCGGGGTGGTTGGTAAAGCGGATGCCGTACATGTCGAAGACTTCGCGTTCAGGCCATTCAACACCAGGCCAAAGATCGCACACAGAATCAACAACCAACGCCGGATCATTCACGATGCCATCGGTCGGGAGTGATGGATCAAGAAAAACCTTGACAAAGAACCGGTCCGTGCGTGAGCAAGAGATCAGGTTGTAGATGACGGCGAATCGGCCTGGGGTCTTGGCTGGGTAATCCAGATAGTCGACGCCGGTCACATCTGAACACATGTCATAGACGGCCTGCTCGTCATTTTTGAGGAAAGTCATGACCTTGTGGAGATCCACCGGCTCGACGATCAGCGTCGGCTGGTCGCAGAACTGGGTTGCTTGGAAGGTGCAGCTCGGAAAGGCGGCCTTGACGAGTGCGAAGGTTGGATGGTCGATCGCCTGTGGGGGGTGAGTGGTCATAGCCCGATTGTAGACGATTCAACCCCTCAAAGGCACTCGATCCGCCTCTGGGTTGGGATCGTCCGAATCGTCCGATCCAGCAACTCATCAGTGATAAGCCCCTCTCCCGTTGGAGCGTGGATCAGGTGTCCATCGTCGTCAGTTTGGACAGATCGAAGCACCACGCCCCAGATATTGGGAATCTCCAAACACAGGCTCGCCGACCGGATCAGGTGATCGCTCAGGTCCGTCATCATCGAAGGCGTCAACCATCGCACCGGGTCAATAAGCAGCGGAATATCGGGATGCGCATTGGCCCAGGTCACCGTACAAATCGCATCAGAGAGTCGCCCTCCAGCACCGGGCAAGATGACCAGTTGGCAGTCTTTGGAGGCCGCCACTGTGATGAGTTCCTCAACAGCCTCATTAAACGGCCCCCATGAATCTTGCGACCACTGGGCAAGAAGATCCGCCGAGGGTTCGGGGTCGGCCCCCATGTGTTGGCCGCAAGGCACGATGAGCGTCGGGATTGCGAGTTCTTCGGGCCAGTCCTTGGCCAAACTCATGATGTCCCCATCAAAGACCTCGGCGATCAGAGTTCCTGAGCCCTCATTGATCGTCGTCCCAGATGCTGCCCATGTAAGTGTTTTGGTGGTCATTGGGCATAGGGTAGGGGGGCATAGCGAAGCGAGGCTACAATTGACACATGCCCGGCCCCACTGGACCATCACCAAAAATGCTCGGATTGACCCTCGCGTCACTCATGTTCATCGTCTTCGCCCTCATCATCTGGCGGTCGATGGGCACCGCCACACCCCCCTCCCAAACCCCCAACCAAAACAGCCAGTTCCCAGACGACCCCAGCGAGATCCCAGACATCTCCGATCTAGAACAAGGCGCCTCGATGTTCGTCACCATCGTCGACAAAAACGATCCGACCCGTGTCGCCGGGACGCTCAAAGCCGACCAATTCGAACCAGTCGGCGGCGGCCAGCGCCGATTGGTCAATCCCGACGCCTGGATATACATGCGCGACGGCCGACGCATCCGCATCACCGCCGACAATGGCCTGGTCATGATGCCCGATCCAAACGAAGCACCAGACTCAGGAACCCTCCAAGGCAATGTGACGATTCAATCATTCGACGCCTCCCAAGCCCCCGCCGATCCGCTTTCTGCTGCGATGGGAATCAACGACAGCCCAAGCCAAATCCCAAACCTCACCGCAAAGTTCGACGAGCCCGTCGAGTTCGAACGCCGCTACCAACGCCTCACCTCCGGCGGCCGCTTCACCATCAACTCACCAGGACTCGATTTCATCGGCTACGACCTCACCGTCATGCTCAACGAAGTCAAAGGCCGCGTCGAACTCGTCGATGTACGCCGCGGCGAGCAACTGATCCTCCGCCCAGCAGCACACAAAGACTCTGCACACAAAAAAACCGCAATCACCAGAGCCAAATTGCGGAAACCAACCTACAGAATCGCCACAGTCGCCTACCCAAGCAACACCCTCAACCAAGACGCCCCACCATCCTCACCCCCTGTCCAAACCCCGCAAAAACCACAGCAAAACCAAAAGAAAACCCCATACCACATCGAAATCACCGACAATGTACTCGTCGATGTCATCGGCACCGGCACCCTCAAAGCCGAGACCCTCGATATCTGGGCCATGCTCATAGACGGCGCATTGAGTCCAAATGCGGTCAAAGAAATCAAGTTCACCTCAGAGGATCAGCCGCAGCAATCCAAAGCTTCCGCAACTCTCGCCAGCCCCAAGCCAAGCACCGCCGCTGCTGCCCCCACCGGCACAACTTCAACTCCAACTCCAACTCCAACTCCAACTCCAACTCCAAAGCCAGTCCCAAGCCAAGCCGCGACTCAAGCCGTCGATGGCGAGGTCGTCATCACCTGGGTCGGGCCTTTGGTTATCCGTCCAGTAGAAAACCCCTCAGAGACCGCCCTCTCAACCGACGAACTCGCCCTTGAGTTCACCTCCACCACGCGAGTCCTCTTCGAGTCCTCCGCCCAAAGCATCCAAGGCTCAACCGACAAACTCACCTACGCCGCCACCCAAGGCATCCTCGAACTCACCAGCACCAGCGATGACCAAACAGAAATCACCGCTGGCCAAGCAGGCACCCTCTACGCCGCATCCCTCCACGCAGACCTCGTATCAGGCATCATCTCAATCGACTCCCCAGGCCAGCTCGAATCGATCCAAGCAACCGACAAGCCGCGAGCCAAGATCGATTGGTCCACCTCTGCAAAATTTGAACTCGTCAAAGCCGACACCAACGAACTGACCGGCCGACTCAAATCCGCATATTTCCAAGGCCAAGTCCTCGCCACCCGCGCCGACGCGGTCCTCCGCACGCAAACCCTCCTGGCCCAGCTCGATGAGCAAGGCCCCATCGAATCCGCACTCAGATCCATCGCCATGAATCAAGGCTCCATGCAATCAGATTCAGGCTCCCTCACCGCCGATGCCATGGTCATCGGCTTTGTGCCGGTCCCCTTCAACTCAAACGGGTCCGGCGGAGGAGTCACGCCCTCAACACTCAACGCACAAGGCGCCGTCCTCGGATCATCCATCGATGGCCGCGTAGAAACCGACACACTCAACGCCATCATGATCCGCGAGTTCAACGGCCAAACCCGCGTCCAAAGAGCCTCAGCCATCGGCAACACCGAGTTCCTAGGAAAAGACCAAACCCACGCCTCAGGTCAACGCGTCGATCTCAACACCGACAACGACTCAATCCACATCGTCGGCCAAAGCAACGCCCTGGCCTCAGCAGGTCAAGGTGGCTCACTCATCCACGGCCAAGACATCAGAATCAACACACGCTCCCGCTCAATCCATGTCAACGGCCCAGGCACCTTCAACCACGACATCGCAGCCAACGACAATCAAGGAATCGCCACCGGAGGACACCTCCGCATCTCATGGAACGAATCCATGCGATTCGACGACGCGCTCGGCAACATCCAATGCCGCGGCCAAGTCGTCGCCGTCTCAACCCCAGACGCCTACACCATCGACACCCTCAAAGCCGACCGCCTAGAAATCGACCTCACCCCCGCCCCCGGAAACAATCAGATCACCGACCCCAACGCCCAAGCCACACAAAACCCAGAACGAGAACTCTACGAAGCCCGAGCCTACGGCCGAGCAGTCCCCGGAGGCGATCCCGTCCTGGCAAATGTCGAATCCAGAACCTACGACCCCCAAAACCCAGAACGCGCCATCGGCATCATGTATCTCCAAGGCTCCCAACTCATCGCCAACAACCAAAACCAAACCCTCCGCGTCCCCTCCGCCGGGATGATGGTGCTGATGGACCGCTCCAAAGACGACCCAACCAACCAAATCCAAGATTCATCAACAGTCACGCCAAGCACCTCAGGCCCAGGACTCACCCGCCTGACATGGAACGGATCATTGCAACTCGATCGCGCCAGCGGCAACGCACTGGTTCTCGACAGCGTCAACATCAGACACAAATCACTCACCACCGGAAACATCTCCCAAATCCAGTGCGACCGCCTCGACGCTGAGTTCGCATCAACAGATCGCAGCACCCAAACCAGCGCGATCACCATGCACAGAGCCGACGCATCAGGCAATGTACGCTTCACCGATTTGCAACGAACCCTACTCTCAGACTACGCCAACTACGACGCGATCAACGAAACCCTCTTCGCCTTTGCCGATGGCGACCGCCTCGTCACACTCCGAGATTCAAACGAGCCCGCCCCAGTCTCGGCCAAAACCCTGCTCTGGGACCTCAAAAAAGACCTCATAGAAATCAACGCCCCAACCCCAATCCGCGCCCCGTCACGCCCCTAAAATTAAATGTTGATACACACCTATAGGCCGTGCCAGACGGCTCATGCATTCTTGGTAGAACGGGCTTCCAGCCCGTTTCTTTCCCAGCGAGACACAAGAAAACGGGCTGGAAGCCCGTTCTACCGGAAGAAAATGAGCCATCAGGCACGGCCTAGCCGCAGTTGGTGATGATCTTTCGACCATTGCACAACGGACAAGGAATCGGATGCCCCGTCGAGGGTTGCAAAGCTGGCACCGCATTGAGTCCCATCGTCCGCACCGCCACAGTCTGCGGACAAGCCACAGACCCAACCCCACAGCATGTTGGGCAGGGTTTGAGTTCGATGTCGCCGACAAGTCGGAGTTGTGGCGTTGTGCAGTGAAGGTCCATGTTCGGTTATCGGCTGGTTCGCTGGATCAGTTGAGTGATTCTACAAAATTCTTAAACCGGTCCATCCCCGCATTGATCTGCTCATCGCTGCACGCAAACGAGATCCGCACATGGTTGCCGCCGCACCCCCCAAAGTCGTCACCAGGCACAAATGCAATGTGCGCCTCGTCGAGCATCGCTTCTGATAAACTCGGCGCATCGGTGATCTTCACACCCTTAGGCGTGGTCTTGCCAAACAGCGACGACACATCCGGGAACACATAGAACGCCCCCGTAGGAGTGGGGCAGGTGATCCCAGGAATCTCCGCCAGCCGCTTCATAATCAGCTTGGCCCGCGATGCAAACGCAACCCGCATCTCTTCAACGGTTCCCGCAACCGACGCATCGGTCAATGCACACCGGATCGCGGCGTAGTTAAAGCTCGTAATGTTCGTCGTCATCTGCCCCTGCAGCGTACCGATCGCTTTGATGAATTTTTTACCAAACTCTCCGGGCATCGCGGCGTAGCCGATTCTCCACCCCGTCATCGCGTAGGCCTTGGACATCCCATTGAGCGTGATGACCCGGTCGGCGATCTCAGGGATCGAGCCGATCGAGAAATGCGCATCATCCCCGTAGACAATTTTTTCGTAGATTTCGTCGGTCAGTACCACCAGATTCGGCGCAATGTCGAGCCCCTCGTAGATGACCTTGGCCAAAGCACGCAACTCCGCCTCCGAATACATCGTCCCGCACGGATTCGATGGCGAGTTCAAAATCAACAGCCGAGACCGAGGCGTAATCGCATCCTGCAACTGCGCCGCCGAAATCTTAAAGTCCGCCCCAGGCCCCGCATCAATCTCCCGAACCTTTCCCCCCGAAAGCTCACAAATCGGACGATACGAAACCCAAGCAGGCGTCGGCAGCAACATCTCCCAATGATCCTCCCCCGGTGCCGGGAAATCAAACAAACATTGGATCGAAGAGTACAACACATGCTTGCCCCCGCAACCAATCGCCACATGCTCCCCGGTCAGCCCCGCGATCCCATTCTCAGTCACCAGCTTATTGGCCACACACTCCCGCGTCACCATATCCCCAAGCGTGGGAGTGTATTTGGTCTGCCCGTCAAGCATCGCTTTGATCGCCGCGTCTTTGATCGGCTGAGGCGTATCAAAGTCCGGCTCCCCCGCCGCAAACCCCAGCACATCCACCCCCGCAGCCTTCATAGCCTTGGCCCGATTATTCAGCGATACCGTAATCGAGGGTTTGAGGGTCGAAACTCGCCGGGAGAGGGATAAGTGAGTTTGGGTGGTCAT
>JAESRA010000047.1 GCA_016764895.1 Phycisphaerales bacterium | reverse complement strand
TAGATAGATTGCTGAACATCCCCAACAGCAACAGCAGAAAGTCCAAGCTCTAATAATTGAAGAAACAGTTGATGCTGAGGCTCAGATGAATCCTGGTACTCATCAACATACAAAGATGCATATTTAGATGTAATGTATTTTCGGCACCCTTTCGAATTATTTAGTACATGGACAGCCATAATGCCCACAGACTCAAGCAAAATTATCCCGGAGCCATGCAAAGACCTAAAGACTTGCTCATACGCACTGTAGCTTTCTGTCTTTAACTCATTCCCCGGCTCACCAAAATTTGGCAACCCAGCCTTCACATCCTCCTCCAGATTATTATAGGCTTTGCAATCCAGTGAATTAGCTGTTGCCCCATACAGTCTGGAAATGAATGGATATATAATTTCCGACAAACAAAAGTGGTCAATTGTGCCAAAAAAGCTGGCCTTAGTATTTTGACCATCCCTATTACAGCGCAGCTTTAGTTCTTTGCTTGCTTTAACTGTAAAGGTTATACCAATAACGCCTTGAAATGCCGCACCCCTTCCAATGACCCCGGCACCACAACCCCCCTGGGCATCACCTGATAAATCGAGGCATCCGTACTGTACAACCCCCGGCTATGCCCATCAAAGAGCACCACGCCATCCACAAACTCCTCAAGTTGCCCTCTGAGCAATTCAACCATCAATCCCATCCTATCCCAAACCCATCAACTCAATCAAACAAAAAACCCGCGGCCGTCAAGCCGCGGGTTCAGTATATGAATCTCAAGTCCCAAAAGAACTCGTTTCACGAAAGATCAATCGTAGTACACGGTGATATCCAAGCTGGTTTCCGTCACAGCTACTCTGTAGTACTGGGTCAAGTAAGCATTCAAATTACTGTCTACACCCTGCAGAGGAATAAGCCCGCCCTGCGGTGGCTCAGTCGTGACCAAACGAGACTGATCATCTTCATTCATAAACACATTATCAGGCTTGTTCTGATCGATACCTTGAAGATCGCTGAAGTTCCAGATTACACCCTCTGGATCCGGACGATTGTAGAAAGTGACATGAGCATCATTGAAGCCGATGTTGCCCGCCCACTGCGTACGCGAACCATTCATCGCAAGAGTTGCCGAGCCACTACCCATTGGGGTAACGCCATTTGACGATTGCTCTGGGGTATTCCGGATCAAGTCCCAAGCACCAGTTCCTGGGCCAGTATCACCATCACCAAGTTCGTAAACCGGGCCACGATTTGCAAGGGCTGGCTCAAGAGCCTGGAAAGTGTTGGACCACTGTGCACGACGACGAACAAACGGCGGCGTGTGCGCGTAGCTGAAGTTACCGACATTATTGTACTTCTCCAGATACCCATTACCATCGCTAGGCGCAGCATTATAATCGCCTCCCTCTATACCACGAAGGTAGAACGGATCACGAGGGGTTGCGCGGAAGTTTGGATCCCACAACGCTTCGTTTGGTTGATCTTCTTCACCAATAGCACCAATAGGAGCATCGTTCTGGTAATCAGTGAACTGCTCGTAAGTACCGGTTTCAACAGCACTGATGCAAAGTTCGGTCGTGATAATACCCTGAGAGATCAGGATCGCAAAGATATTACCAGTGGTGTCCTTCTCTTTATTCGAGGTCAACGCCTCGCCATCAATCGTCTTGTCGTTCTTATCAATGCGACTTGGGGTCGGGTAGTTGTCCCGGTTATTACCGGCAAACACCACCATCCCCTGCATGATCGAACGAACCTGCGTGCTGTCCTTCAACTGGTTGGCACGCTGACGAGCCTTACCAAGTGCAGGAAGCAAAATTCCGATGAGCAACGCGATGATCGCAATGACCACCAAAAGCTCGATGAGCGTAAACGCACTTCTTTTCATGTTCTTCATAACATGACTCCATTATTGAACCGGTCAAGCAAGCATGCTCGCCGGCAACCATCGTAACACGATACGGTCACACGACCAAATCGCACAAAGCGTCCACACAAATCGCCCGGTGGACACAAGGGCCAAATTGTCGGCTTCGTGCGATTCGGCTGGAATCATGACGGGCTACTGCCCAAAAAGTGCGATATGCTTGGTCGCCGAACCACCTTCGCCAGTACTACTGTACGGGAATACTATTCGTAAAGCAACCCCCCACGGTTCCCAGACACCAAACACCCCCCAAAGTAAACCACCCAGATTCACACAACAACGCCCTTTCGAGACCCCAAATGCCCAAAACAACCATTGCCCAACGCCTCAAAGACCTCAATATCACCCTCCCAGAGCCCACCAAACCCGTCGCCTCCTATATCCCCACCCGCCGAACCGGCAACCTCGTCTACATCTCAGGACAAATCCCCATCGCAAGCGGCACCCTCCTCGCCAAAGGCATCGTCCCCACCCAAGTCGACCAAACCACCGCCATCGAGTGCGCCCGCCAATGCACCCTCAACGCCCTGGCCGCCCTCCAAAAAGAAATCGGTTCACTCGATCAAGTCACCAAAATCATCAAAGTAGGCATCTTCGTCGCCGCCACCCCAGACTTCGGAGCCCACCCCACCATCGCCAACGGCTCCTCAGACCTCCTCGTAGAAATCTTCGGCCAAACCATCGGACAACACGCCCGCGCCGCCATAGGCGTCGCATCACTCCCACTCAATGTCCCCGTAGAAATCGAGTTCCTCTTCGAAGTTGAATAATCTGCTTACTCTTCTCTTAGTAGAACGGGCTTCCAGCCCGTTTCTTAATCCATTCCGGGTGCCACGCCTTGACCGTCTTCGGCAAGGCGTGTCTTAAGTGCTGATTGCTTGGTCAAAAAACACTGCTTGCCGGGTGCCACTACTCGCCGTCTTCGGCGCAGTAGTGTCTTCGACTTGCGAACACATTAGAAAAACCTAAGACACTACTGCGCATAAGAATGCGAGTAGTGGCACCCCTCATTGGCAAATGGCGTGTCCAGAACAGTATCAAGCAAACGCCTTGTTGTAATCCTCAAGAAATGTCTTGAGCCCGCTATCCGTCAACGGATGCTGCATCAACTGCTTAATCACCTTCAAAGGCACCGTCGCCACATCCGCCCCAATGAGCGCACACTCAAGCATGTGCTTGGGATGCCGAATCGACGCCGCCAAAATCTTCGTATCAAACCCATAATTGTCATAGATCGTCCGAATCTCAGAGATCAACCCCGTCCCATCCTGCGAAATATCATCAAGCCGACCAATAAAAGGCGAGATCAAATACGCCCCCGCCTTGGCAACCATCATCGCCTGCATCGACTGAAAACATAGCGTCATATTCGTCCGAATCCCCTCATCCGAGAGCGCCTTGCACGCCTTGAGCCCGTCAACAGTCACAGGCAGCTTGACCACAATATTGTCCGCGATCTCCGCCCGCATCTTGCCTTCTTTGACCATCGCCTCAAACTCAAGAGCAAGCACCTCCGCCGACACAGGCCCGCTCACAAGCTCACAAATCTCAGCCAGCCGTTTGCCATAATCGATCCCCTCCTTGGCAATCAACGACGGATTCGTCGTCACCCCATCAAGCACCCCAAGATCATGGGCCTCACGGATTTCATCAAGATTCGCGGTATCGATATACAGTTCCATAGCGTGTGCTCCGGCTTGTTGGAAAATGGTTCTTTGAACAGGACCAGACTCTAGGCCAGCATTCAATCAAGCATCTCAGAAAGCGACCGCCGAAGCACCTTCCCCGTCGCATTCCTCGGCATCGCATCAATCACCACAATCCGCCTCGGCACCTTATACCCCGCCAACCGATCCCGGCACCATCGAATCAACACATCCCCATCCACCGACTCCCCCTCCACACACTCCACAAACCCCACAGGAACCTCCCCACGCATCGGATCATGCTGCCCAATCACCCCCGACACCCCCACCGAAGGATGCGCATTCAAAACCTCTTCAATCTCACGAGGAAAAACATTCTCCCCGCCGATGATCATCATCTCTTTGATCCGCCCCGTAATCGACAAAAACCCATCTGAATCAATCCGCGCCATATCCCCCGTCCGCAGATGCCCACACTCATCAAACACCTCCGCCGTAAGCTCAGGCAAGTTCAAATACCCCTGCATCACATTGGGCCCCCCAATCCGCAACTCCCCATCCACATCAACCCCGACCTCTCGCCCAGTCTCAGGATCAACAATCCGCTGCACCACCCGAGGCAAAGGCCGACCAACCGCCCCAACCTTCGACTCCTCCCCAGGCAACATCACATTGGTCACCGGCGCCGTCTCAGTAAGCCCATACCCCTCACAAATCCGAACCCCAAACCGCTCAAAAAACCGATCAGATACATCCCGAGGCAACGGCTCCCCCCCACTCAACGAAATCCGCAACGACGACAACGAATCCCCCTCAGCACTCTTGACCGTCATCAACGCATTATACATCGACGGAATCCCAATATAAATCGTCGCCCCATGCTTCTCAATCCCCTCAACCACCCGCTTAGGTATAAACCGCGCAGAATAAATCACCTTACACCCAAACAACAAAGGCAGCAAGGTAAGCGCCGTAATCCCAAACGAATGGAACTGAGGCAACACCCCAAAGAACACATCCGAACTCTTGATCGCAATATGCTCATGAATCTGCCCCACATTACTCATCATGTTCCGATGGCTCAGCATCACCCCCTTAGGCTTACCAGAAGTCCCCGATGTATACAGCACCACCGCCAAATCCTCTCGGCTCGTCCACCTCGGCAACCTCGGACTCGGCAAACATTTGAAATTCATATCTTCGAGATACACCACCGTCTTGGCCTTAGGCACATACCCCAAATGCTCAATCAACTTCCGAGACGCAATCACCAAATCACACCCCGCATCATCAATCACATACTCAAGCGTCTCCCGCTCGCTCAAATAATTCAAAGGCACAATCGTCTTGCCCGCAAGCCAAACCCCATACGCCGCCACCGCAAAAGCCCCCGATGTCGGCACCAATATCCCCACCCGAGGCGATTGGGCCTTGCCATCAACAAGATCAGCAACATGCATCCCCGCCACCAACAAATCAATCCCCCGATACTCACGAGAATCATCCTCAATCATCACCCGCTTGGCCCGTTTAAAAAACGACCAAGTCAACGCCATACCCAAGTTAGAAAACAATTTCATATTCGGCTCCGATCCATACCAAACAGCGTAGTCGATCAAAGAATCACATGCAATCTACCAAGGCCAAATCTCAAGACCATGCGGCGCATTCCGAATATCCATCGACACATTCACCGACCCCACCATCTCCCCACTCTTCCGATCAAAAGCACTCACAGTCCCAGGCGATGACCCCACAACAATCAACCCCCGATCCCCCCACTCAGAATCCACACACAACCCCCGCCCAAACCCCTGCCTCGCATGGTCATCCCCAATCCCCACATGACTCATCAACGATTCCTCATACAACGGATACTCAAACCGTTTCATCACCTTCCCCCGACGATCCGAAACCACAACACAATCCGCACCCGTCGAGTTCATCACCACCAACCCCTGATCCCCGATCGGCTGACAGTTATGCGTCGTCAACGGCACCTTCGCATACCTCGCAATCACATCACGCCCAACATCAAGCGTCCACATCATCGGCATCCCCACACCAGACACATACACCTCCCCACCATGCACCACCACCTGATTGATATGCAGCGTGTCTTTCTTCGCAGGCCCATCACTCCCCATCGGGTCATACGCCTTAACACCAAAGCCGGCCTTCCCCGCCCCAAACCACCAAGCCCGATCAAACACCCCAGTCGTCACATCAAACCGCAACACCGAATCAAAACTCGTCGATGTCAAATATATAAACCGCCCCCCATCAAACGAAATCTCATGGCAATGATGCAAAAATGAATTCTTAAACGACCGCACCATCTTCATCGAACGATCAAAAACAAACAACTCATCCGACGCCGCAATATAAATCTCATCCCCAACAAAACAAATCCCCCGCAACCCACGCCCCATCCCGCGCCCGGCCCAATCAATCTCCACCGTATTCCAATCAAGCACCTGCTCAAAAGAACCCGCCTGAAGATCAATCAAATACGCCCCCCCATGCGAATCCCCCTGCTGCGTAGACCGAATCACATCCGTCATCAAAACCTTCGGCAAACTCATAACACACCCTCTGCAATTACAGATGCCATCGCATTCCCCTCCGTATGCGAAAGCGACACAAACCACCGATCAATCCCCATCGAATCCGCAATCTCCTTGGCCCGCCCACTCACCCGCAGCTCCGGCTTCCCAGATTCCAGCCGAACCACCTCAACATCCGTCCACCCAATCCCCTGGCTCCATCCCGTCCCAATCGCCTTGAGCGCAGCCTCCTTGGCCGCAAACCGAACCGCCAGATGCTCCACCCGGCGCACAGAACGCCCCGAATCAGCAACCTCCTGATCCGTAAAACATTTCTTCAAAAATGATTCTTCATGCCGATCCAGCGACCGACCAATCCGCGCAACCTCAACAAGATCAACCCCATGCCCAATGATCCCGCGCACAGCAGCGGTCATTTCTTCGTCTCAACTTTCGACTTCTTCTCAGCCGGCTTCGTTTCAGTTTTTTTCGGCTCCGATTTCTTCTCAGAACCAGCATCCTTCTTCGGCTCCTTGGCCTTCTTCTCGGCCTCAGCACCCTTCTTATACGACTCACTCCGGTAATCCGTCTCGTAAAACCCCGACCCCTTAAACATCACCGCAGAACCAATCCCAATGAGCCGCTCAAGTTTGAGCTTCCCACACTCAGGACATTTCTTCTTCACCGGCGCACTCATCGCCTGAAACAACTCAAACTCATGCTCGCACCCATTGCATCGGTAGTCATAAGTAGGCATCGCTTATTCGTCCTCTTCCGATTTAGATTCAACCGCCTCAGGCGCAACCCCAACCTTCGCAGGCCGAATCACCCGATCCCCAAGCATATACCCAACCCCCATCACCAACGAAATACATCCCGGCTCCACCCCGTCAGCCGCACACTGCATCATCGCCGCATGTTTTTGAGGATCAAACGCATCCCCAACCGCCGGCTCAATCGCCGACACCCCATACCCCGACAACATCTTCAAAAACTCGCTCCGGATCATCTCCACCCCAGCCATGACATCCTTGGCAGACACCTTCTCCGGGTCCTGCAACAACGCCATCTCAAAATGATCCATCAACGGAATCAACGCCTGCACCACCCCCTGCCGCGAAGAAATCCGCGCCTCATTCTCATTCATCGACGCCCGCCTCTGAAAGTTCCGATGCTCCGCCGCCATCTCCTGATACCGACCAAAGTTCTCATCCCGCTGCCCAATCGTCTCAATCAACGCCTCGACAATCTCCTCACTCTCAGGCGAATACTCAAGCTCCCCAGCAAGCGCCATCTGCCGGATCGTCTCAAACCGAGCAAGCTTATCCGTATCAAACCCCTCTTGATAAGCGGCCTCGATCGCTTCAATCTCAGCGTCCTCCACCGGCCCAATCTCATGCTCATGAATATCATTCATCTCTTTGTCACTCATTTCAGCCACCCAACAGATCTGTGATCTTCTTAAAGAACCCATGGCTCTCAGGATTTACATTCTTATCCTCAGTCTCCGCAAACGCCCTCAACAACTCTTCCTGCTTGCTCGACAACTTCTTAGGCGTCTCAATCTTCACCACAACAATCAAATCCCCACGATGCCCACTCCGCAAGTTCGGCAAGCCCGCACCCTCAACCCGCAACAACGCCCCATACTGCGTCCCCTTCTTAATCGTCAGCGTCTCAGACCCCTCAAGCGTCGGCACCTGAACCTCCGCCCCAAGCGACGCCTGCGTAAAGCTAATCGGCATCTCCATCAAAAGATGATCCCCATCCCGCTCAAACAAATCATGATCCTCCACCCGAACCACCACATGCAAATCCCCACGAACCCCCGACCCATCAGGACTCTGCTCCGCCGCCGGCGGCTCACCCTCACCCTGCACGCGCACGGCCTGCCCATGATGCACCCCCGCCGGAATCTTCACCGACAACGAACGCTTCTTCCCCGTCCGCCCGCGCCCATGACAAGTCGAACATTTATCCTTAATCACCGACCCCCGCCCCCGACACGCCGGACACGCCACCACCATCCGGAACATCCCCCCAAGCCCCGCCTGCTGAACCTTCCCCTGCCCCTGACAAGTCCCGCATTGCTCCGCCGAAGTCCCCGGCTTGGCACCCGACCCCGTACAGTTCTCACACACATCCATCCGAGTAAACTCAACATCCTTCGACGCCCCCGTCAACACTTCTTCAAGCGTCATCGACACCTGCGTCTCCAGGTCATACCCCCGAGCCGCCGCCCGCCTTCCACCACCACGCTGACCGCTGAATCCACCTCCCCCACCCCCGGCGAAAATATCATTGAACATCGAGAAAATGTCATCAACATTCATCCGATTAAAGTCATGCGTCGCCGCCCCCTGGCCGCGCAACCCATCCCGCCCATACTGATCATAAATCTTCCGCTTACCGTCGTCCGAAAGCACCTCATACGCCTCGGCCGCCTCCTTAAACTTGGCCTCAGCACCCTTATCATCCGGATTCTTATCCGGATGATGCTTCATCGCCAACCGCCGATACGCACGCTTCACCTCGTCCGCATCCGCAGCCTTATCAACCCCAAGAATCTCGTAATAGTCGCGTGTTGCTGTCATACTTACTCAGTTCCTCTTGAATATCACGATTCGTATTGCCAGTCGATCCAAATATGGTGTTGCCGCATCAGATATGACCTCGCGGACTCGCTCAGATGATAACCCACCAACTCCCGCACCTATGAGCGGAAATGCGATTGATTTATACCCATTGTCAACGGCTACCTTGATAGAACTCTCAACACAAAGCCTTACAATCTTCTCATTCGTCGTCCAATACCATGTCAACCCACAAACATGTATGATTCCCTTATAATCCAACTTCCCTGCGGATGTCACTACCGCACTTCCAGATTGAATAGGTCCCAATCGACCAAGTTCCCGAAACGGTTGTCGTCCTGCCCGCTTTCGTATTGCTCCAGACACCCCGTGGGGCAAGAGCAGGAACCAAGGAATGATGTTCCTATTCCATGGATTGACGATCGCATCCACTTCCTGATCTAACAGATCGCCATATTTAACAAGAACCGATGCCATAAATCAGAACCCCCACCGTTTCCGGCAGGGGCCTGCATATTCATCAACAAGAATCAGCAAACAGCCCCAACAACCGGCTCCGCATCATCCTTCAAATCCGAAATCATCACATCCGTCGTCAGCATCAAGCCAGCAACAGACGCCGCATTCGTAATCGCGCTCTTGGCAACCAAAGCAGGATCAATAATCCCCGCCTTGACCAGATCAACATAATCCCCAGTCGAAGCATCGAGCCCCACGGCCCCATCCTCTTCCCGGATCGTCTCCACAGCCAAATCGCCATCAAACCCAGCGTTCTCAGCAATCTGCCACGCCGGCGCTTGCATCGCGCGCATCACAATATCAAAGCCAAACTTCTCGTCGCCCTTGACCTTCTTCTGTGCATCAACAAGCATGTCGGCCGCACGAATCAAAGCCACGCCGCCGCCAGGAATAAACCCTTCCTTGGCCGCCGCACGAGTCGCGTGCATCGCATCTTCAACAAGGTCCTTGGTCGCCTTCATCGCTTGTTCGGTGACGCCACCAACATTGATGATCGCCACGCCGCCGGTGAGTTTGGCGTGCCGTTCCATCAGTTTTTCACGATCATAATCGGAGGTCGATTTATCGTGCTGGGCTTTGATGGTCGCCGCGCGAGCAACGATGTCGCTCTTCTTGCCCCCACCCTTGACCATCGTGGTATTGTCCTTCGTGATCGTCACCTTCTTGGCCTTACCAAGTTCGCTCAGTTCAATCGACTCCAGCGACCGCCCAAGGTCCTCACTAAAGTAAGTCCCCCCAGTAAGCACGGCGATATCCTCAAGCATCTGCTTGCGACGATCACCAAACCCAGGCGCCTTGACCGCAGCAATATTGAGCATCCCACGAAGACGATTGACAACCAACGCCGCAAGCGCCTCGTTCTCAACATCCTCAGCAATAATCAACAACGGCTTCCCAGCAGTCGCAACTTTATTCAACATCGGAAGCAAATCACCAAGATTGCTGATCTTCTTCTCATGAATCAGAATCAACACATCTTCGAGCTCACACTCCCCACTCGTCGGATCCGTCATAAAGTAAGGCGACAAATACCCCTTATCAAACTGCATCCCCTCAACATAATCCAAGGTCGTCTCATTGGAGTTCCCACTCTCAATCTCCACAACACCCTCGGCCCCAACCTTATTGATCGCCTCAGCAATCAACTCCCCAACAACCTCATCATGATTGGCCGAGACAGTTGCAATTTTCTTAAGGTCCGCCTTGCCTTTACATGGCGTAGCCAACGAATCAATCGCATCACTGGCCGCAACAGCCGCCTTGTTAATCCCGCGCTGCACATGCACCGGATTGGCACCCGCCGCAACAACCTTCAAGCCCTCGCTAAAGATCGCCTGAGCAAGCACCGTCGCACAAGTCGTCCCATCGCCAGCGTCATCGGCCGTCTTCTTGGCAACCTGATGCAACATCTTGGCACCCATCGACTCAAACTGCGAAGGCAACTCGATTTCCTTAGCAACCGAAACCCCATCCTTGGTCACAATCGGCCCACCGTATGGCTTCTCAATCACAACATGCCGACCCGCAGGCCCCATCGTGCATTTGACCGCATCGGTCAACTTATCAACACCCTTCTTCATCTCAAGAAGCGCCTTGTCCTCAAACATAATCTGTTTATTGCTCATCGTCATCACTCCTTTGGAGTTGAAAGATAGGGACTAGCCATTAGGCACTAGCCACTAGGTTATTGCTTTTTCTCGATGCTTCTGATCAATCCGCCGAGCACTCGCCCCGCTTCGTCGATCGCACCTTCCGTATATTCATGCTTCTCATCATCCACGAACCCAAGTTCGCGTGCGATGATCAACTGTGTCTCAACCTCGTACATCGATCCCCGCGCCATCCGCAAGAACCGCAAATAATCCGATGTCGTCCCGCGTCCCCAGCCCTCGGCTATGTTGGACGCAATCGAAACCGCCGCTCGTCGAACCTGGCTCGTAAGCCCATACCGTTCATCCGCCGGAAACCCCGCAGACACCCGATACACAATCTTCGTCAACCGAACCGCCAACCGCCACGCCTCCAAATCCCGATATGATCGAATAGCATTTGTCATACGCAACTCTTTCTTATCTTCCCCTAGTGGCTAATGGCTAGTGCCCAGTGGCTCAAAATCACGCAAACACGCCAAGCAACTCCGACTCTCTCAAAATAAGATGCTCAACACCATCAATATCAACCTCAGTCCCCGCATACTGCGAGTACACAACCCGATCCCCTTGACCAACACTCATCTGAGCCCGGTTCCCATTCTCAAGCACCTTCCCAGGACCCACGGCCACAACCGTCCCCTGAATCGGCTTCTCCTTACTCGACTCAGGCAAATACAGCCCCGACGAGGTCATCGACTCTTGCTCAACTGGCTTGACCAGCACACGATCTTCAAGTGGTTTTACTGACATTATTCTGGTTTCCTTCTGTATCCGTTATTGCACCATCACCTTGTTGGCTGCCGGTACTGTTATTGTCAATGCTTGCTTGCATCGCATCGATTTCTGCTTTAAAACTTCGATAAATCACTTCCCATGCACATCCATAGGAAGGCTTGAACACTTCGTAATCACCTTTTTCTTGCTTCCATTGATAACAAATCAAATCTGCATCAGTCGCCATCTTGACCCGACTTACGGCTACACAAGGGTGATCCGGTTGCCTAGTAGTACTCAAAACAGACTTGTAGTAAACTTGCCATGCTACTACCAAATCAGCCCAATGAATTTCGCAACTTGGCCCGATGATTGCACGAGGTTGATATTGAGATGCAGCAAATAGCTTAGGAACATTTGCACACCCCCCGTGACATGCGGACAGAACTAGCTGTTTACCTTGAACAGCGTGTCCTAAATCTGTAGCTAACTCGTTCCAGTTCATCATCGTGCCATCAGTCAACTGGATTGCTGTATCACATCCATGGCATGCGAGATGTAAAACATCGAACTGACCAGAAGCAAATATCCGAGCTCCAGTCCTAAGGTCTTCTTGCCCTCTTGCTTGGTGATACAGAGAGTCAACACCCAATGTTTTCAGGACATCAGCAGTGGCTCTAGCCTCAGTCCACTCCTTGGCCATTTCACGAGGCTTCAGAGACTCAATAATCAAGACGGCTGGGCGTCTAGCGACATGAGGTGTAT
This sequence comes from Phycisphaerales bacterium, assembly GCA_016764895.1. Taxonomy (GTDB): domain Bacteria; phylum Planctomycetota; class Phycisphaerae; order Phycisphaerales; family UBA1924; genus UBA1924. Next base: position 61 of record JAESRA010000047.1, on the reverse strand, counting down.
GACAAATTTGTGGATTAGTAAACTGGCTCATTTGCTTAGAACCCCATCCCACCCATACCAG
>JAESRA010000046.1 GCA_016764895.1 Phycisphaerales bacterium | reverse complement strand
GTCGTATGAGGATTTCCATTCTGGTTGATCCATATGAGTGATGGTACCGGGGAGTTGGCTTTGGGTTGTTCAGAAACGGGCTGGAAGCCCGTTCTACCGAAGATGGTTAGTGGTTCCAGGTGGATGAGCCGTAGATTGCCGAATCGCCGAGTTCTTCGGCGATGCGGAAGAGTTGGTTGTATTTGGCGTTGCGGTCGGATCGGCAGGGGGCGCCGGTTTTGATCTGGCCGCAGTTGGTGGCGACGGCGAGGTCGGCGATGGTGGAGTCTTCGGTTTCGCCGGAGCGGTGGCTCAGTACACAGTTGAACTTGTTGGCCATGGCGTAGTTGACCGCGTCGAAGGTTTCGGACAAAGTGCCGATCTGATTGACCTTGACGAGGACGGCGTTGGCGGATTTCTCTGCAACGCCTCGCTCGATGTATTTTTTGTTGGTGACGAAGAGGTCGTCGCCGACGATCTGGACTTTATCGCCGAGTTTGGCGGTGAGTTTGGCCCAGCCCTCCCAGTCGTTCTCGGCGAGTCCATCTTCGATGGAGCGGATGGGGTACTTGTTGCACCAGTCGGCCCAGAGGGCGACCATGTCGTCCGACGAGATAATGTCCTGCGATGACGAGAAGAACTTGTAGCCCTTCTTGCCGTCTTTTTCGGCTTCGTTCCAGAGTTCGGAGGCTGCGGGGTCCAGGGCGACGAAGATTTGTTCGCCCCATGAGTAGCCAGCTTTGTCCACGGCTTCTTCGATGATCTTGAGTGCATCCTCATTGTCTTTGAGGTTTGGCGCAAAGCCGCCTTCGTCCCCCACTGCTGTGGACATGCCTCGGTCGCTGAGAACCGATTTGAGATTGTGGTAGATTTCAACGCCGGCGCGGAAGGCTTGGGTGTAGTCGTCAAAGCCCCAGGGCTGGATCATGAACTCTTGGAAATCCACGGTGTTGTCGGCATGCTTGCCGCCGTTGAGGATGTTGAGCATGGGGACCGGAAGGGTCTTGGCTGACGCTCCGCCGAGGTAGCGATAGAGCGGGAGCCCTGAGGTTTCGGCGGCGGCTTTGGCAACGGCGATCGAGACCCCGAGGATGGCGTTTGCGCCGAGACTTGATTTATTTGGAGTACCATCGAGGTCGATCATGGCTTGGTCGATGCCTTCTTGGTCGCGGGCATCAAGGCCTTCGATTTCGCGGGCGATCTGGTCATTGACATTGGCGACGGCTTGCTCGACGCCCTTGCCCATCCATGTTTCGCCGCCATCACGAAGTTCGACGGCCTCGCTCTCGCCAGTAGAAGCACCGGAAGGGACCGCAGCCCGGCCAACGGCTCCAGATGAGAGGACAACATCGACTTCTACGGTGGGATTGCCACGAGAATCGAGGATTTGACGGGCGTGGACAAGATCTATATCGAAAGCCATCTGGATGCTCCTGATGTGTGTGAAAACGACAAAAGAGTTCTGAATTAATCGAGGATAGGTCGATAGTGATGATTGGTCATGGGAAATCTGCTATCGTGCGCATGATTCGTGGACTTGTTGAGGATTTTTTATGGGCATCTCACCAGAGCAGTTTGACCAACGACTTGATGCGATTCGGTCCCGGCTTGGTACCCAAGGGGCTTTGGTCACCGAGATTGCTGAACAAGTGTTTCAGACCATTTTCGATATGGACACCGACCGGGCACTGGAACTGATGACCCGTGACGATGAGGTGGACCAAGCCGATCTGGAGATTGAACGCGATGCGGTGGACCTGCTTGAGCGAGCATCACAAGGTGGATGCCCGCTGAATCCGCAGCAAATCCGGGCGTTGCTCTCGGCCGTCAAGGTCAATAACGAACTCGAACGGATCGCTGATGCTGCGGCGGATATTGCCTTTCGGGTGGTGTCGCTTGGAGATCGAACCTCGGCGTTCCCACGAACGACCATGGTGATGACCAACTCTGTGGTGGGGATTCTTCGGGATTCAGTGCGATGCTTTGGTGAAAACGATGCCAAGCGAGCCAAACGAGTATTGAGCGCAGAGGGAACAGTGCTTGAGTTTTATGATGTGATCGTTAAAAAAAGCGAAGAGCGGATCGCCGACGGCCGGTTGGAAGTGGCCCATGCGTTTGACCTGCACTCGATTATCCACCAAGCAGTGGTGATGGCGGATCATTGTACAAATATCGCCGAGCAGGTGATCTATCAAGTGACGGGGGCAATTGTTCGGCACACCAATGCTGGATGGGTCGAACATGATCTTGGTGGCGGGGAATCGGAGTAGTCTAAAGACCGCACTGCGCCAAAGACGGCGAGTACGGGCACCCTTGCTAAGAGGGTTTGGGGGCTTTGTAGAAGGGGAGGGGGACGACGGTTGCGTTGAGTTGATTTTTTCCAGCGTCGATGGTGAGATTGGTGCCGATCTCAGAATGTTTTTTGTCGATATAGGCCATGGCGATGGATTTGCTCAGGGTTGGGGACATGCAGCCCGAAGTCACTTTGCCGATGTTTGTATCACCCATGAGGATGGGCATATCTTGACGGGCGGTGCGTTTGGAGTCGATTTGAAGGCCTATGAGGGTGATGGATGGGCCGCCGGCTTCGTGTTCTTTGGTGAGTGCTTCTTGGCCGATGAATGTTTGGCCGTCGGCTTGGGTGGTTTTATCGAGGTTCATGGCAAAGGGCATGTTGACGGCATGGGCGGAGATGTGTTCGCCGAGTTCATGACCATAGAGGGGGAGCCCGGCTTCGAGGCGGAGGGTGTCGCGGGCGGCCAGGCCGCAAGGCTTGAGATCAAGGTCGGACTTGACAGAAACAGATTCTTTTTGCAGCAGACCCACAGCCATCTTGACGGCCGAGGCAGGGAGGAAGATTTCGACGCCGTTCTCGCCGGTGTAGCCAGTGCGGGCGACGAGGACTTTCATAATCATCATGTTTTTGGTGATGAAGCGGAAGCGTTTGAGTTCGGCGATTTCTTTGGAGATCGAACCAATGAACTCCATAACCTTGGGCCCTTGGATGGCAACCATGGCGGTCTTTTCAGTGCGATCCTCAAACTTGACTTTGAAGCCGCGGTCGTCGATGACGGCGTTCATATGAGCGATAATCTTGTCTCGGTTGGCACCATTGACGACGATAAGAAAATCGTCGGATTCGAGGCGCATGACGATGACATCATCGAGTACGCCGCCGGATTCGTTGCACATGAAGGAGTATCGACACTGGCCCTCTTGCATAGTGCCGATGCGGCGGGAGCAGACGCGCTCAAGGAGTTGGGCGGCGTCTTTGCCTTTGACCGAGAGCCGGCCCATATGGGAGACATCAAAGAGTGAGCCATTGGAACGGCAGTGGAGGTGCTCTTCTTTGATGGAAGTGTCGTATTTAATGGGCATTTCCCAGCCGGCGTAGTCGACCATCTGGGCGTGGTGGTCGAGGTGGTGCTGGTGGAGGGGGGTTTTGCGGAGCGATGTTGGGGAAGTGGTCTCAGTCATGGTGAATCGTAGACCTGTTGGGGGTTGGGGTATGATTGGGGATGGAAACCCCGGCACGAATCCCGACGATTGAAGAGTGGATTGCCCATCTTGATGGGTTGGTGGCCGGGCCAATGTCGATGGTGCCATTGAACGGGACCGATGACGAGAAGCTGGTGTATATTGAGCGGTTTGTCGATGAGTTTGGGGATCGGCGGGCGACGGATCGGGCGTTGCTGTGCCGGGTGTTGGGAGTGGAATATGAACGGGGGGAGTTGGGGAGTCGGGATCTGGACTTTGTGCTGTGGGAGGCGGTGCATGG
>JAESRA010000045.1 GCA_016764895.1 Phycisphaerales bacterium | reverse complement strand
TGGTTGCGGTTGGGTGCTTGGGCGTGGGGGTTGTGGGTTATTTTTTTTTGGGGCCTCAATATGGATTGCTTTTCGATTCGTTTTTGATATGCTGGATTGACATGCTCACTGAGTATGTTTGTTTAGCATTGGAAACACAGGAGAAATATCATGGGCAAGATGGCTGGATAATCGTGGCGATTTTGATTGCGTGTGGGTTTGTGTGGATGGATTACTCGAAGAAGGGTGATGACAAGCAGGAACTTCGTGATGTGGCGTTTGAAGTGCTCGCGGTGCTGCCTGACTATGAGGCGCATGAATCGGAGTATCAGTACTACTTTGATATGTACCATGATGATGCGTTTGAGACTCATTACCAGATGGGCGGTAAGCGTCGTGCGGCATCCTTTGACGAAGAGGCGTATTGGGCGGAGATGCTGGGTTTGATGATTAACTCGGCGGATGCCGATGGTGAGGATGAGGTGGCCGAGAGTCTTCGGCTGCTTCAGACCGAGATGCTTGATTGATCAGTTGCTCGGTATGATCCACTTAATTATGAGTATGAGAGTCAACGGTTGTGGTGATGGGCGGGTTTACAGCGGTGAATGTGGTGTTGGGGGCTCCCCTGAGCGGGGGGGGTGGATTTCTGGTATAGTGTGGGCTGCTGGGTGCCGTGGTGGTGCTGTGGCTTTGCTATTCCTGTTGAAAGGGGAATGATTGATGTTTACGACACTTGCTCAGAATAATGCTGGCGGAGCAATCGCTGGTTTGTTGATTTTGGTGATCTATCTTGCGATTCTTGTACTTATTTTTGCGGGGATGTGGAAGATGTTTGTTAAGGCGGGGCAGCCTGGGTGGGGGGCGATTGTTCCGATTTACAATGTGTATTTGCTGCTCAAGATTGTGGGTCGGCCTGGGTGGTGGCTGATTCTGTTCTTGATCCCGATTGTATCGTTTGTTGTGTGGATTGTATTGGTGATGGATATTGCGAAGTCGTTTGGTAGAGGGATGGGGACTGCGATTGGGTTGTTCTTCTTGAGTTTTATCTTTATTCCGATTCTTGGGTTTGGCGAGGCGGAGTATCAGGGTCCATCGGCGGGTTAGACAGATATGGGAAAGCGAGGGCCGTTGCCGTTCCCGGCTTTGGGTGAGCGGCTGGATGAATGTCTTGGGTGCGGGTATCCCTTGGTGGGGATCCCTGCGCCTGGGGTGTGTCCGGAGTGTGGGGTTGGGTTTGAGGATGGGGAGTCGGTGCTGGTAGTGGCGGGGGTGGCGAAGGGGTCTGGGGGGCCGGTGTGGCGGAAGGTTGCTTGGGTGGGTATTGGGGCGGTGGCGTTTTTGTATAGCCAGTTGTGGGTGTTGCTTGTGATGGCCGTTCCGCTTGTTGGGTTGGTGTTTTTTATTGGGTTGTTGATTGCAACGACGGCGATGGCGATGACGGGGAAGCAGAAGAAGCGGGGGACGGAGATGTTTGCGTTTACGGTTTCTGGGTTTTCACGGTGGACGGTGGGGTCTGATCCGTCGGGCCGGTTGTTTGTGGCTTGGGACGGGATCAATCCGGCGGTGATTGTTCGGCGGGTGAGTAATGTGTGGGCTTCGATGAAGGTTGTGGATTTTGATGCGGAGGGCAAACGGTTTGTGATGCTTGAGGGTGGGTTTCGGTGTCCGGCGGTGGATATCGAGTTGGTTGACAAGATTCTCAACCAGCTTGTGCGGGGGGAGTCGATTGATGATATTCGGGATGATGATCGGTTTGAGTGTTCGGTGTTGAATGTTGGGCGATGGGCGGATTAGTCGCCTTTGTTGATGATGTCGCCGGTGGTTTTGTCGATGGCGTCGCCGCTGATTGTGAAGGTTCGGAGTCCTGCGGTGTGGTCGGGTTCGATGAGTCCTGAGACGGAGTCGTATCTCCAGCCGTCGGTGTTTGCTCCGGCGGCGACGCCGTCGATTCGGATGGTGGGTTTTCCGTTGTGGAGGTTTGTTGGGATGGTGTTGATGTATGGGCCGTAGATTCCGTCGTCATCGACGGTGCCGTCGAGGTCTGATTTTTTGAGGAGTCGGAAGTAGTATGTTTTGATGTTGCCTGCGCCGACATGGATCATGACGCCTTCGTGTTCGACTTCGTAGAGGTCGATGGCGCGTTGGAGGGTGGAACGGTCGGCGATGACGGCGTTGGCGGCGGCGTTTTCAGAGGCACTCGACATGCGTGGAATGGCGATGGCGCCGATGATTCCGATGATGACGACGACGATGACCAGTTCGATGAGGGAGAAGGCGGATCGATGATGGCGCGTGGAGCAGGATTGTGCATCGGGTTGAGTCACAGGAATAGGATCGGCATGCGGGGTACGGATGGTGATCTGTTGGGCGAGAATTGCAGTAGAACGCCTGTGAAATGGGTGATTTGGCTCACACATTGAGGTCCGAGAACTGGCCTGAGTTGGTTTATGTGTTGTTATGAAACGATGCGGAGTCGGGCTTGTTTTGGGCCTTTTTTTCCGGGGTAGATTCGTGCGGCGATGTCTTGGTTTGTAGAGATGGGAACGGCGAGTGGTTTGAGTTCTATTTGGGCGGCTTGGCCTTTGCCTGGTGCGTTGCGCATGGCGGTTTCGACATCGATGATGCCGAGGGCGTGGGACTGTGTTTCGATGAGGCAGCCTCGGATGGTTGCGCCTGGTTGGATGTGGAGGTGTGCGGTGCGGATGCCGCCTTGGATGTCGGCTGATTTGGTGATGATGGTGTTTGTGCCGCAGATGCACATGGCGTGGAGTTTGCCTGCGATGTGGAGGTTTCCTGAGCAGATGATGAGGTTTGCGTTGACTTGTGCGTTTTCTTCTATGGTGACTGAGCCGGTGGTTTGGATGGAGGTTCCCCAGTGGCCTTGGGTGATGTGGACATCGCCGATGCAGAGTCGTCCGGCGCAGTGGGGGCAGGTGGCGGTTTCTGCGAAGGGGCTGTGGTGTGATGATTTGGCGCAGCGGTAGCAGGTGACCTCTATGGGTTTGGTGGACTGCGGGCGTGGGACGGCGCGGTCGCGTATGAGGAATCTTGGTGGCTTGAAGAATGTGGCCATATAAATGGCCGGCTCGGTGTTGACCGAGGCCGGCCAGGGATGGGTGGTCTGTGTCGGGCGTGGCCCGTTTATGTCTGTATTTTCAGCGGATTATGCTGACTGTGCTTCTTGTGTTTGGTTTGCCCAGGGGGGGGTGAGGTCGACCTTGCTGGTCTTGTTGGTCATGTTGGTCATGTTGGTCATGTTGTTTTTGGGTTCTTGGGTTGTGTTGATGGAGTTTTGGTTGTTGTTCATGAGTTCTTGTGCTGCTGGGCCGACATTGCAGTGTCCTACGAAGCTTGCGCCTTGTGCGACGACGAGGGTTCCTGCGGTGAGGTCGCCTTGGACTTGTGCGTTTTCGGTGAGGGTGAGTTGTCCGTGTGCGATGATTGGGCCTGTGACTTGTCCGTCGACGATGACGGATTGTGCTTCGATGGCTGCGTTGCAGTTTGCGCCGTTGGAGATTTGTACTTCTCCTTGTGCGGTGATTTTTCCTTCGAATCCGCCGAGGATTTTGGCTGATTTTTCGAAGAACATTTCGCCTTTGATTTGTGTGTCTGTGCCGATGACGGTCATTTCTGGGCCGTTGGTCGTGTTGGCGGATGGTGCTGGTTGATTGTTGGACATGATTGTGTTCCTCCCGATCCCTGGGTTTTTGATACGGCAGTGACCCTGCCGGGGGTATGGTGTGCTGATCCATCAGCGAACGGTGCCTTCCTTGGCATTTGGGGTATCGGTGGAGTTATGGGGCGACTTGAGTTGGGTTTGTGCGGTTTGGGGGAAATTGTCGGATTATTCGGCCCCCCAAAGTGGGAGGAGGGCAATGGGGCTGTGTTTGGATATTTTGGGATGGTGGACCTCAATTCCAAGACCCGAAGGAGGATAAGAATCCTCCGACGGGGCACCCGGACTCCAAAGAGCGATTTCGGGCGGATTGTGGGGATATTTGGGGGGTTTGGTCGATAGAGGTCGGATATGGCACAGTCTACAAAGAAGCGTAAATCGAGCAAACCTTACAAGGTGAAGGACCGGTCTGAGGGTCGGACTGAGGGGCAGATTTTGGTTGGTCGGGTTGGGTGGCTTGCGTTAGGGGCGGTGTGGCTGTTTCTTTTTGCTGGGTTGGTGAGCTTCAATGCTGGGGATGCTCCTTCGCATGTGGTGTATCCGCATAACGAGATTACGCAGAACTGGACGGGGCCTGTTGGGGCGTATGTGTCGTATGGGATTCTTCGGCTCTTTGGGTTTGGGATCGCGGTGCCGATGGTGTTTGCGTTGGTGATGTTGATTTTGAAGATTGTTGGTCGGCCGATGACGCAGCCTGGGATTCGGGCGGTTGGGGCGTTGGTGCTGACGGCTTCGTTGTGCACGCTGATGGGGGTGTCGCTTGCGAATGTTGGGTCGTTGCCTGGGATGAGTGGGGGGACGATTGGACGGGTTGGGGCTGGGGAGTTGGTGCCACGGTTTGCGGTGCCTGGGACTTTGGTGTGGGTTGGGGTGTTGATGGTGATTGGTTTACTGGTGACTTGTGATAAGTATCTTTGGGAAGTTCCGATTGCGGTGTGGAACAAGATTGCTCCTGGGCTTGCGTTGACTGGTCGGGGGGCTGGCCGGCTTGCGGGGAGTGTTGCTGGGCAGGCCAATAGTGCGGCTGATGTTGCTTCGTCGGGGACTCGGCGTGCGGGTGGTGGATTGCTGGGCGGGCTTTCTGGATTGATGCGCAAGACCAAGCCTGTGATGGTGCGGGTCAATGATATTGATGAGACGATGGTGGAGATCAAGCCAGAAGAGGCGCCGTTGCCCAGGGCTAAGAAGCCGCGGCGTGTGGTGACTCCGGTGCCTCAGCAGGTTGAGGATGATGAGGAGGATGTAGTTGGTGCGCCGCAGGTGTTTGATCGTGAGAAGTTGCGTGAGAAGATTGATGCGTTGCCGGTGCGTTTTGCGCAGAAGAACATGGAGATGGCGACGGATGCGGATTTGGCGGAGTACCAGGATGTGCAGTCGCTTGAGGGGTATCGGTTTCCGCCGATGGATTTGCTTGAGGAGCCGGAGGTTGGGTTTAATGCGAAGTTGGAGGATTTGGTGCGTGAGCAGGCCGAGGCGCTTGAGCATGCGTTGACGCAGTACAAGATTGATGGGGAGGTTGTGGATATTGAATCTGGGCCTGCGATTACGCTGTATCACATTCGGCTTGCGCCGGGGACGAAGGTTTCGCAGATTAGTGGGATTGAGAGTGATCTTGCTCGTGCGCTCAAAGCGATCAATATCCGGGTGGTGTCGAATATGGAAGGGCGGGACACGATTGGGATTGAGGTTCCGAATCCGACGAAGGAGCGCGTGCGGCTCAAGGAGTTGATGAGTAATCGGAGCAAGTTTGAGGATATGAAGTTGCCGATGTTCCTTGGGAAGGATGCGTCGGGTGAGCCGTTGATTTCGGATTTGACGAAGATGCCTCATATGTTGATTGCGGGGACGACGGGTTCTGGTAAGTCGGTGTGTATGAACACGATTATTATGAGCTTTTTGTATACGAAGAAGCCCAATGAGTTGAAGCTGATTTTGGTTGATCCCAAGATGGTGGAGATGTCGCAGTTTAAGGATATTCCGCATTTGATGTGTCCTGTGGTGACGGAGATGCCCAAGGCGGCGGCGATTTTGGAATGGGCGATGACGAAGATGGATGAGCGGTATGAGTTGCTTGCGGCTGCTGGCGTGCGTGATATTGCTGGGTACAACGAGCTTGAGTGGGATGAGCTTAAGGAACGGCTGGATATTCAGACTGAGGAGAAGGCGGCGCGGACGCCGAAGCAGTTGCCTTATATGGTGTTTATTATTGATGAGCTTGCGGATTTGATGATGACGACCAAGGAGGTTGAGGGTTCGATTATTCGGATTGCTCAGAAGGCGCGTGCGGTGGGGATTCACTTGATTTTGGCGACGCAGCGGCCTCAGGCCAATGTGGTGACGGGGTTGATTAAGTCGAACATGCCTTGCCGGATTGCGTTTAAGGTGGCGTCGGGGATGGATTCTCGGATTGTTTTGGATCAGAAAGGTGGGGAGTTGTTGCTTGGGCAGGGGGATATGTTGCAGTTGTCGCCGAGCAGTCATAAGTTGTCGCGGGCGCAGGGGACGCTTGTGGATGACAAGGAGATTCGCCGGGTTGTGAAGTTCTTGAAGGATATTGCGGCTCCGAGTTTTGAGCGGTCGCTGATGCAGGTTCGGGGCGAGGGTGGGTGCGATGATGATCGATTGCTTGCGACGGAGAATAATTCTTCGGCGTCGCTTGCGGCGGCTCAGGAGGATCCGTTGTTTGATCGGGCTGTGGAGATTGTGCTTGAAACGAAGCGTGGGTCGGTGTCGTTGTTGCAACGGCGGCTGGCGATTGGGTATACGCGGGCTTCGCGGTTGATTGATTTGATGGGGATTTCTGGGATTATTTCGGCGCATAATGGGTCGCAGGCGCGGAATGTGATGATTTCGGTTGAGGAGTGGGAGTTGATGAAGGAGATGGCGGCGGAGATGGAAGCTGAACAACGGGGTGGCGGGGTTCGGGATGAAGTTGTTTATGAGGGGAATTCTGAGGAGGGGGGGCAGTCGACGATGTTTGTTGCCGATGAGGGTGATGATCAAGACGAGGAACTCGCGGCGGCGGATTCTGATGTTGACGAGGTGCCTTTTGAGGTGGTTGCTAATCAGCATGCGGTGGAAGTACTCGGTGCTGTTGAAGAGGTAGAGGTTGAGGTTGAGGATGAGTATGAGGAAGAGGACGAGGAAGAAGAGGACGAGGAAATCGATGAGGTTGATGAGGAAGAAGTAGACGAAGAGGAACTTGTTGACGAGGCAGACGATGAGGTTGATGAGGAAGAAGAGGGGGATGAAGAGGAAGTCGTCGAGTATGAGTATGTTGATGAGGATGGGAACCCGATTGATCCTGCGGACATTGATGAGGATGAGTATGAGGTTGAGGATGAGGCCGAAGAAGAGTATGAAGATGAAGAAGAGGAATCTTTGGCTGAATCTCAGCCAAAGGGGGCGTAAAACGCAGTGAATGATGACTAAAGCCGGTATTGGTGGTGGGTTGTGTTGTCTGGGGCGGATTTGCGGATAGAATTCTCTTCTGAGTTGTGAAACTTGGGCGGGTTGCTTCCCATAGAAATACGATAGAGATTGTTGCAAGACTGATCCGGCGAGTGCCGGGTGGGATTGTGACTTAGAAACATTGACCACGATCGTTCATACGAAAGGGCATTCACCATGCTGACCTCACTGAAATCCATTCCTTTATGCCGCTGTGCTTCGATTGCTGCGGGCTCTATTGCACTTCTTACGCTCCCGGCTCTTGCGGGGACACCCAAGGCGTTGACTATGGTGCCTGGGGACTCGGAGATGGTGGTTGTGCTGCCGAACCTTGGCGAGCTTCTGGGTGATATGGACGCGATCAATGCGATGATGGGGGACATGGGTAAGGTGGAGCTCATGATGGTGACTTCTATGGTCCGGGGGATGCCTGGGATCAATCTTGATGGGTCGGCGGCGATTGTGCTTGATATGACCGATGGCTGGGAGGGTGAACCTGATGCGGTGGTTGTGTTGCCGGTTTCGGATTTTGGGAAGTTGACTCAGGGGCGTGAGGCGGTTGATGGGCTTGTTGAGTTTCCTATGGGCAGTGAGCAGTTCTACTTCCGTGATATTGGCAATGGGTTTGCTGCGATGAGCAACGACACGGGGATTCTCTCTGGGTTTGTGCCTGCGTCCAACACGATCGAGGAAGTCCAGGCGACACTTGGTGCTGCGGGCAACCGGGTTGCTGAGGCCAACGATGTGATGATTTATGTGAATCTTGATTCGATCCGTCCGATGCTTGAGGAGTCGTTTGTTGAGCTCGAAGCGCAGGGGGATATGATCGAGATGATGGCGGGGGCCGAGGCGGCGCAGGGGTTTGATACCTTTATGAACTTGTACAGGACAGCAGTGGGTGATGGGCAGGCGGTTGTGGGCGGGTTTAGTTTCGATGCGGACACTGGTTTTGCGTTTGATTTGGGGCTTCAGTTCAGCGAGGGCAGCGAATCGGCGGCTCTCTTCAACAATGATGGCAATGCAGATTCGTACTTTGGCCATGTGCCCGATATGGACTTCTTCTTTGCCTATGCGTTCGACATGAGCGGGGTCGGCATCGAGAAGATGTTTGATGGGTACTTTGAGATGATCGAGAAGTTCGACACGACCGGGATGTTCGCGGGGATGGATTTGCAAAATATGATGAAGCAGTTCAGTGGTGGGGCGGCTGTCATGGGCGGGACCAACATCATGGCGATGAACGGACTGCTGGGCAATACCGTGATGTACACCGAGGGCAAAGACGCCGATGCTGCCCTTGAGGCTTTGCAGGGGTTGTATGGGGGGATGGGAGCGATCGAATCGCCCGGAATGTCTGTTGTGGCGTCGTTTGCTGATGAGCCCGAGGATGTCAATGGGGTTCAGGCGTATGCCCACTCGATGAGCTTTGATATTGATGCGGCGGCGATGGGTGGCGGGGGTGGATTCGGTGCTCCTGATCCGGCGATGATTATGCAGATGTTGTATGGACCGACGGGCGGGCCTTCGGGCTACACCGCCAAGGCGGGTGATGGTTTGGTCTTTACCTTCTCGCAGGATGGGGAGTTCTTATCCAAAGCGGTCAAGGCTGCCAATGGTGAGGGCACGATGATGAGTAATACAGGCATCGCTTTGGCGGCTGCTTTGCTTCCTGATAATCGTGTTTTGGAGTCGTATGTTGGTGTTGACCATATTCTCAATACTGTGGGCCCAATGCTGATGATGTTTGGGATTATTCCTGATTTTGAGCCGATGGACGGGCTGACCCCGTTGGCGTTTGGTGCGACTGCTGATGGCGGGGGGATGCTTGTTCGGATGGTGTTGCCGTTTGATACGGTCAAGGCCGTGATGGAGTTGGTGCCTGCTGATGCCTTGGGCATGCTTGGCGGCGGCGATGATGATGATTGGGACAGCGAAGACGAGGATGATGACGATATGTCGTTCTGAGTCATATATATAGCTCATACTTGAACCTGGCGGTTGATTCAGCCGGTTAATCCTGACACAATCTGGCATGCGGCCAAGCCCAATGCCAGTCTGGAAAATATCGAACACACGGGCGATCGACCTCGATCGCCCGTGTGTTGTTTGTATATTGAATGCGACGCCTGATTCGTTTGCCGATGGAGGGGAACACAACTCGGTTCGATCAGCGGTTGATCGGGTGAGGCAGGCGATTGATCAGGGGGCTGACATGGTTGATATTGGTGGGGAATCGACCCGCCCTGGCGCGTTGCGGGTGGACGATGGCGAGCAGATTCGTAGGGTGGTGCCGATTATTGAGGCGATCCGGGGCGCGGGATTGGATATTCCGATTTCGATTGATACGACTCGGAGCGGGGTTGCCCGGGTTGCGCTGGGCGCCGGGGCTGATGTGATGAATGATGTTTCGGGGATGACCGAAGATTTGGGGATGTTTGGGCTTGCGGCTGATGTCGGGTGCGGGGTGGTGCTGATGCACCGGCTTAGGAGTTCTGAGTTGGATTCGTATTCTGATCGGTACGAGGATGAGCCGGAATATGGGGATGTGGTTGATGAGGTTTGCGGTGTGCTTGGGCGTCAGCGGGATGCGGCCGTTGAGGCTGGGGTGTTGATGGACCGGATTGTGCTGGATCCTGGTTTGGGGTTTGGGAAGTCTGTTGAGGATAATCTGGCGTTGATCGACCGGACTGGGGAGATTGTGGGTTTGGGGTGTTTGGTGATGAGTGGGTTGAGCCGAAAGAGTTTTGTGGGGCGTGCGGTGTTGGGGCGTGATTCTGAGCCTGGTGAGCGTGTTGATGCAAGTGTGGGGTTGTCTTTGACGCATCTCCGAGCTGGGGCGCGGGTATTCCGTGTTCACGATGTCTTGGAGCATCGGCTGGCTCTTGATCGGGTCTGGGGGGAGTTGGGCTGAGTTGGGAGTTGGGG
>JAESRA010000044.1 GCA_016764895.1 Phycisphaerales bacterium | reverse complement strand
ACGCTGGCGTTGCCTTTTTATGGGTGGATGACGAGCCGGGAGGTGGATTTGGTGGTGCAGACGCTGGAAGTGATGATTTCGCGTGAGAATCTGTCGAGACGGTCTTAGTTGAGGCGTTGGGCGTATGACCTCGTGTTGGTATGGGCTTGTCTAGGCAAATCGGGGGGCTATCATCATGACCCGGTACTCAGGGTGAGTGCGGATTGTTTGATGAGGTTTAGCGATGCCATTTAAATGCCACTTTACTGGTAAGAAGACAACCTTCGGTAGAAAGCGTGCCTACGGCGGAGCGAAGCTCTCCAAGGGTGGTTTTGGTCTCAAGACCACGGGTATTACCCGCCGAACCTTTAAGCCAAACTTGCAGAAGATCAATGTCGAGTTGACTGATGCCAAGGGTGTCAAGCGGTCTAAGCGGGTGTATGTTGCTGCTTCGGCGTTGCATGCTGGGATGGTGACCAAGCCTCTCAAGCGGAAATATGGCTACACCCGACAGCAGAAATTGGCTCAAGAAGGCTGATTTTCCAAAAATATTCACTCATTACCCACACCTTTGCGTGTGGGTTCTTTTGTTTTCGATGAAATGCTGTATGATGAATGTCCTAGGACGGACTGCACTCGACCGCCATTTCTTTTCTGCTGGCGATCCATTACATGTTGGGAGGGCACCGGATGCTCTGTGAATGTCAACAGCGACAAGCGACGATCCATGAAGTGATTTTGCAGCATGGTCAAAAAGTCGAGCGACACCTGTGCGAACAGTGTGCTTCGCTGCAAGGGGTTTCGACGGACCCGCATATGCCCATCTCTCAATTGATCTCTAACTACATATCTGGCAAGAACTTGTCGATTCCTGTCGTCGGCAGCAAAGACACGCCCAAATCGCAGACTGCTCGTTCTGGTTCGACCCTGCCTTGCCCGGTGTGTTCGATGACTTTTGCCAAGTTCAAGGATACGGGATTGCTTGGGTGCCCTTCGTGCTACACGAGCTTTCAGAAGCGGCTCTCGCCTTTGATTGCGCGGGCTCATGATAACGGGGAGCAGCATATCGGCAAGGTGCCTCGGCGGGCTCTTGCGAGCCTTGGGCGTGCTGGTGGTGAGGGGCTTGAATCGCTTATCGGGGGGGTATCAGAGCGTGAGCAGCGGCTTGGTCAGGTGAGGGACAAATTGAATCATGCGGTGGCGCACGAGGACTATGAACGGGCGGCGATGCTGCGTGATGAGATGACTCGCTTGGCTTCATTACCTACTTCGCCTACTTCACCCACTTCACTTTCCGCTTCGCAGGTTGAATCTCGGCGGGGTGCTGGTTCACCTGCACTTGAAGAAAGCTCCTGAGGCAGCCGCCTCAAGTTGGCCAGTTGGCCACCACCGGAAGCTGCTGTGATGACGGTGACGAATACTATTTCTCTTTGTACAGAGTCCCGAGCCGTGAACAGGCAACCGAACTGGTGATCAAATAATGCAGGCCAATGACCAATCTGACCAATCTGACCAGTCCGGACAATCACGAGACCTTCCTGAGCGATCAGGATCAAAACGGCCGATCCCGCATATCAATATTGACCGCGGAAGTATCGACAGCGGAGGCATGATCACAGGAGGGCCAGTTCAGAGCGGAACAACCGAGTGGCTCAAAGGCACCGGAGAGATGTGCGATGTCGTCTTGTCCTCGCGGGCCCGCGCAGCACGGAACCTGGCAGGGTTCCCCTTCCCCCCCGCCGCGTCCTCGGCAGACCGCTCGCAAATCATGGAGATTTGCAGGCGGTGTATCGAATCGCTCGGTCGTGATGAGGGCACGACGATGCGGTGGTTTGATCTGCGAGACTCTGAGCCGATTGATCGGAGGCTGCTTGTTGAACGGCAGTTGATGTCGCGTCAGCACGCACGGGGACGGTACTCCAATGGTCAAGGGGGTTTGGATTCGCCCAGAGGGGTGGCGGTGCTCGAACCCCACGAACAGATTAGTATTTTGGTCAACGAGGAGGATCATCTGCGTGTTCAGGCGATCCGTTCGGGGCTCTCGCTGCATGAATGCCTTGACGAGATTAATCGGTTTGATGATGGGATCGAGGAGGTTGTTGAATATGCGTTCCATCCTCAGTTTGGATATTTGACTGCGTGCCCGACCAATGTGGGGACGGGTCTGCGGTTGTCGGTGATGGTGCATTTGCCTGCGCTCAAGATTACGGGGGAGTTGGAGAAGGTGCGGAATGCTGCGGGGGATATGGGGCTTGCGGTGCGTGGGTTGTATGGCGAGGGTTCGCAGGCGGCTGGGGAGTTTTATCAGATTTCGAATCAGGTGACGCTTGGTCGATCCGATGAGATGCTGCTTCGTGAGATTGAGCGTGAGGTGGTACCGAGTATTGTGCGGTATGAGCAGCATGCGCGGGCTCAGTTGATGACTGAGAATCGGCCTTTGCTTGAGGATCATGTCTTTCGGTCTTTGGGTATTCTTCGGGGGGCGCGGCTTCTCAAGCCTGATGAGGCGCTCGAGCATCTTGGACTGGTGCGGTTGGGTGTGGTTTGCAAGGTGATTCCAGATGTCACACTGGCATCTGTGCATGAGCTTTTGCTGCTGATCCAGCCTGGGCATTTGCAACATGCCCTTGGCAAAGAGCTTTCTCAGTCTGAGCGGCGTGTCGCCCGCGCTACGCTGGTGCGTGAGCGTTTGAATTTTGAGAGTAAGTGAACCGTTTCGCTGCAATTCTTGAGAGCGTTGAGACTGGGCTTCTTGGCCGGCGGGGGATTTCGTTCTCGATCGCGGCCAAACAGAGCAAATGGACTCCTGAAGACCCGACAAGTGTGTGCTGGCGGTGCGCTCAGTCGGTCGGGCAGCACGAGACCGATGGGGACGGGTGTGCTACTTGCCGTCCCAACAAGCTGCCTTGGGATCGATCGATGCGGCTGGGGCACTACGACGGGATTATCCGCGATGCGGTGCTTGATCTCAAGTTTCGGCGATGGAAACTGACCGGCGGCCAGCTCGGGGCGGCGTTTGGGGTCGAAATCGCGGCTCAACTAGAGGTGATGGGACTCAAAGCCAATGAAGTGCTGATTGTTCCGATCCCGATCACCCATCGCAGGCGGATTCGGCGAGGGGTGGACCACACGCTGGCCTTGGCTAGGGGGGTGTCCAGTTCGAGTGGTATTGGGGTCTGGCAATTATTGAAGGCTCGGAATCGGGCTGAGCAGATCGGATTGAGTGCGACTGACCGGACCAAGAACATGCGTGGGGCGTTCTATGTGCGTGGTTCGGCGGGCAAGAGGCTCAGAAAGGAGATTGGAAAAACAATTCGTGTACTTCTTGTTCTTGATGATGTCCGGACGACGGGCGCGACCCTTGGGGAGGGTTGCCGGGCACTTAGGCGTGAAATTGGCGTAATTTCGGGCGAGAACCGGGTTGAGATTTGGGGAGCGTGCGTGGCGATGGCGGGGGACGAGCGCAGGGTTGGCTCTGAGATTGAGGTCTTGGATGAATTATCGTTAAAAGGTGGAGAATTGAGTAAGAAGTTGACGCTTGAAGTTTGACCTTGAGAAGTTGTGGTCTATGCTCTCCCTCGCCACTCCGAAGGGTTTGGCAAGCAGCCGGTTGGGCTTGAAGCACTCCGGTAGGTTTCTTTGACAAGTGAACAGTTGGGTCCACCGCAAGAATGTGATGCGGCAACACCGATGCATAATCGGGCTTTAAGCGAGCAGTTGTCGTATATTAAAATGCTTCAGTGAAAGTCACATTTCGCTGTCGTTACATTCTTGTGCAAGTGGAAGCCCTATAATTTATTATAGGTAAAAAACTTTGAGTGAACGAAACCTGAGACTTGCCGTCTCAGGCATTAACGAATATTCGCAAGAATAGGCGTTGATGATTGACCAACCCGGTACGCCCTGCTTGCAGGCACGGCCGGGATAAGTCGGATCGGCTTCTTTTGATGCGTTTGGATGAGCACTCCGGTGTTTGTCCAGCAACAATAATCAACTGAAGAGTTTGATCCTGGCTCAGATTGAACGCTGGCGGCATGGCTAAAACATGCAAGTTGAACGATCCCTTCGGGGAGAGTGGCGAAAGGGCGAGGAATATAATCGAATGTGTCCTAAGGTTGT
>JAESRA010000005.1 GCA_016764895.1 Phycisphaerales bacterium | reverse complement strand
ATCAGCCTGCGACGATTACTGCTGAGGGTGGGGTGACGATGCAGTATCAGGATCCGGCGTCGAGGCAGACGATGGATCTTGAAGCTGAGCGTGTGGTGATTTTTTTGAAGGATGGGAACGAGGGGAGTCCGTCGCCTTCGCAGATGAATGCTTCGGAGATCGAGGGGATTTATTTAGAGGGGGGGGTGTTTGTGGGGAACGCGGATTGGTCGGTGCGTTCGCCGAAGGTGTATGTGGATTTGGTTAATGACAAGATGCTGATGCTTGATGCGGTGTTTTGGACGGTGGATCAGCGGACCAATATGCCTTTGTATATGCGTGCTGAGTCGGTGCGGCAGACTTCGCGTGGTGAGTTTGAGGCTAAGCATGCTCGGATCGCCAACAGTGCATTTTTTGAGCCTGATTTGAGTATTGGGGTTTCAAAGCTGAAGATTTCTATTCGTGATGAGAAACGGCGGCGTGGTGGGTTGCTGGGGCTTGTTGGGACGGTGCGTGAGGGGATTGCAGGCGAGGACGGGGATGTGTCTGTTGAGCCTGGGACTGATTTTGTTCGGCGGGTTTTTATTGATGGGCGTAATATCACGCTGCGGCTTGGTTCGGTGCCGATTTTTTGGTTGCCTGTGGTTAAGGGGAATACGGATGCGTTCCCGCTCAAGGAGGTTCAGGTCGGGGACTCGAACCGTTCGGGGCTTGCGATTCGGACGCGGTGGGATGCGTTCTCATTGTTTGGGATTGATCCGATCCCGGATGTTAAGGCGAGTCTTCAATTGGATTATTATGGGGAGCGGGGGATTGGGTTTGGTTTGAGTGGGGATTGGAATACCAATGGGCATCGCGGGAGTTTGTATTCGTATTTGCTTCCCGATGATAATGGGACGGATGTGACTTCTTCGGGGCGTGAGATCGAGCGGACTGGTGAGATGCGGGGGATGATTCGGTTTGATGATATTTGGCGGGTTAGTGAGCCTTGGACGATTGTGAGTAAGGGGGCGTTTATTTCCGATGAGGCGTTTGTGCCTGCGTTTGATGAGCAGCTTGGGCGCGAGACGGTGGATTTTGATTCGTTGCTTCGGATCGAGCGGACTGATGAGCGAACGCAGTATGCGCTTGAGTTTTCTGGGAGCCCGAATGATTTCTTTGCGGCCGAGCATTTGTTGCAGTCGCCGGGATATGCGGTTGACAAGATGCCTGAGGCGAGTGTTGTTTCGGTGGCTCGTGATCTGCTTCCGGAGATGATGCCTGGTGTGTTTGAGTATCAGTTTGAGGCGAGGATCGGGGCGATGCGGCTGCGGTTTTCTGAGGTGACGGCGGCCGAGTATGGATTTGATAACGCGTGGCTGTCTACAGCGGTGTTTGGGACGGCTCCGGGTGTGTCGCTTGCTGATACACAGCGTGCTCTTGGGCTCAATGAAGATACTGTTGGGCGGTTTGATACCCGGCATGAGGTGATTGGGCGGTTTGATGTTGGGGACTTCCGAGTGACGCCGTTTGTTGTTGGGCGGGTGACGGCCTACGACACATCGTTTGATGCATTTACACCTACGCAGACGGACAATATGCGGTACTGGGGCGCGGTGGGGACGACGGTGGCGACGACGCTGACCAAGGTGAATGACAGTGCGAGTAGTGATTTCTTTGATATTCATCGCATGCGTCATATTGTTGAGCCTTCGGTGACGGTGTGGCAGGCGGATTCTGGGTTTGCTGTTGGGGATACTCCGATTTTTGATGATGATGTTGAGGGGCTGATTCGTGGAACGATGATTCGGGCGGGGATTGACCAGACCTGGCAGACCAAACGCGGTGGCCCTGGGCGGTGGCGGGATGCGGATATTTTGAAGATCAATACGGAGTATGTGTGGTCGAGTGATCGGGCGGGGACGAGCGTGATTCCTGACTACTTTGCGGCTCGTCCTGAGTTATCGAGTCCGGGTACTTATGTGAGTTCTGAGATTGTGTTTTCGCCGACGGATGTGCTGGCGTTTTCGGGGTCTGTGGTGTTTGATATTGATCTCGACAAGACGGCTCGGACGAGTGCGGGGGTGCTTGTTGAGCATCGGCCTGGGTTTGTGAGTTCGCTTGAGTACCGTGATATTCGGTCGATTGATGCGACATTTTTGACTGGCGCGACGCGGTATTCGTTGACGGATAAGTATTCGGTTTCGACTTCGGCCAACTATAATTTTGATCGTGGTGATTTTCAGAACTTCTTTGCGCGGGTCGAGCGTCAGTTCCAGATTGGTTCGCTTGGTATTTCTGTGAACTACAACAACATTCGTGGCGAGACGAGTATTGGGGTGGTGTTTAGGCCGTTTGGGACCTCTGGGGTCGGGGCCGGGGCGGGCGGCGATTTTTTGAATGATTGAGCTTGATTAGCCGTCGGTAAAGAGCGGAGGCTGGGCTTTGGCTGAGACTTCGCAGGCGAGGGGGCGGTCTGGATCGACGGGGTAGTTTCCGGTGAAGCAGGCGGTGCAGTAGCCGGATTCTGCGTTGTTCATGACGCTGAGCATTCCTTCGTGGGAGAGGAATCGCAGTGAATCTACTCCTAGGAACTCGCGGATTTCTTCGACGGATTTGTTGTGGGCGATGAGTTGGTCTGGGGTTGCAAAGTCGACGCCGAAGTAGCAAGGGTTGGTGATTGGTGGGCAGGAGATTCGTATATGGATTTCGCTTGCGCCGGCTTGCCGGATCTGTTTCATTTTTTCGCGGGTTGTTGTGCCTCGGACGATGGAGTCGTCGACGATGATGATGCGTTTGTCTTTGACGATTTCGGCGACAACATTGAGTTTGAGGCGGACGGCTGCGGCGCGTTCGGCTTGGGTTGGTTTGATGAATGTGCGGCCTACATAGCGGTTTGGGACGATGCCTTCGCGGTAGGGGATTCCTGATTTGTGTGCAAAGCCGTTGGCGGCGGAGCGTCCTGAGTCTGGCATGGGCATGACGATGTCGGCGTCGACTGGTGACTCGATGGCGAGCTGGGATCCGAAGCGTTCGCGGGAGATGAGGACATTTTGGCCAAAGACATTGGAGGCGGGGTTGGCGAAGTAGACATGCTCAAAGATGCAGCGGGCGAGCTTGGTGGCGGGGGCTGCGAATCGTCGAGAAGAAACACCTTCGTCTGAGAGTGTGACGATTTCTCCGGGCTCGATCTCGCGGATGAAGGTTGCGCCCATGACATCGAGGGCGACGGTTTCTGAGGCGATGACTGGGGAGTCGTCGTCGAGCTTGCCCAGGACCAGTGGACGGAAGCCCCAGGGGTCGCGGGCGGCTTCGATGCGGTCTTTGAAGAGGAGGGTGAGGGAGAATGCGCCTTGGAGGTTTCGGAGCATTGCGGCGGTGGGGTCTGGGGTGTTGCGTTGGTCTGGGGAGGCGAGGAGGTGGATCATGACTTCGGTGTCGGAGGTTGTGTGGAAGATTTGGCCTCTTTTGGAGAGTTCGTGTTTCCAGGTGTCGGCGTTGATGAGGTTGCCGTTGTGTGCGATGGCGATTGGGCCGTCGAACATGGTTTCGACGAGTGGTTGGATGTTTTCGATTCCTGAGCCGCCTGCGGTGGAGTAGCGGGTGTGTCCGATGACGCCTCTGTTTTGGGGATGGGAGGATTTGTCTTTGTTGTAGTAGTTGTCGAGGAGTTTGAGTCTGTCTGGGGTGAGGACATCGGAGACGAGTCCTTGGCCTCGTTGTGAGTTAATTTTTTCGTTGGAGGATGCGGCGAGCCCGGCGGCTTCTTGTCCTCGGTGTTGGAGGGCGAAGAGGCCGAGGTATCCGAGGTGGACGGCTTCTGGGTGGTTCCATACGGCGATGACGCCGCACTCTTCTTTGGGAGAATCGTCCAGGGGCGATTGGTCCAAGAGGGGCAATGGCACTGTACGGGGCATACTGGTCATTGGTCTCTCCACGGTTTTCCGCATGTCACGGGGAAGATGGTCGGTGATATTGGAAGCGTAGGGGTGGTGGGTTAGATGATCTCGATTGAGTCGACTGATTGGCACAATCCTGCATTTGCTCCGCGGGTGAGGAGGAGATTAATTGCTTCGCGTCCGGCTTGGCCCATGTCGAGGGTGAGATTTGAGACATACATGCTGAGGTATTTGTCGACGAGTTTGGGGTCGTCCCATTCGGTGCGGTCGCCTTTGTTGAGTTGGAGGTGGAGGCGGGAGGCTTCTTTTTCGCGGACGGCTGTTTGGATTGAGGCGGTGAGGAGGTCGGCGATGGTTTGGCAGGTGCCTAGCCCGAAGCGGGTGTCGAGGGAACGGGCGATGACATTGAGGCCTAGGGGGAGGGGCTTGCCTTGTGTGTCCGCATGCCACCATTGTCCGATGTCGCCGATTTGGCGGAGGCCGGAATCTTGGAAGGTGAGTTGGGCTTCGTGGATGAGGAGTCCGGCATCGGCTTTGCCTTGTTTGACGGCGTTGGGGATATCGGAGAAGAGCATGGGGATGTATTTGAAGTTTGGGGCGATGAGGTTGAGGGTGAGGAATGCGCTGGTGTTGATTCCGGGGACGGCGATGGTTGTGGTTGTGTTGAGATCATCGAGTGATTGGAGTTTGGAATCTTGGGCGACGACGACTTTTGGGCCGTAGTTTTCGCCGAAGGATCCGCCGGAGCGGGTGATGAGGTAGCGGCCAGCGAGTGCGGGGTAGGCGGCGCAGGAAATTGCGGTGATGTCGTAGGGGTCTGATTGGTTTGGATTGATGGCGAGTTGGTTGAGTTCTTCGACATCGCGGGAGATGAGGTTGAATTTGAATGGTCCGGTGTCGAGTTGTGGTTTTCCGAGGGGGCCTTGGATTTGTGATCCGTCGGGGTTTGTGATTCCTGTGAGGGGCCACCACATGACGAGGTCGTCTGAGTCTGGGGAGTGGGCGAGGGTGAGGGTGATGTTTTTTGTTTTGGTCATGATGGTTTTTTTAGTATTTTGTGAGTGTAGGGTCGAGGCGGTCGGACCACCAGTGGATGCCTCCGGCGACTGAGCGGGCTTCGGTGAAGCCTTGTTGTTGCATGAAGACAGCGACATCGAGGGAGCGTTTTCCGGTTCGGCAGAGGATGGCGACTTGGGTGTCGTCTTCGATGTCGAGTTCTGCCAGGGCTGCTGGGAGGTCGCCCATGGGGATGTTTGTGGAGCCGGGGATTTGTGCGATGTTGAGTTCGTGGGGCTCGCGGATGTCGATGAGGAGGAAGTCGGGTGCGTTGTTTGTGTGTTTATCGTTTGATTCGACGACGCTGATTTCGAGGGTTTGGTTGAAGGGGTAGTTTGGTGGGTTGTCAGGTTTGTGGGTCATTTTTGTGTGTCCTGAGATTGATTGGCTGGTTGTCCTGAGGACCAGGTGTTGTCTTGGCGGGTTCTTTTCCAGACTCTTCTGGGGCTCCAGTGGGTGTTGGTGAGGTGGTGGTGGATGAGGAAGGGGTCGATGATGCTGGTGATTGTGGCGGTGAGTTCGCTGCGTGTGTAGCGGAGGGATGCGATGGGGGAGTGTGTTTGGTGTTTGAGTGCTGAGTCTGTGGTGGGGAGGAGGCCATAGGTTCTGGGGTGGTCGTTGTTGCGGAGTACGGGGTAGAGGCGGAGGGTTGGGTTGTGGGCGATGCCGTCGATGGGGGCGATGATGATGGTGGTGTTCCAGAGGGAGCGGGGTTTGGAGGGTTTTTGAGAAGAGTTGAGAGGTGTGAGTTTAGGTGAATGAACGAAGGTTGGTGTTGGGCTGAGGGTTCCGAGTTCTAGGCGGGCGTTGACGGGGTGGGTGCAGCTTGGGATGGCTATGAGCAAGATCATGGGCATGAGGAGCATGAGGAGCAGGATGAGGGGGGAGGGTTTGGACATACGCAGCGATGGTAGGGGATATGGGGGATTGAGTGGGGAAGGTACGCTATCCTTTGGGCAGCGATGGCCAAGAAGAACAAGAAATCCAAGACCGATACGCCAACATTCGACAATCGTCGGGCGAGGCATGATTACTTTATCGAAGATACGATGGAGGTTGGGATTGTTTTGGAGGGGTCGGAGGTTAAGAGCATTCGGGATGGGAGTTGTTCGCTCAAGGAGGGGTTTATTACGGTGGATTTGGAACCGCCTCGGTTGACGCTGCATCAGGTGGATATTGCTCCGTATCAGCCTGCGGGGGCTTTGAATCATCGTCCTAAGCGGGATCGGATGTTGCTTGCGAAGAAACGGGAGATCGAGCGGCTGATGAGGGCGGTGGATATCAAGGGGGTGACGCTGATTCCATTGAAGCTGTATTTTTCGGGGGCGTATGCGAAGGTTTCGCTGGGGATATGCAAGGGCAAGGCCCAGCACGATAAACGGCACGCAATCGCGGATCGGGAGAATCAGCGAGAGATGCAGCGGGCGATGTCGCAGCGGATGAAGTTCTGATGATTGCCTTGCGTATTATGGGTGTATGACCGAGCGATGGAATATAGATAGGGCACGGGAACTCTCGATCACGCTTGTTGATGGGGTGCGGGTTGGGCATTCTACAGATGTAGACGGTGCTACTGGATGTACAGCGGTGGTGTGTGATCGTGATGCGGTGGCGGGGATTGATGTGCGAGGTGGAGCGACGGCGTCGCGCGAGATTGAGTTGCTTGATCCTTGCGGGCTTGTTGAGACTGTTCAAGGGGTGATGCTGAGTGGGGGCTCGGCGATGGGGCTTGGGTGTTGTCAGGGGGCGGTGGAGTATTTTTTGAATTTGAAGCGTGGGTTTGTGACGGAGCAGGGGGTGGTGCCGATTGTGGTTGGGGCGGGGTTGTATGACCTTGGGCTTGGAGATGGCGGGGCGTATCCGACCAAAGCGGATGGACTGGCGGCGTGTGAATCGGCGGGGGTTGATTTTGAACGAGGGAATGTTGGGGCGGGAACTGGGGCGGTGGTTGGAAAGATTCATGGACATGAAAATGCGACCAAGGGAGGGCTGGGGAGCGCGGGGTGGGAGACGGATGATGGGCTGAAAGTGGGGGCGATCGCGGCGGTCAATGCTTTTGGAGATGTGGTTGATTCTGGATCGGGAAAGATCGTGGCGGGGGCGCGGAAAGATGATGGGACCGCTTTGGATACTGCTTTGGATACTGCGGCGGCGATGATTGCTGGTGATTTGCGGCCGATTCGGTTTGGGAGCAATACGACGCTGTGCGTGGTGGCGACCAATGCGAAGTTGACCAAGGCGGAGGCGACGGTGGTGGCGCGGATTGCTCAGGCGGGGATTGGGCGGGCGGTGTCGCCTTGTTATACGCAGTATGACGGGGATATGGTTTTTGTGCTTTCGATGGGGGATGTTGAGTGTGATGTGAACCGGGTTGGGGTGTTGGCATCGAGGGTGGTTGAGGCGGCGATACTTGATGGGGTGTTGTGTGCTGAGTCATTGCATGGGGTGCAAAGTGTGTGAATCACGGGCGAGGTTGATTGTTCATTCGCTTGAAGCGTCCCGGCTTGGGGATGGGCTTGGGGATGGGCTTGGGGATGGATTGGGTGATGGATTGGGTTCGGGGGTGTTGCGGATGTTGTCGCAGCGGGCGGTGGTGCTGAGCCGGCCTGGGGATTTGGTGGTGGTGGATTCGATGCCTGATGGGGATTGGCTGGATTTTCTTGGTTCGATTGGGTTTGAGGTTGGGAGTATTTGTGTTGCTGGTGGGAAGGGGGAGACGCTTGTTGAGCGGATTTTGTCTGATGCGTCGTTGATGGCGGAGTTGGGGAGGGGGTCGTGGGTGGTTGAGCCTTATATGGGTGGGGAGGAGGTTGAGCGGCTTGCTGGGTTGCTTGGTGATGGGTTGGGTGGTGGGTTGCGTGGGCCTAGGGCTTCGTTGTTGGATCGGGTGAACTTGAAGTCGAATTTGTGTCCGATTCTTGGGCATGCGGGGGTGGCGACGATCCCGACGACGGTGGCGTCGAAGAGGGATGTGATGGTGACGGCTCGGCATATGTTGAATGAGTATGGGGCGGTGATGGTGCGGTCGGATTTGAGTATTGGTGGGCTTGGGGTGTGGAAGGTTGAGGGCGGGGATGATCTTGACCGACTGGGGGAGGGTGTTTCGGTGGCGGTTGATGAGCGGTTGTTTGTATTGCAGCCTTTGCTTGAGGTGATGGGGTCGCCGAATGTGCAGTATGAGATTGGTGAAGAGGGGGCCGAGTTGCTTGGGGTGTCGGGGCAGGAGATGACGCAGAGTTTTGCATTTGGAGGCAACTCGTATCCGAGTGTGTTTGGGGATGACTTGCGATTGCTTGAACAGGGTGAGCGTGTAGGGCGATGGTTGTTTGAAGCGGGGTATCGGGGGATTGTGGGGATTGATTTTATTGTGACCAATGACGAGGGCGGTGGTGGGGAAGTGTTTATTGTGGAGATCAATCCGCGGGTCAATACTTCGACCTTTCCGCTGATGATGGGCAAACGGCTTGGGAAGGGGGCGTTTCGGTTGATGACGGGGATCCGGGTTGAGGGTGTTGAGGGGTTTGGTGATGTTGCTGGTGGTGTGGGCGAGGGGCTGATGTTTGATGTATCCAAGGGGTATGGGATGGTGCCTTTGATGGTGCCAACTGCAGGGCGAGGGGTGCTTGATGCGATGGTGTTTGGGGATGATTTGGCGGAGGTTGATGGGGTGTGCAAAACGCTTTTGGCACGGCTGAAAGATGGGGTGCGGGCATGAGCGGGACAGTCGGGATCATGGTGGTTGATGGGCGGTTGGTGGTCGATGGGGTGGATGTTGTGGAGGCGGCGGATCGGTTTGGGACGCCGATGTTTTTGTATGGGGGGGATTCGATTGCGGCGGGTGTTTTGGGGTT
>JAESRA010000043.1 GCA_016764895.1 Phycisphaerales bacterium | reverse complement strand
TGGGGGCTGGGGCCCCGAAGAGGCGGAATTGTCCTCCGGGATGACCATCCGCAGCGATGGTCCTAGGGTTCTGCATGTTTACAGGTATTGTGCAGCATATCGGGACGGTTCATTCTTTGGCCAAGACAAAGGAGGGCGTTCGTATTGTGATTGATCCTTCTGGGTGGGATCACAGGCCGAGGGCTGGGGATTCGATTGCCAATTGCGGGTGCTGCTTGACGCTGGTGAGCGATGAGGGGGGATTGTGGAGCTTTGATGCGATCCCGGAGACGATTGAGAAGACCACGCTGGGCATGTGGAAAGCCGGGGATCGGGTGAATCTGGAGCGGTCGTTGCGGGTGGGTGATGGGCTCGATGGGCATCAGGTTCAGGGGCATGTTGATGGAACGGGGAAGGTGATCGGGGTTGAGGACGGGTCTAAAGACGGGGACGGCTATCGGGTAAGGATTACTTTGGGGGGGGATTTGATGCGGTGGATGATTCCGAAGGGGTCGGTGGCGATTGATGGGATTTCATTGACCATTGCGGATTTGGACGCCGGTGAATGCTGGATCGAGGTTGCGTTGATTCCTGAGACGCTTGATCGGACGACGCTGGGGGCGAAGGTTGTGGGGGATGTGGTGAATATTGAGGGTGATGCGATGGTCAAGACGATTGTGCATACTTTGGGTCAGATGGATATCCAAGGACGGCTTGCATGAGACGATTTGTTTGTTGGTCTTTGGTGTTTGTCTCTGGGGTGTTGTTGCAGATCGGGTGTTTGCATTCGCCGCCTGCGGGTTTGACCCGGGGGGTTGTTGAGATCAAGAACGCGCGGGTGCGGGAGGGGGCCCATCCTGATCAATTAATTCTATGGATCAAGACATTGACCGGGGTTGTGATTGGGGAGCATACGATATTGACAGTGGCCCATACCTTTGAGGATGAGCCCGATCCGGATCATCCGATCACGATTGATGGGCGAGCCCTTGAGTACACCATCATTGCTGATGGTTGGGGTGGGCTCCGTGCTGAGGGGGCTCTTGAGGACAAGCTCGCATATTATGAGGATGACATTCAGGAGGATTATGTACTCCTGAAAACGACCGAAGCGTTTACTGATTTTGCTTGTCTTGTGCCATTGAAGTTTGAGCGACGCGACGAACTTCGTAATCTTTACCTGGTGACACGGCGAAAGGATACTGGCGAGGTGGATGTGATTCTGGCCAAAGGGGTGATGTTTGTAGAGAATCTGCGGTACATCATCGTGGATTTGCCCCGGCGAGCGCGTGAGGGTTTTTATTTATCGGGGAGCCCGCTGATCGGGACCTATGAGGATGGCACGCTGGTGCTGGTGGGTATCCTAAAGGGTTCTGGAGATCTCTCGGTAAAGGTCGATGGCAAATCTAGGGATCTCGTTGATCAGTTCTATATCCTTCCCGCGTATCGCATTCCGTTTGATTTGATCGCCGAGCCGTGAGTTTTCTACTATACTGTTCCTATGCGAGTTCTTGGTTTTGATCCTGGTTTGTCGATTACTGGCTATGGGTGTGTTAGTGGGGATTTGATTCGGCCTGCGATTGTTGAGGCGGGGGTGTTTCGGCTCACCAAGAGTGGGTCGCCGGTGCCTCCGATGGGGGATCGGTTGGTGGAGCTGGATCGGGATGTGCGGGAGCTTATTGAGCGGGTTGAGCCGGATTTGGTGGCGATTGAGGGGATGTTTGCTCATAAGGATCACCCGGCGACGGTGATTAAGATGGCTCATGCGCGTGGGGTGATCTTGCTGGCGGCACGGTCGGCGGGGATCGAGGTTGTTGAGCTTAAACCTGCGGAGGTTAAGAAGGCGGCGACTGGGTCTGGGCGGGCGACTAAGGAGCAGATGCAGTTGTCGGTGCAGTCGATGTTTGATCTGCCTGAGCTTCCCAAGCCGGCGGATTTGGCGGATGCTCTGGCGATCGCGGCGTGTGCCCTTCGGAGGCATCAACTCGGTGTGCTGTCGATCTGAATGGTGGAGATTCGGACTCGGGTGCCCCGACGGAGCCGTCTTCGGCTCCTTCGGGATGGGAGACCAGTGTCCCTGATCCCGACTGATCCCGAAGGAGCATAAGAATGCTCCGTCGGGCCACCCGTCCGAAGGAGCATAAGAATGCTCCGTCGGGCCACCCGTCGATCTCTCTCTGACCGAACTACCATACCCTGATGGCAGATACCGATACCAAACATGAACCCGTGATCGCCCAGGTGCTGATCGTTGAAGACGAGATTGAGCATGCTGATGTGATTGTTGATTCGCTGCGTAGGCCTGGGCATGTGTGTACGACTGTTCATACGGTTGAGCGGGCTTATGAGGAACTTACGGGGGGGAAGTTTGATGTGATTATTACGGATCTGCGGATGCCTGAGAGTGCGGGGGTCCATGGGGTCAACTCGGACGGTTCCAATGCGGGGATGAAGGTGCTGGAGATGGCGGGCGAGCATCAGCCTGATGCGGAGACGATTATGGTGACGGCTCATGGGGATGTGCCGACGGCGCGTGATGCGTTTAAGCATGGGGCGTTTGATTTTGTTGAGAAGCCGTTGGATTTGGTGGTGTTGCGTTCGGTGGTTCAGCGGGCCGCTGATCAGGCGGTGCTTCGGAGTGAGTCTGAGGAACTCAAGGACCTGGTTCAGCATGAGGGCTTTGAGGGGATTATTGCGGGGGCGGAATCCATGCGGAAGATTATTTCGACGGTGCGGACGGTGGCGAGGTCGAATATTGCGGTGCTGATTACTGGCGAAAGTGGGACGGGCAAGGAGTTGATTGCTCAGGCGGTGCACCGGAACTCTTCGCGGGATGGGAAGAAGTTTAAGACGATGAACTGCGCTGGGCAGGCGGAGAACCTGCTTGAAGATGAGTTGTTTGGGCATGTGCGTGGGGCGTTTACTGGTGCGGAGAGGGACCGTGAGGGTGTGTTTGAGTACGCCAATGGGGGGACGCTGTTTCTTGATGAGATTGGGGACATGCCTTTGTCGATGCAGGCCAAGTTGTTGCGGGTGCTTGAGTCTGGCGAGGTTGTTCGGCTGGGGTCCAATGAACTTCGGAAGGTCGATGTGCGATTGGTCAGCGCGACCAATAAAAACCTCGAGCAAATGATTAAGGATGGAACATTTCGGCAGGATTTGTATTTTCGGATCAAGGGGACGGTGGTGCATCTGCCGGCGTTGCGTGATCGGCGAGAGGATATTCCGCGGATTGTGCGTCATGCGGTGAGTAAGTTTGCTGGTGAGCTTAATCCTGGTAAGGTGCTGCCTGAGATGTCCGATGCGGCGATGCTGCGATTGACGGCGTATGACTGGCCCGGCAATGTGCGGCAACTCCTCAATATTGTGCAGACGATGGTGGTGATGAGCGGGGATCAAAGTGGGAATACGATCGGGGTGGAGTTTGTGCCTGAGGAAGTGCGGGAATCGGAGATGGGTGGGGGGAGTTCCTATTCAATAGGGTCTTTGGCGGGGACGAGTTTGGAGCAACTTGAGAGGCAGGCGATCCGGGAAACGCTCAAGTTAACCGGGGGCAATCGAGAGCAGGCGGCCAAGATGTTGGGGATCGGGGAACGGACGCTGTACCGGAAACTTAACGAGTACGGGCTCCGATAATTCTGGATTTGAGGACGATTGAGTGGCCAATTCAAAGTGTGACGAATGCTGTCTTCTAGCAGATAGGCAATTTCACTCATTTTTAACAATAGCGGCTCATTTCTGAATGTGGCATCACCGAATATGGGGGGTAGGAACTGGCTGCATAAAAAGTGTAGTTGGGTTCCCCTCACACAAGGGTTTTTCGCATGAGCCAGATACAGATTGAAGATGTTCTCAACTGCCCATCACTCCCCTCGCTGCCTGCAGTGGCGGCCAAACTGATCGAACTGACCGGTGACCCCGATGTTCAGATCAGTGAGATTGCCAAGACTGTTCAACAAGACCAAGCATTGGCGGGCAAGGTGCTCAAAACGGTCAACTCGAGTTATTACGGGTTGGCCAATAGGTGCGGCTCGATCGATCGGGCGATTGGCTACCTTGGACTTAATACGGTCAAATCATTGGTGCTCGGATTTTCGCTTGTCGATATGACTTCAAACACGGATCATGACGGGTTTGACATGATTGGACATTGGAGACGAACGCTGATGGGGGCGACGGCTTCACGGTCGCTTGCCGAACGGTTTGGGTTGTCTGACAAAGACGAAGTGTTTACCGCGGCGTTGTTTCAGGATATGGGAATGCTGGCGATATTTACTGCGATTCGAGGGGAGTATATTGAGGCGACCCGGAATATAGAGCATGGGGATGTGAGCCCGGTAGAAACGACAAGCTTCGGATTTACACACGCGGCGGTGGGGGCTGGGCTGGCTCGGAAGTGGTCGCTTCCAGAGAATATTGCTGATGCGATCGCGCATCATCATGATCCTGAGGGTACCAAGGGCGGTGATATTGAAATGATCCGCGCGGTGTCTCTTGGAACACAGGTTGCTGAAGCGTTGAGCGTACAGGAACCCAATACTGCGATGCGCAGAATCGAACGGCAGACGGCGACTTGGTTCCCGAATCAGAAGATCGACATGCCTGGGTTGTTTGAGGAGGTTAACAAATCGGCCAAGGAACTGGCATCCCTGTTTAACACAGAGATTGGTGATCTCAAAGATGTTCAGTTGTTGATGAACCAAGCTCAGGAGCGTGGGCTTGAACACCAGATTTCGATGCAACGACAAACCGAATCACTCGAAAAACAAGCGTTCACCGATGGACTGACCGAGATTCCGAATCGGAAAGAGTTTGATAACAAGATCGAAATCGCGTACAACGAACACATGGAACAAGGCACCGGATTCGCGGTGCTTTTCTTTGATGCTGATAAGTTCAAGAGTGTCAATGACACCCACGGGCATGCGGTTGGTGATGTGGTGCTGATTGAGATGGCTAGTCGCGCGACGGCTTCGGTTGGGGATCAGGGGGTTGTGTGTCGGTATGGGGGCGAGGAGTTCGGAGTGATTTTGCCTGGGTATACGGTACTCAAGGCTGCGATACTTGCTGAGCGGATTCGTGCCGATATTTTCGAAACACCGTTTGATATTCGCCAGTGTGATGACGGCCCCGATGAACTGAACATCAGTGTGAGCATTGGTGTTTCAGCGGTTGATGCGGGGCCGGCGGATCGGCTGACCAAGCCTGAGCAGATGGTCAGTGAGGCTGACGCGGGTGTGTATGCCGCTAAGGAAGCGGGTAGGAATAATGTTCAGGTTTGGAGCCCTCAAGTTGTTGAGGCCGCGGGCGTTCCGATCCAAAATCCAAGCACGAACGCTCCGAAAATACCGGAGGGTGATGGGACGATCAAGCATATTTTGCTTGTCGAGGACGATGCGCTGGCGGCGACGCTGATGATGACGCTATTGAGCCGGTCCAGCGATGCCGATGTTCGTTGGGTCCAGGATGGGAATCAGGCACGCGAGTATCTTCAGCGAACCGTTGAGCGCGGCGATCGGCCTTGTGATTTGGTGGTGTGTGATTTAGGGCTTCCGGGGTGTTCTGGGATCGATGTATTTGCCGAGTATAAGAAGCTTGGGCTGGCGGGCAAAATCCCGTTTTATATTCTTTCCGGGAGCGATAACGAGGAGATGCCTAGCGATGTCGGTTTGGAAGGCATTACTGGATATATTTCCAAGGCCGACTTTGCTAAGAATATCGGTAAGTGGGTCAAGGTGTTTACTCAGCCCTCGGTGGCTGCTGCGGCGGCCTGATGCTGGGGGGCTGGGGGGTTGGG
>JAESRA010000042.1 GCA_016764895.1 Phycisphaerales bacterium | reverse complement strand
GCCGAAGACGGTCGAAGCACGGCACCAGCATTCATCTATATCTCCTTCGGAAACCAATAAGAAATGCACCCAATACCACAATGGTACTGGGTGACGGAACAGTCGATACCAATCTGATACCCCCCGAAGGCGAAAAAACTGAGTTTGCACTCATTCGCCCTAACATATCATGAGCAATGAGTTCGCCAAATGCAGTGTCCCCAGAACCAGACCCCATCATAAATCTCCAGCGTAGATCGTTGTTAAAAACAGATCCAGTCCATTCCTCAACCCCCCCTTCCATATCAAGGATGCCCCACGGGCTCATGACATCTGGGAACGAACCCACATCCAGCGGGTACTCACTGCCGTTCCCCGCGTTCCGTTCCGTTCCTGGCATTGACTGCTCGCTGGAACCGTTTGGGAAGAGGTGGTAGCCGCCTTCGCCGTTGTTCAGGTCGGGGTCCCAATACCCGGCCTTGGTCCATTCATCGCGGGTCGCCATCCAGAAGGTTGCATTTGGATTGCGCGTGGCTTGATGGTTCCATGAGCCGTCGGGGTTCTGGGTGAAGGTGGAGGTGTCGTAGACTCCGGTCTCGAAGGCCCATTCTTCGTTGACCTTGCCGTTGTGGAGCCAGTTGACATAGCGGGCGGCGTACTCCCACCCCATGTCAATGGGTTTGTTGGGGGATCTCCCTTGGCGGATGCTGATGTCCCCCCACGCGAGACGGATGTCGCCGCCAGTGAAATCGGAGAAGCCGAGGACATTGCCGGTGTTTGCGGTGTAGTACGGGTGGTAGACCTGAGCGAACTCAAAGTACTGCCCCACCGTCACTTCGGTCGTCGCCATGCGGTATTCGTAGTTGACCGAGCCAAGGTACTGGTTGTTCGTTAGGAATCCAAGTTCCTCATCGAGGGTGGCTCGATTGCCGGGATCACCGATGGTGGCCCAGTTGAAGTCATAGCTTGGGGGGACGGGGTTGGCGAGTGCGGCGGTGGCGAGAATCATGCTGGCGAGGGGGACGATGTGTGTGTATCTCATGTATATCTCCTTATACGGATGTTCTTATCGGCGATTCCTTATATTATCGGTTCATTCGGTATTCTGGGAAGAATAGGTCATCACTCAAATGAGTGAGAAATCATCAAACCACCAGCCCCACCCCAATCAACCCGATACACTCCCCCCATGACACCAAGATTCGCCACAATACGAATTACCATGCCCCGCTGAGGGCCGATGCCACCCCCCAAAGTAGCATCCGTGTCATCGCGGGG
This sequence comes from Phycisphaerales bacterium, assembly GCA_016764895.1. Lineage (GTDB taxonomy): Bacteria > Planctomycetota > Phycisphaerae > Phycisphaerales > UBA1924 > UBA1924. The sequence goes on along the minus strand of JAESRA010000042.1, from coordinate 4,317 downwards.
CCGCCGTGATCAAGTCAGATCAAATCGGCCGACCTCCCCCCACCATCCCACTGATATAATCAAACCACACAAAAAACGCGGATTCCCCCGCGCCACGGATACTCAAAAAATGACCCACGCCACAGACAACCAAACAGACAAACCAAACTACAAAAAAACACTCAACCTCCCCAAAACAACCTTCCCCATGAAGGCCAATCTCGTTCAAAACGAACCAGCATCCCTCAAACGCTGGGACGCCCTCCCCGCCAACGACAAGCCCAAGCAAGGCCTCTACCACGCCATGCAAGCTGCCGCCGAGGGCCGCAAAAAATTCATCTTCCACGACGGTCCCCCCTACGCCAACGGCTCCATCCACCTGGGCCACCTCATGAACAAAACACTCAAAGACCTCGTCGTCCGATCCAAATTCATGGCCGGCTACCACTGCCCCTATATCCCAGGATGGGACTGCCACGGCCTCCCCATCGAACACAAAGTCATGACCGACCTCGTTGAATCAGGCAAAGCCGCCAAACTCGACACCCTCACCGACGACCAACGCCGCACCGCCGTCCGCCGAGAATGCAAAACCTACGCCAGCAAACAAATCAAACTCCAAGCAGGCCAAATGAAACGCCTCATGACCCTGGCCGACTACGAAAAACCATACCTGACTTTCCTTCCCGAATTCGAAGCAGGCGTCCTCGAAGTCCTCGCAGACCTCTGCGACCAAGGCCTCGTCTACAAAGCACTCAAACCCGTCCACTGGTCCGTCGCCAACGAAACCGCCCTGGCCGATGCAGAACTCGAATACCAAGACCGAGAAGACCTCTCCGTCTATGTAGACTTTGAAGCGACCAACCCAACGGCCGTCTTCAACGCCTTTGATATAAGCGAATCCGACCACCCCGGCGCCACTCCAAGCTTCATGATCTGGACCACCACCCCCTGGACACTCCCGGCAAACCTCGCCATCGCTGTCCACGAACGCTTCGAGTATTCCCTCGTCCGCGTCGATGGCAACCTCACCGTCATCGCCACCGAACTCGTCGAAAAAGTCACCAAGCTCGCCAAAGCCGAAGATGTCCAAATCCTCGCAAAAACAATGGGCGACAAACTCATAGGCCTCGCCTACACCCACCCCCTCATCAAAAACGCACCCACACCAATCAACGATCCCGACGCCGACACTTGCAACTGCTACCAACTCGTCCACGCCGACTATGTCACCCTCGAAGACGGCTCAGGACTCGTCCACACCGCACCAGGTCACGGCTCCGACGATTACATCACAGGCCTCCGCGTCGGGCTCCCCGTCTACTGCCCAGTCCTAGGCGACGGCACCTACGACACCACCACCCCCGACTGGCTCATCGGCATGTCCATCTGGGACGCCAACCAACTCATCGCCGACCGTCTCACCGAATCAGGCCACATGTTCTGCGCCTACAGGTTCACCCACTCCTACCCCCACGACTGGCGTTCCAAAACCCCCGTCATCTTCCGCTGCACCGAACAATGGTTCGTCGCTGTAGACCAACCAACCAAACGCGACGGCCACTCCCTCCGTCAAATGGCCATGAAATCCACAGGCGACGACCGCTCCGTCACCTATGTCCCCGCCTGGGGCCGAAACCGAATGCGAGGCATGCTCGAATCCCGACCAGACTGGTGCATCAGCCGCCAACGCTCCTGGGGCCTCCCCATCCCCGCATTCACCCTCCCCACAGGCGACGCCTTCATGACCGCCGCATCAGTCACCGCCGTCAATCAGATCATCCGCGAAAAGGGTTCCGACGCTTGGTTCGCCGATGATCCCGCTTCATTACTTGAACATTACAACCCGCAAACAGACCCCGACGCACCAACCGAACTCAAAGACGGCTCCGTCACCTTCGATCAGCTCACCAAAGGCCAAGACATCCTCGATGTCTGGTTCGAGTCCGGCTCCTCATGGAACGCCGTCATGAAACAACGCTCAGGTGGCAAAGACTTCCCCATCGACCTCTACTTAGAGGGCTCCGACCAACACCGAGGCTGGTTCCAACTCTCCCTCCTCCCATCGCTCGGCGTCACCGGACGACCACCCTTCCGAACCCTCCTCACCCACGGCTTCATGGTCGACAAAGACGGCCGAAAGCTCTCCAAATCCGCCGGCGCCGCACTCAAAGACCTCTTCGACCGCTATGGCGTCGATGTCCTCCGCTGGTGGGTCTGCTCACTGGCCTACGAAAACGATGTCAAGGTTGACGAAGAGTTCTTCAAACTCGCCGGCGACTCCTACCGAAAAATCCGCAACACCCTCAAGTTCATGCTCTCGAATCTCAACGACTATCAAGCACCCGCAGAACCAGACTTCTCCAACTTCCATGTCCACTCCATCGACGCCTGGGTCCTGGGCGAGTACAACACCCTCATCGAAAAAGTCACCAACGCCTACGAAACCTACACCTTCCACGAAGCCCAAAAACTCATCTACCGATTCTGCAACACCACGCTTTCAAGCGAGTATTTGTCCGCCGTCAAAGACCGCCTCTACTGCGACGCTCCAGATTCAGAACGCCGAAAAAACACCCAGCAGACCTTAGCCGTTATCACCGATGGTCTCTGCAAACTCCTCGCCCCAATCATGTGCCACACCGCCGACGAGGCCTACCGCGCCCTCCACAAAATCGAACCCAAAGAACCAACCACCTGCGTCCACCTCACCGGCTTCCCAAAAAAGATCAACCTCGAAACCGCCACCGCCTGGCCGCTCCTCTGGCAAGCCATCGAACGCGTCATGAAAGCCGCCGAAGACACACGGGCCAAATCCGACATCGACAACCCCCTCGACCTCGGCGTCAAACTCCCAGACCCCGAAGGCACCTTTGGCTGGTTCAACCAAAACGACCTCGCCGACATCTGTGGCGTCTCCCGATTCGAACTGGTCAAATCCGGCGAACTCGAAATCACCGACCTCCGAAACCAACCCCGCTGCGACCGCTCATGGAAACGAGACACAACAGTAAAACCAAGATCCGACGGCGGCACCCTATCAAACCGAGACGCCCAAGCCCTAGGCCTCGAATAAACATTCCAAACCCCTCCCAACGAGCCGCGACCGTAAGGGAGTGATCTTCATCCCCAACCCAACCTAACCTAAGGGTGCCACTGCTTGACCGTCTTCGGCAAGCAGTGTCTTCGTTCCAAAAGTCCGAGAACACACCACCCAACCCGGTCATGCGTTCTGCTGCGCTCCCATAACTCCCAATGTTTCCCCAACGCAACACCACCCCAATTCCACCAGCAAATCCGCCCGAAAACAGGTCCATGACACACGACAACACCAACGACCAGAACCAAAACCCTTCCCCCGAAAAAAAAGCCGTCTCCCCGCCAACGCGCTCTAAAAAATTACTCCCACCAAACGACCCCTCCGCAGGCCCAGAAGCCGCAGACCAACTCACCACCCTTGCCCACGATCTCTCCAACCTCATCGACGGCTCCATGCGATGGCTCTCCATCGCCGCCACAGGAATCAACTCCGACCAACCAGACCCAAACGAACAACTCGAAACTGCACGCCAGCAGATCGACACCGTCCAAGCGACCCTCCACCGCATGTCCACCATGGTCAATGTCGCCATGCGCTCCCACACCGTCCCCATCGGCTCTCCCCTCCTGGGCGTCTCCACCGCAATCACCACAGCCATGACCATCGACCACGCCGTCGATGTCGTCGCTCCCCTCGCTGCACAAGCAGGTGTCCGCATCGAAGTCAACATCAACCAAGACGCCGGAAATCTCCCCGCAGGACCAATCTACACCGTCATCCTCAACGCCCTCTTCAACGCCGTCGAATCCATCTCCGGCGCAACCAAAGCAGACTCCCTCGACCCCGGAGGCCTCATCCAAATCGAGGCAACACTCGACCAAAAACACGACGAACTCGTCATCACCATCACCGACGACGGCATAGGACTCAAACCAGGCACCAACCCCGAACAACCCTTCAAACACGGCTATACCACCAATAACTCAAACAACGAATCCGATAAACTTTGGGGGGTCGGACTCTCCATCTCACACCAAATCATCGAACAACTCGAAGGCATCATCACCCTCACCAACCGCCCCCCAAACCCAGACCAATCAATCTCAAGCCGCCCAGGCGCAATCCTCACCGCAAGAGTCCCCATCCCCCACCAAGACGATAACCCAGGCGACCAAACCATCGGCTAACCCCCCAAAGTAAACCCGTGGCACAGGCGTCCCGCCTGTGATCTTCCCTTAGTGCCAACCCATGCCAAAACAAAAACCCTCAATCCTAATCATCGACGACGATCAAATCGT
>JAESRA010000041.1 GCA_016764895.1 Phycisphaerales bacterium | reverse complement strand
TGGTGTGCTTACTTATTCAATCAGCATTAAAGAGAAAATAAAAATATGAAGAAATATAAAATTGCCATCATTGCTGATATCGGATTAGATTAGCGGCTTATTGCGAAGTTTTTGGAAGTCAAGAGCAGTAAGTGTTCGAACATTCAAACCCTTATGCAGTAACGATTATAACGCTTAAGCGAAAATGGCGGAGAGGATGGGATTCGAACCCACGAAGGGCTTTTGACCCTTACTCCCTTAGCAGGGGAGCGCCTTCGACCACTCGGCCACCTCTCCGTGGACGGGTGTAGCCGCTAAGATAAACGCATTCAAGCGGTTTTTTAACAAAAATACACTTTGGCCAATCTATCCGGTTTTCTGATATCAAAACCGAACTATTCAACATTTTAATTATTGAATTTACTCAAATTTAAGCACGTTGTTTAACCGACTATTGGGCAAGTTTGCCTATATTCATCTGGATAATAAGAATCTGGAAAATCGATCATGGTAGCAATTATGAAATCCGACAATGGCTCTGTTCGGCAAAACCTTGATAATCAAACGCCTGTCAGAAAGATAAGCGACAAAATAAGCGATCCGGTGATTTTGTCCGCGAGCCCGGTGATGACTGCGACAATTGCCGCGCCAGTTGATAATCACACCAAAACAACAGCTGCCCTACCGCCGACATCGTCCAGAGTAGCAAAAACCTTTGCTTTACGGGCTTTTCAAGCAATAGACTTTATAGTCCTCATTACAGCATCGCTTTATATGTTTAATTCGGTTTCGCCATTATCGTTAGGAATGGCGCCATTTGCTATTAGTGCGCAATTCGTACTGGCGCCTTTTTTGCTCGCTGCCGGTTTGATGATTTGTGCAGCTTATAACTTCTCCCATAATGAAAAACTACTCTCGCATTTGGGTAAAACCATTTGTGGGCTAATTGTCGGAGTAAGCTTTAGCACAGGTTTGGCTATATTCGCCCAACTGCCGCTTGCGGAAATGAGCGGTTTAGTTATTGCGTTATCAGTATCATCATTGGCAATACTAGCTTTACACGCAAACTACATGGCACTGATCACTTCTTGGACGCGCTCGGGTGCTTTGGCCACCAATGTGGTAATGGTCGGAGCCACCCCAAATGCACAGAAACTTATCGAAGAAAACACCGCAACTGGCGATCTAAACGTTGCTGGTATTTTTGAAGATCGTGCAGCTCGTGCCCCCAAACAAGTCTCTGGGGTTCCAGTTATCGGCAATGTGGACGATTTGCTTAGATGGGAGCATTTGCCAAATATTGATCGCATCATCATTACCGTTACTTCAACAGCAACAACTCGTGTTCGGGAAATGATCGATCGGTTGCGCAGCCTGCCGCAGGATTTAGTGTTATTCGTAGATATGGGTAATTTTAACCCACAGCAGACCAGTTTGGCAAAAATCGCCAATGCGCCAATGGCGTTTATTTCTGGCGGCCAGACAAATGAAAGGCGGGTGTTTACCAAACGCCTACAAGATATAGTGTTTGCTAGTCTTATGTTGGTGGCATTTGCACCCGTGATGGCATTGGTAGCACTGGCAATTAGACTAGACTCAAAGGGGCCGATTTTGTTCCAGCAAAAACGCCACGGCTTTAATAATAAAATAATCAATGTGTTTAAGTTCCGCTCGATGCGGGTGCAACAACCAAACACAAAGTTACAACAAGTAACCAGGAATGATGAGCGCATCACCAAAGTTGGCAAATTCATTCGCCGCACCTCATTGGACGAGCTGCCACAGCTTATCAATGTTCTTATGGGCAATATGTCACTTGTTGGCCCGCGGCCACATGCGATTGATATGCACACTGGCGATGTGCAAAGCCGGTTGCTTGTTTCCGAATACGCTCACCGTCATCGGGTAAAGCCCGGCCTAACCGGTTGGGCGCAAATAAATGGATCCCGTGGGCCGCTGCACAATGCTGATGATGTGCGTGAGCGGGTGCGACTTGATGTGGAATATATTGCCAAAGCCAATTTCTGGTTTGATTTGTTGATCATGTTAAAAACCGCCCCTTGTTTATTGGGTGATAGTGAAAACACCAGATAGGCATTCACCACAAATTAGCTGTTTACGATTACAATACTGTTTGATTGATGTTTTGGGATATATGAAATGCTCTGGCGACATCTACTTGGATATCTGCCGTTAAATATTGCACAAGCCGTTGCCGGCTTTGGCGGAATATTTATTCTAACGCGCCTGCTTACGCCGGAACAGTTCGGTTTGTACTCATTAGTGTTTTCGATCGTCACCATCACGCATTCATTGTCCTTTACTTGGATCGAGGCCGCAGTAGCACGTTCATACGTTCGAGCCGAAGCCGACCAGCGTTTAGCCGATCATCTGGCCACCGCATTTCATTATTTACTCATTGGCACTGTAATTGTTGGAATAACCGGCTTTATCGCCATAGCCACCCTGCCCTTTTCGACGGAAATGAAAACCGTTTTGGCTTATGGGTTAGGCTCGATGTTAATCCGTAGTTTCTTGATTTTAAGCCTTGAGGCCAGAAAAGCCGCCAGAGAAGTAAAGCGTTATTCTATTGTTGAATTCTTTAACGTCATGGCCAGCTTTGGTCTTGGAATTGCCATCGTTTATACCACTGATCTAAAAGCCGCCGGGCCATTTGCTGGTCTGGCTATTTCTGCAGCTATTGCCTTGGTGTTTGAACTACCAAAAATGCTGGTTCGCGCCAAAGGCGGCAAGGCCTCATTCGGTGAGTTAAAACAGTTTTTTGCCTATGGCATGCCATTATCCTTATCAGTAATCCTTGGTTATATCCTGCAAGCTGGCGACAGGTTTGTTATTTCGGGAGTACTTGGCAATGCACAAGTAGGAATTTATGCCGCAGGTTACGGCACGGCCAATCGTGGACTGGATATCTTATTTGTCTGGGCGGGCATGGCGGCGGGACCGTTATTGATCGCAGCCTTGGAACTTGGGAATCCAGATAAAGCCAAAGAGATGGCAAAAAAAGCCTTTGGAGTGATGGCGCTTATAACGTTTCCTGCCGCCACCGGCATAGCGTTAGTGGCAGTTCCTTTAGCCAATGTTATGACAGGTGTTGAATTTAGAGAAGGCGCGGCGGCAATCATTCCGTGGATCACACTGGCCGGATTGATGAATGGCATTACCACTTATTATTTGTTGGTGGCATTTACTCTTTCCAAGCGCACAGGAATTATGGTGCTGGTCACTGCAATTCCGGCGACATTGAACATCGGCCTTAATTTTGCATTATTGCCAATCATGGGATTGATGGGCGCGGTTGTGGCAACAATTATCGCTTATAGCGTCTCTATGGTAATGAGTGCCGTCATTGGCCGCAGACATTTCGTATTACCACTGCCATTTGCCGAAGTGGCAAAAACCGGATTTGCATGTGGGCTAATGGCAATAGCTGTTTTGGCCTTGCCTCTTGCTGATGAGATGGCTGATTTTGCAAAATTACTGATCATGGCCGCAACCGGCATGCTGGTATATGGAATTGCGGCATTACTTCTTAATTTGGCGGATTGCCGAGAAATAATTATTGGCAGACTTACCAAGAAAACAATCATCGAGGCCAAGTCATGAACGCTTCAATCAATGATAGTGAATTGATAGTAAAGAATTTTTTCGGAGAAAAATCTCCACGCACTTTAAAAATAAAACCAGGAGTTACAGCAAAGATAGAAGGGAG
>JAESRA010000040.1 GCA_016764895.1 Phycisphaerales bacterium | reverse complement strand
CCACACTTGGTCACATAATCCCGAACCCCCAAAGTCAACGCCTCCACAATCGCCCGCTCATCATCCAAAGAGCGGTGGGGGACCAAATCGCACGAATCAAGATCAACAATCTCAACAGATTCCCCAAACGCCACCGACTCATGCACAGTCCTTGCATCCGAATCAATCACACACGACTGCCCCGCAAAGACCAGATCATCATTGCCCCCAACCTGATTCACAGAAACAACAGGCACCCCAAATCGCTCGCTGTGCCCACGCAAAATCCCCCGATGCATATCCGCCTTCCCCAAAACAAAAGGCGAAGCACTCGGCACCACAATCAACTCCGCTCCCCGCGCAACCAACTCCCCAACATGATCCGGCTCATCGTCATACCGATCACCAAACCCAGCATCATCCCCCCGCCACAAATCCTCACAAATCGCCAATCCAACCTTCATCCCCGCCACTTCAACAACCACCGCCTCACCGCCCGAAACAAAATACCGATCCTCATCAAAAATATCATAAGTCGGCAACAACCGCTTATCATGCCGCCCCAAAAAACGCCCATCTTCATACACAACAACAGAGTTGCTCACCCCACCCTCAACACCCATCGGCCCCCCAATCACCACCCCAATCCCCGAAGTATGTTCCTCCCCAATCTCCCGAACCGCCGACATGCACCCTTCCACAAACCCCTCAACAAGCAACAAATCCCTCGGCGGATACCCACAAATCACAAGCTCCGAAAACACCACAAGATCAGCCCCATCCCCCCGAGCAGACTCAATCGCCGCGACAATTCTCGACGAGTTCCCCACAACATCACCAACTACCGGATTCAACTGAGCCAAAGCAATTTTCATGCCGGATCATAGTTCCCAGCCAAGTTTCAGACCCGTAATTACCCGCCACACAATGCGATTCAATGACTGGGCAGCCAACATACTTGTTGACACTTACATAATTAGTATTGACATGTCCGAAATAGTCGTATAAAATATCAGTCCAAGAGAGATCAAGTCTACGCCGCCATAAACACTTACCACATAAAAAGTTCACGGGGCACAAGGCATACAGATGAGAGTTCCGCCACGCGCGTTGTGTGACGGTTGTAATGAAGAGAGAATTCAACAGAAAGAGAGAAACACAATGAACGCAACAGCATTCATCGCCGCCGCGCTCGCAACCGCATGCACCGCCGCCTCGGCAAGCTATGTCTCAACATTCGATTTCACCGGAGGCGACTTCGTCCTCTCAGGCTTCGCCGCAGGCGGATTCCCAACCCCAGGACCAACCGTCGGCTCACTCACCAACATCACCGGCTCATACGACCTCGACATCCCCGTCGCAGGAACCTCATGGGACATCTTCGTAGAAGGTTCAATGAACTTTGACTTCGACGAAGACGGCATCTATGAAACCGTCATGGCAATCCCCTACGGCTTCGTCGAAACCGCCACCTCCACAGGACCAGCAACTTCCTTCACAAACACCGTTGCCGTTGCAGACTTTGATATTGATACAGGCCTCGGTGGCATCATCACCATCAGTGGCCTGATGGCAACCATCTTCATCGATGTCGACGGCCCATACGGCTCCGGACCAATGGGCGCTGGCGCAACAATGAATGTCTCCCTCTCCGGCGGCGACATTTTCATCCTCAACGCATTCATCGACGCAGCCGATAACGCAGGCCTCGACGACGACATAATGACCGCCGGATTCTTCGGCGACTTCACCGTCACACTCATCCCAGCACCCGGAGCACTCGCACTCCTCGGCATGGGCGGCATGATCGCAACCCGCCGCCGTCGCGCCTAATACTTCCAAAAACCCATCAAAACCCATCAAAACACAGAGGCCACCCAACAACCGGGTGGCCTCTTTTCTACCCCAAATTCTCTTTTCTACCCCAAACCCCCATTCTTCCTCCTCCTCGAGCCTCCTCCTCGAGTCTTCTCCTCGAGCTTTCTCATCGAGCTTTCTCATCGAGTTTTCTCCTCCCCCGGGCTTCCGGGGGAGGTGTCTGCGCTTCGCAGACGGAGGGGGTCTTTCTTCTCTTCCTTCCTCTCTTCCTCTCTCTCTCTCTCTCTCTCTCTCTTCCTCCCTCTCCCCCGGGGAGAGGGCCGGGGTGAGGGTCTTTCTTCTCTTATTCTTCTCCGGGTGCCATGTTGGTGGCGTCTTCGCCACCTGCATGTCCTCTCTTCTATTCTATTCTGGGTGCCACTACTCGCCGTCTTCGGCCCAGTAGTGTCTTCCCCTTCCCCCACCTTCTCTTTCTCAGGGTGCCACGCTTTGACCGTCCTCGGCAAAGCATGTCTTCTCTTCCTCCCTCTTCCCTTCGCCCCTTCGCGATCTTCGCGTTAAAAACTCTTCTCCGCCCCCTCTTCTCTCCCCATTGCCTATTGCCTACTGCCCATTGCCTTCTTCCCCCCCACCAAAAAATCAATCATCAAAATACGCCGCAGCATCATCCGGCAAATCCAACAAAAACGCATCACGATCAATCGTTGCTTCGGTCATCTCATCATCAAACCGCCCGGTCTTCTGATCCGGAACATGCAACTCGTGACCCTTGGCCGACTTCGATTTCTTCTCCACCCGGCTCCGAGCACGCAAAATCATCTTGATCGGCACCTCACCATACGGCAAAATCTCGCGGATCCGGTTCATCAAATACCGCTCATAATTAAGCGTAAAACGATCCGGATCATTCACCACCAAAACCAAAGTAGGCGGGTTCGTCTTCACCTGCGATGCAAAGTACACCCGCGCCTCAGCACCAAGCTTATTCGTCGGCCCCCGCGCCTGAATAATCGAACCAATCGTCCGATTCAACTGCCCCGTCCCCACACGCGTAGACGCCTGCTCATAAATATCAAACGCGACATGAAGGGCCTTGGTGATATTGAGCCCCTCCTTGGCACTAATAATCGCAATCGGTGCCCAAGACAACCCCTTAAGCTCCTTGCGGATGTACTCCTCGTACCGCTTCGGCGTCGCCTTGCGCCCCGCCTGATCGGCCCCATCCTTGGCAATATCCCACTTATTAAGCACAATCACCACCGGCTTGTGCGAATCAACAATCAAATGCCCAAGCTGCTCATCAACCTGCGAAATCTCCGTCGTCGCATCAAGCACAAACAGCACCACATCCGAACGGCTGATCGCACGCTTGGCCCGATCAAGCGCGTAATACTCAATCTTGTCCTGAAAAGATTTCTTCCGACGAAGCCCCGCCGTATCAATCGCCAAAATCGACTTCCCCCCAATCTCGATCTTCACATCAATCGCGTCCCGAGTCGTCCCCGCGATCTCAGAAACAATCACCCGCTGCTCGCCCGCAAGCGTATTAATCAGCGTCGACTTCCCCGCGTTCCGCTTCCCAACGATCGCAATCTTCATGTCAACCTCGGGCTCGGGCTCACCCGTGTACTCGGGAACCAAATCATACAACTTGTTGAGCATGTCCCGCCGAAGATACTTCGAAGTCGCCGAACAAAGCAACGGCGACCCAAACCCAAACGCCGCCAACTCATACGCATGGGGCTCCCAACTCGAATCATCACACTTCGTCGCCACCACATACACCGGAGTCAACTCCGAGTTCTTCGTCCCGTCCTTGTCCCGCCGACCCAACTTCTGCTCCCGCAACATCTGACTAATCGCCTGATCCTGAGAAGTAATCCCCGCCTGACAGTCCACGGCAAACAAAATAATGTCCGCAGTCGAAACCGCCTGAGCAATCTGAAACTCAATATCATCCGTCAATGTCGCCAAATCCTCCCCGATCTCGTTATACCGAGCCCCCTCAGCAACATACACCCCAAACCCACCGGTATCCGTCAACTCGACCTGCTTGGCAGAACCCCGCTCATTGAGCGAGTCATCCGGGTCAACCAGATCCACGATAATCGACAACCGATCCCGGGTCACCCCAGGCGTGTCATCAACAATCGCAATCCGCTCCTGAGCAATCAGGTTCAACAACGACGACTTGCCGACATTCGGTCGGCCCACAATAGCGATTCGGGGGATAGGCATAGTCGAGGATGATAGACACGAACCCCCAAAAGCATAACTGAAACCTTCACAAACCTCGAATAGATAGGAGGTTGTATGAAATTGACTCAAGTTTGTACACCGCCAGCCCAACAAACACCCCCGAGATGTTTGACCACTCAGAAACACGCAATGGTCATGGGTTCACCTCTCCTCTCCCGGGCTTCCGGGGGAGGTGTCTGTGCTTCACAGACGGAGGGGGTCTTCACGCAGAAAACACCACACCGACACCTCCGCCGGGTGCCATGTAGGTGCCGTCTTCGGCTCCTGCATGTCTTCTCTTCCTCCCCCCGGGCTTCTACTTTGAGGGAGCCGGGTGCCACTGCTTGACCGTCTTCGGCAAGCAGTGTCTTCCCTCCCCTTTCCCTG
>JAESRA010000039.1 GCA_016764895.1 Phycisphaerales bacterium | reverse complement strand
GGGTAGAGAAGGGAGGGGGCTCAGAAGGTCACTCCCTTACGGTCGCGGCTCGTGAGCCACCAGATGCGGTTAGTCGTCGGGGTAGAGTTTGTTGAGTTTGTGGTTTGAGTACATTGGCCAGTCGGCGTCGATTGGTTTTGTTATTGATAGGACGCCTTTTTTGTAGCGGCCTTGGTCGTCGTCGCGGTCGTTGCCTAGGGCGTAGAGGAGTGGGCCTTCGTTGGTGGGTTGGTAGTGGAGTTGGTTGCCGGTGAAGATGTCCATGGGGTTGAAGGTGAGGAGGTCTTGGTCGAGGTCGTTGAGGGCTTGCGGGAAGGTGTTGTGGCGGAGTTTGTGGCGGTGGAGGGCCAGGAGGGTGCGGGCGGCGATGGATTGTTGGGCGAGTCCCTGAAATCTGGCGGCGGCTTGGTCGAGGGCGGGGAGCAATGTGTCCATGAGTATTTGGCTTACTTTGTTGAGTGAATCTTTGTGTTGTTGGTAGATGGTGTCGGATGGTTGGAGTGTTGGGTCCCAGGGGATTCGGGATCGAAGCTCGGCTTGTTTGGCGACGAGGTCGTGGACATAGAAGAGGCGTTGGAGTGATGGGTGGAGTTGGGCGGCGGGGAAACTTGATGGAGTGCTGGTGATGGAGCCATCGCTGAATGCGCTGTTGATACTTGTAGGGTTCGGCTGGCCGTTGTCGATGACTGTGCGGCGGATGGTGTCGCGGAAGAGGAGGGCTTGGCCTTGCCAGATGAATGTTTGGATTCGGGCATCTTCGATGATTGAGGAGAGTTTGGCGAGGTGTTGGTCGGTGAAGGTTTCGGGGTGTTGTTCGAGTGACCACATGATGAGATCGTTGGCGGTGGCTTTGATGGCGATTTCTACGAGTTGGCCGATGATGATTGGGGTTTCGTTGGCGAGTTGGGCGGAGGTGTAGATGGTTTGGACCAGTTCGACGAACTCGTCTGGGTTGTTGTTGGTGAGCTCGTAGATGGCGGCGGATTTGAGGAAGTGTGCGCTGTTGCGGAGTGAGCCTAGGGCTGGGAGGAGGATGTCTATGCTGCTTGGGTTTGGGTTTGGGTTTGGGTTCCAATTGTCGTCTTGGAGGCCGTGTTTGAGGAGGGCTTGGTGTAGGTGGGTTTCGGTGGAGGTGTAGAGGCCGCAGCCGAGGGTTGGGCGGGTGAGGGCTTTTTTGAGTTGTGTGATGGCGTTTTGGCCTTGGGTGGATTGGATGAGGGTGGTGATTTGGTTCCAGTGTTCGGGGTTGTCTGGGTAGTCGCCTAGGGCTTCGTGTTTGAAGATTTGTGGGTTGGCGAGGATGGTGTCGATGAGGATTGGCCAGGCCTTGTTTTGGTCGGGGATGGTGGTGAGCCAATGGTTGAAGCTGGCGGTGGGGTTCCAGGTTTTGGTGTTGGTTGGATCGGTGGGGTCGGTGTGCCAGGGGGACCAGTTGCCTTTGGTGGCTTTGGTCCAGTCGGGGGTGATGTTTTTGAGTTCTTGTTGGTTGAGGGGTTTGGTGTAGAAGTATGTGCGGTAGGCCCAGGTCCATATCAGGGCGATGGTGAGGAGGAGGAGGGCGGTGATGATGGAGATGATGAGGAAGATTTTTTTCATGGGGGATGGTAGATGAGAAGGAAAAAGAAAGTAGGGTTGGGAGAAGAGGGGGAGGAAGATTACGGCTTGAGGGGGTGGAGGTTTTGTTGGGTTCTGTTTTTGTTGAGGAGGACGAAGGCCGGGGGGTGGGCGGTGAGGAGTTTGAGGAGTTGGGTGGAGGAACATTCTAGACGGAGGGCGGCTTTTTTGGGGTCGTGGTTTGTGGATTCGAGCATGTCGAGGGCTTCTGATACCATTGATGGGTAGTCGGTGTGTTTTGGTGAGCAGGCGATGCGGTTGTTTTTGACTCTTGATTTCCAGAGGGTGGAGCGGGCGTCGCCTGGGGGGACTGGGGTTCGGATGGTGAGGGCGAGGGTGTGGCGGAGTCTTGAGACGGCTACTTTTTGGTTTTCGGCTGCGCTTCGGCGTTCGCCTGCTTGGGCGGTTGTGGCTGTGGGTTTGTGGGTGATGGTGATGTGTGTGGAGACTTTGTTTCGGTGTTGTCCGCCTGGGCCTTGGGAGCGGCCTTTGGCGATGGTGCAGTTTTTGAGGAGGTCTTCGATGGGGATGGTGGCGGGATGGGGAGGGTTGGAGGGCATTGGTTGATGGTATGTTTGTAAAGAGGTTGAAGAAAGAAGAGAAGATTTTTGAACGCAGAGGGGGCAGAGGTGGCAGAGGACGCAGAGAAGAGAAGATGTGGATTGGGGGAAGAGAAGAAAGAGAGATGGGAGAGAAGAGGAGAAGTCGGGGAGCCCTCACCCCGGCCCTCTCCCATCAGCCCCCCAATGGGAGAGGGAGGAAGAGTTGCGATTAGCAGGCGGTTGTTGGGGTGGCTTGGAGGGTGAGGTTGTCGGTGTGGCCGGATTCAAATATGACGGAGCCGAGGGCGGCGATCATGGCGGCGTTGTCGATGCAGTATTGTGGTTCTGGGATGTGGAGGGTGAGGTTGTTGGCTTGGGCTAGTTTTTGGAACTCTGATCGGAGGAGGGAGTTTGCACTTACGCCGCCGCCGATGATGATTGATTTTAGATTGGTGTTTGCATCAAGGGCGCGTTGGGTTTTTAGCGTGAGGGCTTTGATGGCGGCCCTTTGGAAACTTGCGGCGAGGTCGCGGGTGCGTTGGTCGGTGAGTTCTGGTGGAGGCTCTGCGATGCGCTGGGGTTTGCCTGGGAGTTTGGGGGGGTTTGGTTTGCCTTTGGTGGCGTAGAGCAGGGATGTTTTTAATCCTGAGTAGCTGAAGTCGAGGGAGTCTTTGGAGAGTCTTGAGATTGGGAAGTCGATGAGGCGGTCGTTGGCTTCTGGGTGTTGGGCTAGGCGGTCGATGTGTGGGCCTCCGGGGTAGGGGAGGTTGAGGATGGAGGCGGCTTTGTCGAATGCTTCGCCTACAGCGTCGTCGATGGTTGCGCCGAGGCGTGTGAGGTTTGTGGGGGATTTTAGTTTGTAGAGGGAGGTGTGTCCGCCTGAGACTACTAGGCCTAGGGCGGGGAAGAAGTCGTTTACCACAGAGGACACAGAGGGCACAGAGGAAGAGTTTTTTGGAAGAGAAGAGAAGTCAGAGGGGGGAGAGGGAGGAAGAGTTGAAGTCGAAGAGGAAGAAAGACCCCCTCCGTCGCTGCGCGACACCTCCCCCGTCGGGGCGGGGGAGGAGCAAGAAATGAGGAAAGGGGCGTAGAGGTGGGCGTGGATGTGGTCTACGCCGATGAGGGGTTTTTCGAGCGACCAGGACAGGGCTTTGGCTGCGGAGAGGCCGACTAAGAGGGAGCCGACTAAGCCGGGGCGGTGGCCTACTGCGATGGCAT
>JAESRA010000038.1 GCA_016764895.1 Phycisphaerales bacterium | reverse complement strand
CAACATGATGTACGGCGAAGCACCAGATATCCGGGCCGGACGCATCCTGGACCTCCCTCTCTCCCGCCTCCACTCCCTCCGCCGGGCCGCCTTCAAAGACATCATCGCCGAATCCCGCGACAGCGAGACCCTGATCGTCAACACCCACGCCACCTTCCGCTGGCGCCACGGACTCTTCTCGGCCTTCGATTTCGACCAAATCGCCAAACTCGCCCCAGATCTCTTCATCTGTCTCGTAGACAACATCGAAGTCGTCCACCAGAACCTCCACAACGCCCACGACATCGACGCCACCCTCAAAGACTGCATGGTCTGGCGCGAAGAAGAAATCCTCGCCACCGAACTCATGAGCCAAGCCGTCCCCGGCAGCAAGTTCTACATCGTCTCGCGAGGCCGGCACACCTCGACCGAGCAGACCATGTTCCGTCTCTTGTGCCGTTCCGATATGAAAAAGGTGTACCCCAGCTTCCCAATGAGCCATGTCGTCGACATGCCCGAAGTCATGGCCGAGATCGATGCCTTCCGCGCCCAACTCGCCGAACACTTCATTACCTTTGATCCGGGTGATGTCGATGAAAAACTCCTCCTCGACCGCGCCATCGAAGCCGTCAAACGAGGCGACGACTTCTTCGATCACATGCCCCACCAACTCGGCGGCGTCCAAGCCGACATGGAACCCATCCGAATGAAAACGCGCGAAGTCATGGACATCGCCGGCGACATCGATGGCCAAATCTACATGCGAGACTTCAAACTCATCGACCAATCCGACATGATCGTCAGCTTCGTCCCCGAACTCAAATCCGAAACCGGCAAAATAATCCCCGGCTTATCAAGCGGCGTAGAACGCGAACTCCAACACGCCTGGGAGCACGCCAAAGAGGTCTATGTCGTCTGGAAACCGAGCAAACCACCATCCCCATTTATTACCGAGACGGCGACGAAGGTGTTTCGTTCGACCGAAGAAGCCTTGAAATACTTCGAGGAACAGGGAATGTTCTCGCAGCAGAACTTATTCGGGCAATAAATCCTTCTTACTTGTCTGAAATCGAGCCCGCCCGCATCCCAATGAGTTGTTGCGGGGATGGTCTCGCTATGGGATACTGGTGTCATGAGCGAAGATCAACAGAACAAATATCGAGAACCACCAGTCAATGAACGCGGGCGGGCGTTTGATCCCGATGCCACCGACGACGAACGCACCTATGCAATGTTCATGCACCTGGCGCTCCTGCTCAATCTCACCGGGGTCGGCGGGATTCTTGCCTTTATTGCCGTCCTCATCATGTGGCAAACGAAGAAAGATGAATCTCCATTCCTCGATGATCACGGGCTCGAGGCGGTCAACTTCCAAATTTCTCTCTTTATCTGGGGGCTTATTCTTGGGCTTAGTGCCATTTTCACTTGCGGCATATCTCTCGTGTTCCTCTTTGCTATCCCGATTCTCGGTGCCGTAGGAATGATCTTTGCAGCCATTGCCGCCAAGAACGGTGAGTTTTTCCGCTACCCTGCGACCATGCGATTTGTCCACTGATCAAAAGAACCCGCTGCTGCACCGCCCACCAAACAAAACGGTAAATCGTGGTACCCGTCCTGTTTTATGAGGAAGTTCCTGCAAGTTTGCGGACAGTAGTATCGAAGTTTTTAACCAGAGCGCTGATAACAGCGTAAACGATCCCAATGTAAATACCAGCGGCGATAAATGCGCCGATCGCCAATGCAATGCGGGCGGTGGCTAACCCGCCTGGCCCATTGTCAACCGTTTCGGCAAGGCGGCTTGCCGGAACCACAAGGGCGTCGAGAAGACTGGCCGGGGAGAGTGATGCCAGGGCGGGGCCTACGACGGGCATGTCTGAGGCAGAAGCCCAGCCGCAGAGGCCAAGAATTCCAGAAACAACGGCGACGATGGCAACAGTGCCAATGACAGCGCTGAGGGTGCCCTTGCTTTTGAGCGACCATTGAAGGCCAATCATAACGCAGAACGCGGTGAACGGGACAAGAACGAGTGGAGCGAGAAGTCCGGCTTCAGGGAGGACGACGGGGACGGTGATTGCGGTGCCTGAAACTGTGGAAACAGAAATATTGGCGAGGGCGTCGTTTCCGAGTCCGCCGGTGAGGGCGTAGAGGCCAGCGATGCCGATGGTGAATGTGGGGACAGCGATGAGAGGAAGAAGGTAAGAGACTAAGCCTCGGAGTTTGCCGGTCATGTACATGCGCGGGGTGATTGGCGTGGTGAGGATGAGATCAAGGGTGCCGTCTTCTCGTTCGCCAGCAACAGCAGTGGCGGCCATGTTAATAGCAATGAGCGCAATGACAAAGACCTCGGTAAAGACCACGGATCGCAGGATGAACTGAAAATCGGTGGTGTTGATTATTTGAGTGTGATAGAGGACAGTGAGTGCCAGGCCAAGGACGAGGCCTCCAATGACAAAAGACCACCGAGCGAAGATACGCCAGTAGGTCGCGTTGCGAGCAGCGGCTTCGCGCCATGCAATCGGGTTCGACCAGACCGTTCTTGGCGGGCGATGATCGATCGCGGCACCTTTGCCAAGGAGTTTGCGGTAGATGGGTACGCCGCTGGAGGTTTGTGTCATGTTTTTGAGCCCCCCGGTACGGACGGTAAGGGTGGAGGCAAGAACGAGGAATCCTGAAAGGAGGAGCGAGCCATAAACCCATGCCTTTGCGGGGGATTCAAGCATGATTGCTTTGATGCCGGTGTATGTTCCGGGGATCGCGGCCGGGTAGGAAGCAGGAGAGAGGAGCGCTTTGAGAGCAAGGAATGGGTTTGCAGCAGAGATGATGGTCACACCATTGCCCGATGGACCGGCACCCATGCCTCGGGTCCTGAGCCAGGCGTCGAGTGCGAGAGTAATCGCAAGATAAGTGATAACGGATACATAGAAAGTAAAGACAGCGCGTTGTCCAACAAGCCGAGATACAGAGAGCGCGATGGCAATGGTGCCAACCAAAACGGCAGCCCCAGCACTCACAATATACGCGGCGAAAATAGACCCCCCGGGAACGCCTCCAAAAAACTGGGTAAGGGCAAAGAGCGGCAAAGAAGCAAAAAGAAGTGCAAGGACAAAGAAAAGTCGCCCGAACAGATTACCAAGGACGATCTCAAGCTTGGACATTGGGGTGGTCAGAAGAATATCCCAGGTCTTCGGGTTGGCCTCGTGGGAAATAGCTCCGGCCATGAATACTGGTGACAAGATACAAATCAGGGCGACCTGGAGATAAGCAATCCCTGCAAAAGAAGAAGCTCCGGCAGCAGCGAGTTCTCGGTAGGAAACATCGCCAGTAGGAGTTGAACCAAGCATGGCCCAAAGAAGAACAACGATAAGGACGGCAAGATATCCAGAGCGAGCGTAGTTGTGCTTTGAACGGCGCGATGCGTTCTGAACGAGGCGTACAGCAATAGGATTTGCTGGACCAAGTCTAAGTAGCCAGCGGATAAATATGGGCATAGGAGAGTGTATCGCAGATTACAGGCAAAGAACAACCGGCAACCATACATAAGACCCGCCATCAATAATAACTCATAAAGCTATTGGGGCTCGGCAGATTGGTTGCAGGTTGTCGTCGCAAATCAATGATCTTCTCCTTCTTTGAAACTCGATCTTTGATCCACCCTGATTTTCAAAATCCGCCACACACCTTCGAGTATGCGGTATTTTTTGGATCCGCCATAAAAAAACCCGAGGCAGATGCCTCGGGCTCGGAGTGGTTCAGTATTGAACTAGGTGGACTGTGTGCCGGCAGACTCTGTTGGAGTATTTGATTCAGAGTCCCCATCATCGTCATCAATCGTATCAGATACCGGAACATCATCGTTCTCGACAAAGGTATTGACAAACTTGAGTTCTTCGTCGCTACCGATCCGTGTTGCGCTGATGACATTCTTCTCATGAAGATCACCACTCAACAGAAGCTCTGAGAGCGGGTCTTCGATGTAGGTGCCGATCGCTCTGCGGAGTGGGCGAGCGCCAAAGTCTGGGTTGTATCCCTTATCAATAAGAAAATCCTTGGCGGGCTGATCAATCTCGAGAGTAAAACCCTGCATCTTAAGACGCTCGGCAACCTTGGCAACCTCAAACTCTACAATCTGAACAAGATCCTCCTTGGTCAACGGCTTGAACACAATGACATCATCAAGACGGTTGATAAACTCAGGACGGAAGAACCGCTCGATCTCTTTCATCAGTACCGATTTGATCGACTCAAACTTATCATCTGGAGCGTGCTTACCAAAGCCAAAGCCCCCGCCGCCCTTGATGAGGTCGGCACCGATGTTTGAGGTCATAATGATGATCGTATTTCTGAAGTCCACATGACGCCCGAACGAGTCGGTGAGCCGGCCCTCTTCCATGATCTGGAGGAGCATGTTAAACACATCCGGGTGTGCTTTTTCGACTTCGTCGAGCAACACAACCGAATACGGACGCCGGCGGATCGCTTCGGTAAGCTGCCCGCCCTCTTCATAGCCCACATACCCGGGAGGCGCGCCAACCAAACGGCTGACAGTGTGCTTCTCCATGTACTCAGACATATCAAGATGAATCAATGAATCGGCATTACCAAACATAAACTCAGCAAGTGCCTTAGAAAGCAGTGTTTTACCAACACCCGATGGCCCAACAAAGATAAAGCTGCCCATCGGACGCTTGGGATCTTTGAGCCCGGCACGCGCCCGGCGGATCGCCTTGGCGATGACCTTGATGGCCTCGTCTTGGGAAATGACGCTCTTGTGGAGCTCGTCTTCGAGACGGAGGAGCCGCTTGGCCTCTTCCTTCTCGAGTTTCTGAAGCGGGACGCCGGTCATCTTGGAAACAACCTCAGCAATCACGGCCTCATCAACAAGCCCGGAAGTTTCTTGCTGCTTAGCACGCCACTCGGTTTGGATGTCATCCTTCTTCTTGCGCGCTTGCTCGGCCTGATCGCGGAGTTCAGCAGCCTTCTCATAATCCGCGTTCTTGACCGCATCATCCTTAGCAACCGAAAGCTTCTCAATATCGGCCTCAAGATCCGCCAAGTTTGGTGGCTTGGTCATGGACTTGATACGAATGCGAGCACCAGCCTCGTCGATCACATCAATCGACTTGTCCGGCTGAACACGCCCAGTAATGTACCGACCCGAAAGCTCCACAGCCGCACGAATAGCCGCATCGGTGTACTTCACGCGATGATGCTCTTCATATTTGGAACGAATGCCTTTGAGAATCTCAATGGCCTGCTCGTCGCTTGGTGGTTCGACAGCAATGGACTGGAAACGACGGTCAAGTGCCGCGTCCTTCTCGATGTATTTACGATACTCATCAAAGGTCGTCGCACCAACACACTGAATCTCCCCGCGAGCCATTGCAGGCTTGAGGACATTGGACGCATCAATCGCGCCCTCAGCACCACCGGCACCGACCAGAGTATGCAACTCATCAATAAACAAAATGACATTGCCCGCACGGCGGACCTCATTCATCACAGCCTTGATGCGCTCTTCAAACTGCCCGCGATACTTCGTCCCCGCAACCATCATCGCCAGATCAAGAACCACAACACGCTTGCCGTCGAGAATATCAGGGACTTCCTGATCCACGATCCGCTGTGCAAGCCCTTCAACAATTGCGGTTTTACCAACACCCGCCTCACCAAGAAGAACAGGGTTGTTCTTGGTGCGACGGCAAAGAATCTGGGTCAAACGCTCGATCTCATGATCGCGCCCGATGACAGGATCAAGCTGGCCGTCTTGGGCCAGTTCGGTCAGATCACGCCCGAATGAATCAAGAGCAGGGGTCTTGGATTTGCCCTTTGCCTTCGACGAAGAGCCCATCGAAGAATCAGAATCATTTGGGCCTGTGATGGATTCAGCACTGGATTCTGCGCCAGCTCCAAGAAGGTTCAAAACCTCCTCACGGACCTCTTCGAGTTTAAGCGAAAGGTTCATCAGAACCTGGGCGGCCACACCATCGTGCTCACGGAGGAGCCCGAGAAGAATGTGCTCGGTGCCGACATAGTTGTGATTCAGATTCCGGGCCTCTTCGATGGCATACTCAATGACCTTCTTGGCACGCGGAGTCTGGGGCAGTTTCCCCATCGTGACCATTTCTGGACCGGCACGAACAAGCCGCTCAACTTCAAGGCGGACCTTTCGGAGATCGACTTCAAGGTTCTTGAGGACATTGGCACCAACACCTGAGCCCTCTTTAACGAGTCCGAGCAGAACATGCTCGGTCCCGATGTATTCGTGGTTAAAGCGCTGGGCTTCTTGGTTGGCCAGTGCCATAACTTTGCGGGCACGATCTGTGAATCGTTCAAACATGCCTAATTCTCCCGCCCCCGGTCAATGAGTCCCGGGTGCTTATTGGCGTTTTGAGGCGCCGGATTGTGTCTCCCTGTTCAATAGTTGAACGAGGGAACTAAATGAATTGTTCGCATCCGTAGCCGTTTGGATCTAAATCCTTGACAACTCCGGACACAATCAATCCGTATTGCCTATATCGGGTGCATGGGGCGTGCCAGTTCGGCAAGACCTGAAAATCGAGCCCAGATCATTGTTTTGGGTGTAAAGTCTTGGATTTACAAAGGGTTGGGGCTGTTTTGGCGCCCCAAGACCGATCATGGAAATGAAATATTGGCGTGTCAAACCGTTGAATCAATGCCGTTTTGGCATAAGGCGGGACGGGGAGATGGTGAGGCGAACCTATAGTGCCGATACAGAAGTAGAAACAAACTCAAATCTTGCCTCAGGGCGATGTATAAAGGATATTGGCGTGGCAAACAAGCACTTTGATGTTGTGGTAATCGGCGGCGGACCTGGCGGATATGTTGGAGCAATCAGAGCGGCCCAGCTCGGATACAAAGTCGCAATCATCGAGCGAGCCAGGCTCGGAGGCGTGTGCCTCAACTGGGGATGTATCCCCTCAAAGGCCCTCATCGCCAACGCTGAACTCATGGAAAAGCTCGCCGAGCAAGAAGAATGGGGAATCTCCACCGGCGAAGTAAAATTTGACTGGGACAAAGTTATCGGACGATCCAGAGGCGTCGCCGACAAACTCAACAAAGGCGTTGAGTACCTGATGAAAAAGAACAAAATCGAATTCATCAACAAACACGCCAAAATTATCAAAGCCGGCGGCGGAACCGGAGCAAACGGAGTCCAAATCGAACTCCGCGATTGCACACTCAACGAAGAGTTCACACCTTCGCCCGTAGAAGTTGGCAAAATCACCGAAACCATCTCCTGCGACAAAGTCATCATCGCAACCGGCGCTGTTGCCAGAGACTTGCCCTTTGCCAAGTTCGATGGTAAAAAAATCTGGGGTGCCCGCGAAGCAATGAACAACTCAGACCGCCCAGAACACCTCATCGTCGTCGGTGCCGGCGCGATCGGAATGGAGTTCGGCTATGTCTACAAAAACTTCGGATCAAAGGTCACCATCATCGAAATGCTCGACCGCCTAGTTCCAGTCGAAGACGAACAGGTCGGCAAAGAAATGACCAAAATCTACAAGAAGAACGGCTACGACATCCGCGTCAAAACCGGCGTGATGGACATCGACGCCAAAGGCAAAGGTGTCAAAGTCACCGTCGCACCAATAGGCAAAGACGGCAAACCCGACGCATCAAAAAAAGAAATCATCCAAGGCGACAAAGTCCTTCTTGCCATCGGAGTCGTCGGCCGATTCGACGGCCTATTCGACGACTCACTCGGACTCCAAACAGTCAAAGGACACATCAAAACCGACTATGTTCCACTCAGCGCCGATTCCCCAAGCGATCCCAAACCCCTTGATTACAAGACCAATCTCCCCGGCATCTACGCGATCGGCGATGTCATCGGCCCGCCATGGCTGGCCCATGTCGCCGGCGAAGAAGCAATCCTCTGCGTCGAACGCTTCGCATTCAAAGAAGGCAAAGCCAAACACGACCCGATCCCAATGGACTACACCGTCATCCCAGGCTGCACCTACTGCCACCCACAAGTCGGCAGCGTCGGACACACCGAACAAGCACTCAAAGCACAAGGCATGAAAAAAGGTGTCGATTACGACATCGGCGTCTTCCAAAACCAAGCCCTCGGCAAAGCCATCGCCACCCGCCACACCGACGGATTCGTCAAAATCATCCGAGGCCTCCCCCGCGGAGAAATCCTCGGCGCCCACATCATCGGCGACCAAGCAACCGAACTCATCGCCGAAATGTCACTGGCCCGCCGCCTCGAAGCAACGACCGAAGAAATCATCGCAACAGTCCACGCCCACCCAACCATGCACGAAGCAGTCCACGAAGCAGCTCTGGCGTCTGAGGGACGGGTGATCAACTCTTAAGACTCGCCAATGATCACTAAATATACCGCCCGCATGGCGGTTTTTTTGTTGGATCTGTTGGGTATATCTGGTAACATAAAATACATGTTGCGTGCTATGCAACCCAAACCCAGTGAGGTGCTCGGTATGATTTCGAATATGTTAAAATGTGCGGCCTTGGGCCTTGTCGCCTTGAGCGGGAAAGTCCACGCAACCGATGTGCTGTTAATCCCGGATTCTTCGAGCGATCGTATTTGGATGTTCGATGCCCACGATGGCACAATGATCTCGGATTCCTTCATCACCGACCCCGGTGTTGACAACGGAATCGATGTATTTAATCGTCCTATGGAAGTTCTCATCGCAGCCGACGGCTCGCTCTTGGTGTGCGACCAGTTTGCAGACCTTGTAGCCCGCTTCAGTGCCGACGGCTCGACCTACCTAGGAATCTTCTCGCTCGGAGGAACTGTAGATAATAACATCATGAACAACATCCGAGGCGGGCATGTGCTCACCCAGGGGCCCGGAGCCGGGGATGTGCTGGTGGCAAACTCTGGGGCATTCAATGATCTTGCGGTGTCTCAAAAAAATATCAAACGGCTTGCACCGGCTGACGGAAGCGAACTCACCGACTTCGCCTTCAACCGCTACGGCGGAATCCGTGGCCCATTTGACATCATCGAATACAACGGCGAGATCCTCGTCGCTGATGAAGGCCAAGACAAAATCGTCCGGTACACACTCGATGGTAAGTTCAACGAACGCTTCACCAGCGCAATGGCAATCCCCCAACTCGACTTCCCACAACAGATGGCCATCGCGAGCAACGGCAACCTGCTCGTCTGCGCCTTCTCAAGCGGATTCATCCTTGAGTTTGCCCCCGACGGATCACTCGCCGGCCAGTACGACCCCGGCACCCTCGAACTCTATCGCGGGATCGCCGAACTCGGAAACGGAAATCTCCTCGTCACCACAACCAGCGGCGTCTTCGAAGTCACACGCACAGGATTGGTGATCGAAACCGAAGCCGCCGGGAACGGGTTCAGATACATCACGGCGTACTCAGTCCCCATTTTGCGTGAAGGAATAAACATTCAGAAAAATACTAAAAAAGACACTATAAAACCAGTTGCTCTGCCTGATACACGGGATCGGGATGAGATTCTTCGGGATGAACTTGGGTTGTTGGAGGATGGATCATGAATCTCACGAACATGACAAGAGTATTGGCTGGATCGGCTGGGCTGATTGGGCTGATTGGATCATTGGGCGTGTGCGTTTCAGGCGCGGCCGCCGGACCTGCGGCTCCGACACACGCGTACATCATCGAAGGATCAGGATTCTTTGGAGCGCCAGGAATCGAACTTGCTACGGTTGGGCGTGTGAACTTGTCGGACCCAAGCGATGTAGAAAGATTCCCAATCGCAGGTGAATTTTTACGCTATGGCGGAGCCGACACCGCGGGTGACGGTTTGATCGCCTTCGAAAACACGACCAACTCACTGCGTGTTCTTGATCCGTCTATTGGCGGAAACACGCTGGTAGACTCGATCGGATATATGGATTCTGGTGTCGCGGGATTGTCGCTCGGCAACGATGGGAGAACCACATTCATTACGACAACAGTCGGCGCCTTTGTACGCTTTGTGGTCGCCGATGGTGTGACCGGGGAAGTATCCAGTGTCCACAACATCTTGACCAACCCGATTTCATCGCTGGCAGTGGTTCCTCTGGGACATCCGACATTAGCAGCCGGCGATCTGTACGGGCTCGCGCTGACATTCGGAGGCGGGGTTCGGCTGGTGCGTATTGATCTGGATACCAATTCGATTGCCTCGGATTTGTTTGTCTCCGGGATTGGGTTTAATGCCCAGTTTGAGACCGGGCTGGATTTCGCCCCAGGCGGGACGCTCTATGCGACAATCCAAGGGTTTGATGAAGTATCGCCTAATGTGTTTGTTGAAATTTCGAGCCATCTCTTTATGATCGATCCAGTGTCGGGTGTTGGTACGGATCTTGGTGTGATCGAATCAAACCAAACATGGGACGCGGTCACATTGGTCATCGACGAAGGCGCAATAGTAAAATGCAAGGCCGATCTGACCGGGGATGGAACACTGGACTTCTTCGACATCTCCGCATTCCTCACCGCCTTTGCCAACCAAGACCCCGTCGCCGATTTCACCGATGACGGAGCATTCGATTTCTTCGACATCTCGGCATTCCTGACCGCCTTTGGAAACGGCTGCCCGTGACCGATCTCTGAGTACCCTTATTACACAAACCCCTATTACACAAACAACCCCGGACCAAACCCGGGGTTGTTTTATTTGTAACGAATCTAAAAACCCGCTTAGACAGGAACGCCCAACAACTCCATGACCTTGTTCATAATACTCTGAGCATCAAGCCCGCACATCTGAAGCATCTCGTCTGGGGTCTTGGCGCTCTTGGGAATCCGCTTGACGAACATCTGCGTCAACTCAAAGCCATCGCCCGATTCCATAAGAGCATCAGCGATCGCCGAACCCAGCCCGCCGCCGTAGTTGTCTTCGAGCGAAACAACATAGCCGCCATTCTCTGCGACGATGTCGAGTAGCTTATCAGAATCAAACGGTATGGAGTACATATCAAGCAAGGTCGCCGAAACACCAGCCTTGTCAAGAAGCTCCACAGCCTTATTCCCTTCATGAACCATAATGCCCGATGCAGCAAGCACAATGTCCCGGCCTTGAGCAAGAGTTTCAAACCCGCCAAGGTTAAAGACATGATCGTCGGAATACAGAAGTTCAGTCTCAGCACGCAGGGTCCGCATGTAGCACATACCGTCGTACTCAGCCATGGTGGTGGTCAATGCGTAAGCAGCATAAGCATCCGATGGTTGAAGAACATAGCAGCCAGGGTTGCCGTTGTGATCTGTCGTTTGTGAAAGCGAACGGAACCAAGCGACATCAGGAAGTGACATTTGTGATGGCCCGTCGGCAGCCAGAGTAATGCCAGCATGTGACCCAACGATCTTGAGGTTCGCACCAGAGTTCATACCCATCTCAATCTGGTCATAAGCGCGGGTCAAGAACTTGGCAAAGGTTGAGCAGAACGGAATCTTGCCAGCCGCAGACAAACCCACGCCAACACTAATCATATTCTGCTCGCCGATTTTGCATTCGATGAAACGATCAACATTGTCTTTGTTCTTTGCGAAGGTTTCAGAAAATGTAGAGTTTGATACATCAGCATCAAGGACGACGACATCAGGATTGGTTGCACCCAAAGCACGCAAGGCAACGCCATACGCTTTGCGGGTTGCGAACTTACCTGTATGAAGGACGCCTTCCATATCAAGGTCTTTCATGGCCTCAGAAAGCGTGAGCAAATCATCGGTTGCGACCGGACGATCTGGTGCCTGGACCGGTGGATCGATGGTGAACTGGTCGGTGCCTGCCAGCGCCGAGGTAAGCTCGATGCGTGTTTCGTTGAGTTCGGTGTATGCTTTTTCGAGTGCATCCCCGGTCGCCGGCTTGCCGTGCCATCCGCCGCCCTGAAGCGATGGGCAGCCCCAGCCTTTGATTGTTGATGCAATGACGGCGATTGGTTTGGCGTTTTGATCTGTGGAGACTACGGTGAAGCGTTCAAAGGCCGATTTAATTTGGTCTGGTGCGTGGCCGTCAATGGAAATAACTTCAAATCCGTAGGCGACAAACTTAGCGGCCATGGTTTCTGCGGATTGTTGGTTCGAGACCCGGTCTGCTTGGCCATACTGGTTGCAGTTGATGATGGTACAGACATTGGTGAGTTGATGATCGACAATGAAATCCATGGCCTCTGCGATCTGTCCTTCGCGAGCTTCGCCGTCTCCAACGATGCAGTACACGCGGCGGTCAAGGTTGTCAAGGCGGGCGGCCTTGGCAACACCCGCAGCAACAGAGAGTCCCTGACCAAGCGAACCGGTCGCAGCATCAAAGAAATCAACGCCTTCCATCGGATTGGGATGCCCATCAAGAACTGAGCCCCACTCACGGAGTGTCGAAAGGTCATCAGTGGTGAGTTTTTTACGGTCGTCTGGTTTGCCCACCATTACACCGAGGGTTGCCATGGCCGCATAGACGGCGGGAACGGCGTGCCCTTCAGAAAGAACAAGACGGTCGCTTGTTGGGTAGTTTGGGTAATCTGGTGACCAACGCATCGCAGAGAACATCAGCGTGGTCACGAGATGACCAATACTCATCGCACTGGTCGGATGACCAGTGCCCGAGGCGGCGGTCATCTCCAACGAGAGACGATCAATTTCAATAGCTTGGGCGTGGACTGCTGCTTCAAATGACATATGGATGACCTCCAAAAACGACGATACCGCCCTTCCTGGACCCCTCTCACCGGCCTCAACATGAGGAAAAAAGGGGTCCGGAGCGCGGCGGTCGCGGGTAAATTGTTCTACAAGCCCTCAGTCTAGCGCCAATTGCACTCGGCATCATGCCCGCAATACCCCGCCGGACCGAAATTGATTGATAATCATCAGGAATCAACACCCAATCAAGGGCTATTCCGCCCCCCCTCAGTGCCATCAATGGAGGGCTCTGCTACCATACCAAACACGAAATACCGTCCGCACGGACGGGCTGGAGCGAATCTATGAAAGTTATCTGCGAACGGGCGGCACTGCTCGAAGCGGTCAATCAAGTCTCAGGCGTGGTCGCATCACGATCACCAAGACCCCAGTTGACCTGCATCAAACTCACCGCCACCAACGACGCCCAAGGCGCCGAACTCATCCTCTCAGGCACCGACGCCGAGATCGCACTCTCGGTACGGATCAGCCGCGTTGAAGTCGAGCAAGAAGGCAGCTCCCTAGTCCCGGCAGATAAACTCCGCCAAATCATCTCCGCAGAAGACAACGAACCAACCTTGACCATCGAATCTACAGGCGAAACCACACACATCCGTGGCGCAGACGCCCACTTCCAGCTCCACGGATTTGACGCCGCCGATTTCCCACAACTCGCTGATTTCAAAGGAGTTTCAGAAGGAACCACCGCCTCACCAGCAGCCAAATCCATCTTCAGCCTCGATGCCGGCACACTCGACACGCTCATCGCCAGAACACTGTTCGCAGCCGCCCGCGAAAACTCGCGGTACGCAATCAACGGCGTGCTCCTGGTCCGCGAAGGTAAAAAACTCGAACTCATCGCCACCGATGGCCGCCGCCTCGCCAAAAGCAACGCAACAATCGACTCCAAAGGCGATCCCGCCCAGTGCATCCTGCCTTCAAAAGCTCTCTCAATGATCCAAAAACTCACCGCCGACGAAAACGAGCTGGTTCATATCGCCGTCACCGACAACCAAGCCGTCATCGTCTTCGGCGAAGACCCAACAGACGCAAGAGCAACCCTTTCCACCAATCTCGTAGAAGGCACCTTCCCCCCATACGAAGATGTCATCCCCAAAGATCAAGATATCAAAGTCACCTTCAACCGCGATGTGCTCGCTTCAGCCGTCAGAAGAGCAGCCCTGCTCACCAACGAAGAATCCCGAGGCGTCCGCCTCGCATTCAACGGCAGCGAAAAAACACTCGAACTCTCATCAAGAGCCCCCGAAATGGGTGAAGCCACCATCAATGTCGAACTCGCCGGATATGACGGAAACGACATCGAAATCGGATTCAACCCCGCCTTCATCACCGATGCCCTCAAAGTCATCAATGATTCAGAAGTCACCATCGAACTCAAATCAGGCAATAAGCCAGGCCTATTCAAGGCCGGGAACAACTTTGTCTATGTCGTTATGCCTGTAAACCTAACCTAACGACCTGCAACGCAAGGCTTTATGAAGAAACCGAAGTGCGGTTTCGATCCGCTGTCGCGCGGACAGTGCGGTGCGAATCCGGGCTCGAATCGTGTGGCAGGTGTGATTGATGACTCACGACCTGCCGTTGGCACCGATCACTGCATTCTTGAAGGGGTTGGGTATTTAAATCGGTACCAACACCAATTGTCACCTTGCGCTGCCGCCGTTCGAGCATCAGCACCGGGACAGGCACACACAGCAACACCAGCACACAAACCAGCGCGATTGTCGGAGCAACCCGAATTTCCTCTGGACTCATCAGGGCGATCAGAATACCGATTCCGACCAACATCGTTGAAGCAGCAATACCAACGAGTACACACCACTGCAAACACGCCGAAAGTTGGCTCTGGCGGGCAGGTACTGGATGAGAAACAGATTCACGCATCATCTTCAAGTTTGATCTCGTCTTTAAATTTAATCTCATTGTCTTTCGAGTCGGTCCTGACTCGGATTCCAGCATCCCAAACGAAGGGATGCCAGGGGCGTGTCTGTACGCCGGAGATCACCATATCTAGGGTATTACCCTGAGACCATTGAACAAACAAAATAATCATTGCCCACACCAGCCGAAAGCCCGTTATTGATCGAAATGAACATGTTTCTTGTGTGATTCCTCTACTCCAGAGATGGTGCCAGGACTTTCAATGGTGTATCGTCTCCCTCAAATGATCTCATCCGTGTTCCAATCAATCTCATCTTCGAATCCCGCAACTTGCCGGACCCCCAAAGCCTTGAAGCGAGCGGCGATTATTGCGATCGCTTGCGGCTGCACTTTCGGAACTGCACACACCGCCGCAATAGCCCAAGAAACCACCCAAGGGCTCACAGACTTCTCAATCTACGAAAACAGACCAATCGCACGAATTCTGGTTCGGGGATCAATGACCGCCGATGGCGTCCGCACCCCGTTGAGCCCAGAAGGCCGCCAGCAAGCAGCCAATGTCCTGGTCTCCGCAGCCGGAGCCATCTTTGACACACAACAAGTCCGTGACGATATCCGCCAACTCAACAGACTCGGACTCTTCCAACGCGTCGAAATCTACGCAGGACTCACCGAAAATGGAGAAGTAGAACTCGCCTTCGATCTCTACGAACGCATGCAAGTCGTCGATGTCCAGGTCACAGGCAACACCGAAATCAACGATGCCGAAATCCGAGGCGTAATCGATGTCATCCCCGGAACACCAATCGACCGCTTTCAGATCGACCGCTCCGCCCGCAGAGTCGAAGAACTCTACCGTGCCAAAGGATATTACTTTGTCCGCGTCAATATAGACGAAAACGAACTCACCGAAACCGGGCTCGTAATCTTCCGCATCCTCGAAGGCAACCGCCTCAAAGTGACCGGAATCAGATTCTCAGGCAACGAAGCCTTTGAGAATAAAAAACTCCGCCGAGAAATCAAAACCAAAAAAGCAAACATCTTCAGGCGAGGCCAACTCGACGACGAAATCCTCGATGTCGACACCACCAACCTGATCGAGTTCTACCGCGACCGCGGATACCTCGATATCCGAACCGACCGTCTCGTCCAGCCCGCACCAAACGGCCGCGAAGCAATCATCACCTACCTCATCGAAGAAGGCCCGCTCTACACCATGCGCGAGGTACAGGTGGACATCGTCTCACCCGATGGCTCAGAACCAATCTTTGATCGCGCCCAAATCGCGGGCCTCATGACCATCAAGCCAGGCGATGTGTATTCTGTGCGCGATCTGACCCAATCCATCAAAATCATCAAAAACGCCTATGGCCAGATGGGCTATGTCGATGCCGTGGTCGAGCGACTCGAACGACGCGACGAAAACGAACCACTCGTTGACCTCGTCGTAGCAATCTCAGAAGGCGGGCGATCACGCGTCGGCGAAGTCATCATCCAAGGCAACGACCTCACCCGCCAAGAAGTAATCCGCAGACAGGTCGAACTCAAACCCACCCGCCCGCTCGATACCCAGGCGATGGACCGAACAAAAACACGCCTCCGCCTACTCCGGCTGTTCAACGACCGCTCAGGTGCCAAAGTCACTCCCCAAGAATCCGGCGTCGAATTCTTCGCAGAAATTTGGGACGACGAGTTTGTTCCAAGAGCAAGGCGGGATGACCAATCAGACAACTCATCACAAAGCGACCCGCTCAACGATCCAATCACCCTCACCCTCACCCCTCCCGACAAATCCTCGTTCCGCGATGTGCTTATCGAGATCGAAGAAACCAACACAGGCAGCTTTGATCTCGGCGGTGCCGTGTCCTCAGACTCCGGCGTCGTTGGCCGGATCGCAATCACACAACGCAACTTTGATATCAGAGACACCCCCGATTCCTTCGGTGAATTCTTCGCAGGCCGTGCATTCCGTGGCGGCGGGCAAACCTTCCAAATCGAAGCTTTGCCCGGCAGCGAAGTCCAAACCTTCCGCATATCGCTCTCTGAACCATACCTAATGGAATCAAACTATTCAGGTTCGGTCAGCGCGTTCTTCCGCAGACGCAACTTTGACGAATTCGATGAACAACGCGCCGGCTTCACACTCGGCCTAGGACGACGCTTCGGTACACGATGGACCGGAAATATGAACTTCCGAATCAATCAAATCGAACTGGGCGATATCGACCCATCCCGTCCCGTCGATGTCTTCAAAGCCGCCGACCCAACAACACTCCTAGGCCTCTCCGCATCACTCTCCCGCACCACCCTCGACTCACGCATCCGACCAACCAAAGGCTCCCGCTCATCGATCAGTATCGAACAAGTCGTCGGGGACTTCGTCTACACACCAATCAGACTCAAGCACAACACCTTCATCCCAATCCGAGAAGATTACCTCGGCCGATCAACCATCCTCAAACTCAGCTCAAAACTCGGCTATATCCCCCAAGGCCGAGACGAAACACCAACATACGAACGATTCTATTCCGGCGGCCAAGATTTCCGTGGCTTCGAATTCAGAACAATCTCCCCCAAAGGAATCCGCAACGACACAGGACTCCAATCCGACGACCCCGTCGGCGGCACCTTCGAATTCTTCCTAGGCGCCGAAATCCAGCAACCAATCTATGAAGATTTATTATCCCTCGTCTTCTTTGTAGACTCCGGAACCGTTTCATTTGACCCAGGATTCGATGAATACCGCGTATCGGTCGGCTTCGGATTCCGAATCTTCATGCCCGCCCTCTCGCCGGCCCCACTGGCCTTTGATTTCGGGTTCCCAATCCTCAAAGAAGATAACGACGAAACCCGCCTATTCACCTTCTCAGTCGATCTTCCGTTCAACTAAGCGGTTTTTATGTCAACCCCGGCAAGCAGACAACGGTATACCATTCAGTAAAACACCAACTATCCATTCATGGAGAACACCGCAATGAAGACCAATAAAAACGCCTTCCTATCACTCGCCGGGCTCGCCATACTCCTCGGCGCCGCCTTCGTATTCCAAGCAAACGCAAACTCTACGCGTCCGCCAGCCCAACCAACAGCCATCGCCGTTGTAGACATCATGAACATCATCGACGGGCTCAATGAACGCACAGTTCTTGAAGGCCAACTCGAAGCCCGGATGGAAGCCCGCCAAGAACAACTCAACGAAGTGGTCAAACAACTCGAAGCCCTCGACGCCGATATCCAAATCCTGGAACCCGGAACCGATGCCTACCGCGAAAAATTCCAAGAAGGAATGGAAAAACAAGCACTCGCCGAGACCCGTCGTAAGATTCTCTCACAACTTGTGTCGATTGATACCGGTTCAGTCATGGCCGGGCTCTACACCAAAATCGAAACCGCGATCCACGATATCGCTGACCGCGAAGGATACGACATCGTCCTCTTCGACGACTCCTCCTTTGGACTCCCAGACGGAGCCCCAAACCCCGATGTCATCCGTGCCATCATCACAAAAAGTGTCGTCTACCGGCATGATTCAATCGACATCACCCAACAAGTCATCACACTGATGAACAATGAATACAGCGCCCCATAAAGCCGCGACCCCTTCATACAAACAAACGATGAACTCAATGGCCGCACCAAAAACAGATACTGTGTTCCAGCCCCACAACAAAAATGGGGAAATATCCTCGATCATGTCCTTCCCCGTCCGCGCACAAGACCTAGCAACACTGCTCGGAGGCGAACTGGTCGGAAACCCGGATATCCCCCTAAACACACTCGGTTCCATCGAAGACGGCTCCCCAGAAACCCTAACATTCATCCGATCATCAAGCTACGCCAAACTCTGGGCAGATTCATCCTGCGGCTGCGCACTCGTCACCAAAGATATCGAAGTACCAGAACACAACCCCGATACACGAGCACTTATCCGAGTCAAAGACGCCGACGAAGCAATGGTCATGATCCTCGAAGCGGTCAACCCAAAGCGAGCCCGCCCTACACCCGGTATCCACTCCTCAACAGTGGTTGATCCCGATGCCACTATCGACCCCAGCGCCGCCATCGGCCCAGGATGCACAATCGGTGCCGGGTCATCAATCGGCGCCGGCGCAGTGCTCATGCCCAACATCACCATCGGTGTCAACGCCAGCATCGGAAAAAATACAATCCTTGAACCGGGCGTTGTAATTGAAGACCGCTGCATCATCGGCGACCGATGCCATATCGGAGCCAACTCCGTCATCGGAGCAGACGGATTTGGATATCTGCCCGCCACCGATCTACGCCCGGCAGTCAAAGTCCCACAAATCGGAATCGTCGAACTCGGAAACGATATCGAACTCGGTGCCTGCGTCACCATTGATCGCGCCAAGTTCGGCGCAACCACCATCGGCGACCGAACCAAAATCGACAACCAAGTACACATCGCCCACAACTGTATTGTAGGTACCGATACCCTGATCGCCGGACGAACGACGCTCGGCGGCTCAGTCACTATCGGCGACTTTGCAATGATCGGCGGCGCCGCCGTGCTCAACGACCAATCAGTAATCGGCAAAAACGCAAAAGTCGCCGGCGGAGCCATCGTTCTTGAAAGTGTCCCCGATGGCCAAACATACGCAGGAACACCCGCGATGCCCGCCAGGCAAGCACTCCTCAACTACGGTGCCTTCCGTGATCTCGCCTCGTTTGTACGCAAAGTCGAAAAACGATTAAAAAAACTCGAATCCAAATAACCATTCCTCAAACTGAATGATGACGCGATCCCCTCTCCAATCCAAGGCCCAACGCACGCTCCGATCACAAACAATCGTCGAGGGAGTCGCCCTCTTTACAGGCCTACCTAGCAAATGCACAATCCAACCAGCAAAAATCAATCAAGGCCTCACCTTCCGACTCAACAACAATAACAACACCAACAGCATCCCAGTCAATCCACAAAACATCAGCCACGCCCCAGTCCACCCCGCCTTTGCAAACATCCCTCCACGATGCAGCGCCCTAACAAACAAAGGCTCCACCATATGGCTCGTCGAACACATACTCTCAGCACTCGCAGGAACCGGCGTCACCAACGCAATCATTGAAGTTGACCATTGCGAACTGCCAATCATGGATGGCTCATCACTCGCGTTTACTCAAGCAATCCAAAAAACAGGAATCGAATCTCAAGACGCTCCCATTGATCCAATCGTTATCAACAAAGTAATCCGTGTTGAGCAGGAAGATTCATGGATCGAGGTTTCTCCCGCTGAGTGGTGCTCATACGAATACACCATCGACTACGGCCCAGACTCTCCAATCCCCCACACAACTGTTCACTGGGACGGACAAACCGATACCTATATCGATCGCATCGCCCCAGCGCGAACATTCTGTCTTGAGCATGAAGCCGAGGCATTGATCAAAGGCGGCTTGTTCAAACATCTCAATCCTGGCGACATGCTGGTGCTGGGAGACTCAGGCCCAATCAACAACACCCTTCGTGATACACATGAATGCGCACTCCACAAACTACTTGATCTCATCGGCGACCTAGCACTCCTCGGAAAACCCATCAACGCCCATATCCGTGCGCACAAATCCGGTCATACGCTCGCCCATTCACTCGCCCGTTCACTCACACATGCGATTATCGATGCGCAGTGACATGATCCGTGCGCATTTGCACTGATCAACAGGTCGATTCCCGACCGAAAGCCCAAGCCGCCCGTATACAATTCAACCCCCCACTCTTTCTCGTTCCCCGCAGCGTTCGTGCGCGATGCGCTCTGTGCATGAACGCCCAATCCTGAGCGTGGGAATTTTAGTATGCGGAACTTGATGACAATAGTGTTTGTGTGTGTATCTTTGGCAATTGGCGGATGCGCAGGAGTCGGACAATCAATCGACCAACTCGGATCAATGCGGGATCAAGCGACGGTGATCCAAAATGATCTCCAAAATCAACTCGATGAACTCGCACTCATGCGCGAATCAATCCCAGACGACAGTGCCAAAAGCAACTCGATCGACGCGCTGATCTCACAAATCAACGCGAAACTCGCCGTTGTACAAGCGGCGATTATCCACGCAGACCAAGTAATCGACGGAGCAACCAACCCAAGCGATCCACTCACCATCGCAGCCAACGCTATATCGCCTTGGATTCCGGCCCCGGTTCAAGCACCGCTGGTTCTCGGCGCAGCACTGCTGGCAACGATCATGCGATCACGCTCACTCAGCACAGGAACCAAATCAATCGTTGAGTCGATTAACTATGTACTCAAGAAAGACGATTCATTCAGCGCAGCCTTTGCCGCAAACGCCGACACAATCCGAACAATCCAGACCCCAGCAGCCAGGAAAATTGTAAACAAATGGACACCAAAAACTAATTAGCCAACTCAGTCCGAAGCGCAAACTCAAGACGGCGGTCCCCGGTACGAAGGGCACGAATAAAAACTACCCGCCCGTCACCCAGGTCCACCTGCGCGTCGCCAAGATTCTCATTGGATATGTATTTGGATGCCAAAGCCTTTGGCACTCTCATCGAACCAATGTAAACACGATCTGTCGTCACGACGAACCGGCCCTGATCATTGGTGCCTAGCTGAATGATTGCCCAAACAATGGTTAAGCCATGGGCATGTCTGAGCTGGGCACCGATGGTCATGCCGGCCTGACTGAGCGCGATCCGAATCTCGCCGAGTTCATCAATCCAAGTATCGCCGGTAAATGAGTGGATGGTTCCTTTGAGGCGGTGGGTGAGCCAGCTATTGAGCTGATCCTGATTGATCGCAGCGTTCCAATCAGCATCTTCAGAAAGACGCACACGGGTCAGGGCGGTGGTGATTCGATTCTCGAGTTCGATCCCTGATTGCTCGGTGTTGACTGGATTATTGTCCAAGGCCGCCCACCAATCTGGAGTGTTGTTGAGCCTGCCAAGCTGCCAGATAATAAATAACGGGACAATGGCAACCGTGATAATCGCGACAACTAAACCAATCACGACGCAGTCGCGGGGTTGATCAGAATGTCTCTTTGGCCAAAGACTCATGACAACACTATAGAAAAACAGCCCGGAAAAACCGGGCTGCTGTGGATGAAACTGTTGAAAGGGTGGAAACCCTGTATTAACGCTTCGAGAACTGGAAGCGGGCACGAGCACCAGGCTGGCCATACTTCTTGCGTTCGACCTTACGAGCGTCGCGGGTCAGGAACCCGGCATCACGAAGAGCAGGCTCAAAGTTCGGATCATATCCGACGAGCGCCCGGGAGATTCCAAGACGAACAGCCTGGGCCTGGCCCATGTACCCGCCGCCGTGGCAGCGGACAATCACATCAAGTTTACCAGTGGTTTCGGTCAATTTGAGCGGAGAAACAGCATCGGCACGGTCACGCATCTCAGAAAAGTACTCATCGATGGTCTTGAACTGCTTGCGCGTGAGCTGGATCTTAACTTCACCCTTGCCTTCAGTCGCGGCTGGACGGAAGCGGACACGGGCAACCGCACGCTTGCGACGACCAGTGCCCCACCACCAGCCATGCTTGTCAGCGGGCTTTGGGTCCGGAAGGACGCGGGTTTGAATCTCAGCAGGTCCGGCGTCGGCGACGGTTTCGCCAGCAAGGTCCGGGTTGGTGATGGTGGTTTCGTATCCAGCCATGGGTTCACTATCCTTTTCATAACTGTCCGCATCCACGAATCTTGGTACACCCAAGACCGCTTTGGACAGTGAGTTGATTTATTGAGAGCACTCTTGTTTAGAGGGCTCTTGTCTAGAGAGCCTTGTTTAGAGAGCCCTTGTTTAGAGAGCCCTTGGGTTCACGCCGGCGTGCGGGTGATCGGCTCCGTCATAGACCTTGAGTTTCTTAAGCATCTGGCGGCCCAGGCGGCTCTTGGGAAGCATCCGACGGACAGCCTCGGAAATAAGGAGGTCTGAGCGGCGCTCGCGGAGGTGGCCATAGGACTCGGCGGACTGACCACCGGGGTAGCCCGAGTAGGTCAAGCGAAGTTTTTGCTCGGCCTTGCGTCCGGTGAGTTGAACCTCTCCGGCATTGATGACGATGACGAAGTCGCCGCAATCAACATGGGGGGTGTACTCTGGGCGATGCTTGCCCATGAGAACCGGCGCGATCTCAGCTGCGAGCCGACCGAGCGAAACGCCCTTGGCGTCGATGATGCACCATTGCTTGGCAACATCGCCGTTCTTGGCCATGTATGTTTCGCGACGCAAGTGGTGGCGTAGTGGTTTGATTCCCATGACGATCTCCTATCAATCAGGCGGCTTAGAAAGAGCATCGAGACGATGAACTAGGCAGCCGTGAGGGGTGCTTGGTACGCTGCCTACCGGGCAGGGCGGGCTGGAGGAGTGATCGACCAGCAGATTTGTGATATGTGCCAACAGACAAGCCGTTGGGGACCAAGAATTTAGGCGTTGGATTGGGCCGGGTCAAATTGTTGGGCCAATGGGGGGATTGAAAGCGTGAATTGGCCCGATGAATGAACATGGACGAACCGAATCAAACGAGTGATGAGCTTTCCCGATCAAATACAGAACCTGTAAAGAAGCCCGATCCGGGAACGCGGGTTTCTGGGCTGATCGCCTTGGTTTTGGCGGTGGTCTTTGCCGGCGGGATCATCCTGTGGCAGAACGCCTCAGAAAGCACCCAATACAAACTCATCGGCGAGGAACTCCCTGAGTTGGTCATCGGAGCCGACACCCCGGCTCTCGGCCGATTCGGGCAGTTTGATCTGCCCGCCCGGATGTTTATCCGTGGGCACAAATTGCTGATGGAACAACCAAGCAACTACAGCACGATGGTGATGGAACAGTTCGTATTGGCCCATACACCCGAAGACCAAATCCGCGCGATCATCATGAGCGGCGAGTACGAAGGATCAGAAGCGGCTCTGAATCGAGTCGAAACCCTAAAGCTGGAAATCAGATCAACACTCACCAGCGACATTGGACAGGAAAAGATCGAAGAAGACTCATATGAAGCTATCCGAAATAGATTGCTTCTCGCTGAACTCGATACGCTCAAATCAATCTACACCAAAGGCCCAAACTCCATCGAACAACCAATGCGGGATCAACTCGTCGCCCGATATGGCGTGCTCGGTCAAGCGGCGCTGACGCACGGGCTTGAAAATGATGATCCGCTACGCGAGCCGATTGTGACGGGATTTATTCCGATTGCCCTGTTGTTGTTGTTTGTGTTTACTGTGGCGGGGTTGAGTTTCCTTGCGGGGTTGGTACTGCTGATTATCGGGATCATCAATCTGGCGACCGGAAAAATGCGGCTGCGATTCCAAGCACCCGCTCCAGGTGGCTCGGTCTTCCTCGAAACCTATACGGTGTTCCTCGCAGCCTTCGGCGTGCTCTCGATCGGGCTCTTTGTACTCAGCGTAAAAATAAGCCCCGCGCTCGGGGCACTCGCAATCCCGCTGCAATGGATATTGATCGTTGTCCCCGCATGGGCACTGCTCCGCGGAATGAAATCCAAAGACTGGTCAAAGGCCATCGGGCTGCATCGCGGCGAAGGAATATTGAAAGAAATCGGGTGCGGGTTCCTTGTATACCTCGCGAGTATCCCGGTCTACATGGTCGGGGTCGCCATCACCATGATCGTTATCCTCATCCAAAGCTTGCTGGCCTCAGGTAGCGGCGAAGAACTCGAACCCATGTCCAACCCGATCTTTGATATCATCAGCGATGGCGGGCCTTTATTTGTCCTGCTGATATTTTCGCTTGCAACAATCTGGGCACCGATCGCCGAGGAACTCATTTTCCGCGGCGCCCTATTCCGCCACATGAGCGCACGAATGCACTGGGTATTGGCAGCCTTCTTGAGCGCCATGCTCTTTGCCTACATGCACTCCTATGGCCCGTTCATGGTGGCGCCGCTCATCGCACTCGGATTCATGTTCGCATTCATGCGGCAGTGGCGCGGATCAATCATCGCACCAATGACCGCACACTTCATTCACAACACAGCACTGATGCTGTTTATGATTACTTTCATCAACCTGCTCAAAGACCCGACAATTTAACGGGTTCGGTCATTCGGCGGTTGAGAGATTCTTGAGTGTCGAGGCCGCGACCTTGCTAATGACAATCAGCAACACAACCGTCGCGGCGATGCCCGCAACGATCATCCAACGCGGCTGGCTGTACTCGCCAGACCAGTTAGTAACCGAAACCCCAATAAGCACCGCCCCCAAAGTCCGCGGGAGCATCCCCAATATGGTACCGATCAAAAACACCGACCGCGAAACACCCAAACTCACAAGCACAAGGTTGGTCAACGCAAACGGCGCACTGGGTGAAGCT
Source organism: Phycisphaerales bacterium (assembly GCA_016764895.1). GTDB lineage: Bacteria > Planctomycetota > Phycisphaerae > Phycisphaerales > UBA1924 > UBA1924. Next base: position 4,517 of record JAESRA010000038.1, on the reverse strand, counting down.
CGCAGCAAGGTGACAATGAGAATTGCCCGCTTGGGGCTCGCCGTCAGAAGCGCGTGGCGGACCATCGAGGATTTTGGCGAACGGTTAAGTTCATGCTCAATGCGATCTCGGGCGAGATACTTGACAACCTTGTAGCCAATGAGTGATGCACCCGCAAAGCCAATCATCGCAGCCGGGAGCCCAAAGGTAAACCCAAAGGTGTAGCCAGCGAGGACGGCCTGGGAAATCGTCGGCAAGAACCCAAATCCCGCAAGAATAATAAAGCAGACTGTATAGACCCCAAGCCCGATGAACAGTTGTGAGGTTGAACCAGTATCACCGATCAATGCCAACGCGATAGGCTCCATATTAAGGAGCAAAAGCACGCCAGCGATGCTTGGAAAAAGCGACCACGCAATACCAAGGGCAGTGGCAGGAGCAAGGCGGCGGAATCTCGAAGGGTGTTGTGCGATGGGATCGCAATCCTGAACTGAAGCCGGCATGGTGGATTGAGAATCGGGGCCAAAATCCAGAACCACGGCTTTGGCTGGGGACTTTAGTTGAGACTGTGTATCAATAAGGCTCATATAAAAAGATCGTAGTCCACCCAACCCGATCATTCTCAGTCAGTTGGGTCAGATTCGGGGACTTGTGAATCTTGGCCCATTGCTTTCTCAATCGCCTTGTTGGCCATATGCCCCAAAAGCATCAGAACCCCAAACATCAGCGCAATACCAATAATAATGAGCCATTTGGGTTTGTCATATTCATCCCAACTCGTCACTTGATGCCCAATCCACACAGCCGCAAAGGTCCGTGGAGCCATCCCAACAACCGTCGCAATCACATAAGGCACCAACTTCACGCCCGACACCGCCATAAACCCATTCATCAACGAAAACGGCGAAGCAGGCGACACCCGAAGCAACACCAAAATCCCCGTCGCTCTCCAAAACCCATGTCGAATAAACGCATCACGAACAATGGTCGCTTTGGGATGCTTATGAATCTCACTCTCAACACGGTTGCGTGCAATCTTGAGGGCAATAAAATACCCAATAATCGACGCACCAGTAAACCCAGCAAGTGCGGCCGGGAACCCAATCCCAATCCCAAAGGCAAACCCCGCAAGGATCGCCTGCGAATAAGTCGGCAAAAACCCAAACCCAGCAGAAACAAAGAAAATCCCGATATACATCCCGACCCCAACAACCAGCGAACCATCGCCCTCTTGATTGCGTTGAAGCAAAATATCCGAGGCCTTATTCATATTGGCCAACAAAAGAAACCCAGCAAGAGCAGGCATGACCGCCCAAGCAATCCCAAGATAAGCCGCAGGCCCAAGACGCGAAATAATCGCACCAATAGATTGATCTTGGGAGTCGGGGGTTTGAGGGTTTGGCGAGTTTTTTGTAGGTTCGTCAGTGGTCATGCGGGGATGGTATGCAAGGGATCATTCTGATTAAGCATCCATCAACCCCACTCCGACAGATCAGTTTATTTCGGGGTCGGGCATAATCAGGGGAATATCCGGACGGATGAAGTAGAGTAGTGGACTCTTTGTCCGCAAAGTCTGTGAAATTCTCACAAGAATGCCCACCGCTATGAAATCTTGGATTGTGGTATCCCACACCAGCACTGGACCGCCGGACATGCCTCGCCCAGCTTGGTCATCGTACAGAGCGTCAGCGAGTTTAACGAGGGTGAATTTTTGATCTCCTGTTTGCGATGTCGTCCCAAAGTGGTGGGTTGTCGCATACACAAAGAAACTTCTGGTGGCGATCATCTCGATCGGGAAGTTGCCGACATAGTCATAATCGCGATTGAGAAACGGGTAGCCAGCAATGAAAACTTGCTGTCCATTGTGGAGGGGGTATTGAGGATCGTAGATCAGGGGGCGTCGTGTGAGAATATCGGTGTCTGGGGTAAAGTTGGCCCAATCATTCAGAGTTGCGATGATGTTGTCCTCGCTGTGATCACCCATGTTCGCTGTGTAGCTCGTTTCACACGAGGGAATATGCAGCATTATACGATCTGTGGGGTACTCGACACCTTTTTCATCCTCGTGCATTAGAACATGACGGGCGGTTATAAATTCAGTTCCTTGACCAGTATAAAACGCAGTGCCGCCAGAAATTCCACCGTTTTCTTTTCTCATATCGATACGGATGATTGAGCCGCTGTAGCGTTTGTGGAGCAAGAGAAGGCGTTCGGTTTCTCGCTCTTTGATGCCAGCGCAGGCGGGGAGAAGGAGTGCGAAAAAGAGTACGGACACACAAAAAAATGATTTGAACTGCATAGGTTTATTCTATCAACTCAATCGGAGAAATCTGCGGACGGATGAACACCAACAGCGGGTTTCCTGAGTGAGTTGATATGGCAGCGGTGACAAGAATTCCGACAGCAATAAAGTCTTGTGTGTCCTCGTCCCAAATAAGAACGGGTCCACCGGACATTCCTCGGAATCGATCTATGTCTCCCAGAAATGGGATAAAAACAGTGTTGAACTTCCGATTTTTTGTTTTCGTAGAGTTCATAAGTTTTTGTTTTGTAGCATAAGTAAAGAGGTTAATGGTAGAGAGCCACTCTACAGGTGTTCCGTCCTCGTAATCAGGAACTCTTTCAAGAATGGGGTATCCAGCAATATACACACGACGATTGTTTCGTAGTTCAATGTTCCGATCATACCGCAAAGGCCTTCTATTGAGAGTGTCTTCCGTCGGCATGAAGTTCGCCCAGTCGTTTTTCCATTGCATTGTGTCCCATTGCATTGCGTCGTTTTCTTTGTCTTCGACCGCATCGCCCATGTTTGCCGTATAGTCCGTTTTACATGAGGGAATATGGAGCATCAGTTGTTCGGCGGCGTATTCATTGCCCTCTTCATCTTCTTGCATCAGAACATGGCGTGCTGTGATGAAGCCGTGTTGTGACCCCGTATAAAATGCGGTGCCGATTCCGCCTTTATCGTTCTCCGTTTTTATTCCGAGCCGGATAATGGATCCACTGTATCGAGACTGAAGCAGAAGAAGGCGTTCGGTTTCTCGTTCTTTGGTGCCGGCGCAGGCGGGGAGCAAAGAAGTCAGCAGAAGAAAGCATACAAGGGCAAAGGGTTTGTTCATGATCATGGGGTGGAACTTGCTTTTGAATAAATATCCACCCCGCACGGTGTACGGGGTGGAGTGGGATACTTACAGTCTGAACAGCGATTGATTAGTTGATCCCATCAGGTGTTGGATCAGCAAAGAGGCCGGGGACTTGCACGCCATTCCATGAAATTTGGCGCGTATCTTGGTTGGCGCCCACGGTTTCTTCCGTACCGCGGAGTTCATCTTGGACGGTGATCTGCTCATATCCCATATCCGCGAGGTACGCAAGCACTGCGTTGAGGTCGCCACGCAATCGAGCTCGCACATAGCCAGGAAGCCCGTCATCGACATCGTTTTTGATATACATCTCATACTGAACATTGTAGAGTGATGGGGGGAGGATGACTTGATCGGTTCGCAAGTGGAGCATCACATCGCCAAAGTGGTCATCGATAGCGTTGAATCGCCAAGCTATGCTGATGGTTGTTTCATACGCGGGGTCTGAAGGATCCAAGTCGAGCATTTCATATTCTGTCAGCAGATCGAAGGCACTGAGTGCTGGGTCGATTGGGAGGGCATCATCCCCGAAGCCGCGTGCAAGTTCGTCTTGCAGGCTATCTTCAAAGCTGCCTGGGATGATTGGAGTCAATGGGTAGATTGGTCGTCCTGCCCAGTCTATCTCGACTGAACCGATTGTTGAAGCATCAGCAATATCTCCCGACGATCCGCCTGTAAAAGTTTTACCGCCGCCGCCGGGGTCTGTGATTGCTAGGTCACCTGTACAGTTGGTGAGATAGAACATGCGTCCGGTGTCTGTATTGACTGCCCAGGTTGGGCAAATGTTGCCATAGATATCGTATTCATCACCGTTGAAGGTGATTTGATTGCTCGGGGTATCTTCATCAGGGTCTGGAGCGGGAGGGTCTGGATTCTTTGGGGTGTTGTCCCAGTCTAATCTGAAATACGGATTACCATCGCGAACTCCAGTTTCAGCAGACCCTGAACATGCGCTGAGTGCGACCATTCCGCCTGCCAACATCGAACCTGCAAGAACTGCTTTCCAATACTTCATTTTCATTCTCCGAAATACATGGCCGCCCAAATGCAAGCCATATGCGCAATGTACCCCCCCCCATCCTGTCAAGGGGGGGAGTGATGAATTTGAAATAAATATTACTTCAGACCCCTTGATTAGGGGTGTTGTTTGGTGTTCGGATTGACGGGGTTCCATAGATGTGTCCTTTTCGATTCCTCCACGACCTAGACTCCCCCCATCGCCCACAAGTTCCAGGCGACCAAACACTGTTTCCACCCGCGCCAAAGCGTGGGCCTAAGGAGAATTGCCATGATCCCCCGTCCGCCGCCCCGCGAAGGCTCACTTGGATTTCTGTACCTCCCGCCTTTCCGCGTCCAAGGCTTCTCCGTCGCCGGCGAAGCCACCACCATCTCCAT